>JBAXVB010000644.1:0-2555 GCA_037129415.1 Deltaproteobacteria bacterium
CTATTTAAAAATAAACCAATGCGCCGCCGTAGGTGGAAAATTAACCGTATATCGACCAGTTGCGTATGTCACCGCCATCGGTTTGTCAAGTTTGCCCGATTTGGTGACGGGATACAATTGCAACCCTTCAGGCGCGGCAAAGGTTACTGTGCCGGTTACAGTCTCGGATAGAAAGACCGATTTATTGACTTGGTCGGGCTGGGAACGCGCCATCAGTGTAATGAATATGCTGCCTGATGTCCTGATTGGCTTGTCATCCAGGCTCTGGATAGCCACCACGGCGATTTTAGTCCGGATTGTAAAGGTGACGTTATCCAACCTGATTGTTTCACCTCCGAGTTTACCGGCTGCAACCTGGGATCTGTCGGTATTGACAGTCTGAATTCCTTTTTCCCAATCACGCTGTAATTCATCGGTATCCGATGTTACAAATGATTGTCCATTGGGAATGAAATCTTTGTCCATATCACTTACAACCGTCACGTTCTTGTCGGGCTGCGCGCTGTTTTTCAACCATGGCAGTTCAGGCGTATCGGGCATGCGAATGGCGAATTGACTGGTTTCCAGCAAAGTGCGCATGGATTTTGACGTACTCGGATCATGGCTGATATTGAAAAAATTGTTGCGATCCAGCATTAGTTCATAGCGGTTCCTGGCCGGAGCGATATGATTTTGCCGATAAAGCAGCGCGGCAGCCGGCATCATGCCCATCATCGACGGGTCGTTGAATGACGAGTAATTGCTTCCTGCTACATTGCCGTTCAAAGGCGCCTGACTGTATCCGTACAGCATGAGCGCATCCCAGCCTTGCAGGCTTGCAATACTGGCTGTAAAAAGCGGCGATGTAAAGCGGTCCGCTGCCGGAAATGGCTCCATGTTCCATTCTGTTACGGAAAGCGGCTTTCCTGAAACCTGTGCAGCGCCGATCCAGGTTAAAAAGCCTGCATAAAAGCGCGGATTTCGCGTCAACTCTTCAATTCCGCCATAAGAATGGGCGTCAATTATTCCGCCGTCTGTCAGGGAAGGCAATCCGGACAGCCCCATTCCCCCCCAACTACTGGTAGTAGCTATCAGTGACTTCACCCCGATTTTGTGTAACTGGTCGATCATGTTCAGGTTGTAGCGATGTTCGACATCGTTAAGGTATATCTTGGACTCACCCATTTCCCACGTCCGCATTATTTTGTCGTATGCCAGGTTATGGGCATCCGCGAACCGTTTCGCATCTGCGGCAAAAAGTTTGTTGTGCAGCGGAACCCCTTTGTTTCCAAGCAAAGCGTTGCCGAAATGCTGTGATAAATCGTTCTCGTTGGTAAGCTGCAGTGCAATAACCGCTGGGTCGTCCTTATAGGCAATATTGGTAAACTCATTTACATGAGACAGATACGCCGCATTGAACGCCTGCATCTGAGACTGGATGCTGGCGTTGTAATAATTGAAACCCTTTATTTCACTGGCTTCTTTGCCTTTGGCAAGATCGGCGAAATTGTCGATTCCATCATTTTTGGTGAACGTCCTGCCGACATGCAGATCCAGCCAGACATACACGCCTTGATCTTTCAGACACTTTATCCACAAGTCCAGTTTTCTTAACGCATCGGTGGACAGTGTTTGAGTATTATCTTCCGGGTTCTTGAAAATATTGGGTTTGACCCACTGCGAATCATGGTGATGAATTCTTACCAGATTGAAGCCAAGTTGCGCAATTCGTTGTGAATGTTTTATGATATTTTCATCGCGCGTATCAAACAACGCATAAGCTTGCAAATTGACACCCCAAAATCTGGTTGGCGCACCATCGGCAAAAATGAGTTCCGCGTTTCGCGCCTTGACAAATCCGTGACTTCCGGCAGGCCTGTCCTGCTTGTTAAGGAAAGACATATCCATCGGTGAAGTTTCGCTCGGTAACACATCACAATGCCACGCGCCAAGGTCAATGTCGTCATATTCCAGGCTTGCCGGGCCTGACATATTAACCGCCTCATCATCAACGGTAACGTTCATGGTTGTCTGCTGTGTCCCCTGTTCAATGCCAGTAAAGAACAGAGCCCGGATGGTGTTTTCTTGCTGCCTCTCGAATGCCAGGCTGGCGAGAGCCGGGGTAAATTGTACTGTCATGTCGCACCCATCCGGCGTGCGCCAACGCCACCCTTTATTACCGAGCAGTAATTCAGGATACATTGCTGCTGAAGAAAAACCGGGGGAATTTAACGCAAACTTGAATTCGATGCCAAAGCCGGTTGCATCGGGAATATCTTTATGTTTGTCCCAAAGGTAAGTCCAGATGAACTGTTTGGGATATGAGCCAACGTTCAGCGTTCCGGCAAAATCAATTTCCAGATCGGGAACTTGTCCTGTAAATGTGGATCTGAAATCCCCCCTCTGATATACAGGATGAACCTGTGAGTCGGCCCATTTCCAGTTCCTTGACCAGCCGATATATGATGAGGTGACAACAGGGAGCGTTTTATCAATTGCTGAAAACAGGGAACTCTTTTCATCGACGCGTATGCTGTCCAGCGCATGGCAATACTGGCTGAGGCATAAAACAACAA
>JBAXVB010000645.1:0-2550 GCA_037129415.1 Deltaproteobacteria bacterium
TGAAGGGGTATGTTTTTTCATGCGCCCCATATACCGAACTTCCCGAACAAAGCCTTGTCTTTCTGCCACTTTACTACGCTTATATTTCAGGACAAGGATTTGAGCAGAAGTCCCCTCCCTGCATATCCGGATAAAAGTCCTGAAAAATGATTCAGCAATAATCATGGTTTTTTATGCCGACGCTATGGACACGCCGATGTACTGTGGGCCGATGAAAATTGCCATATATTTTAGAGAAAAACTGATCCCATGTTTGTTCTGTTTATATAATGAGGAATAAAAATGGGATCAATTTAAAACCAGTTTTTTGATGATTTTCATCACCTCACCACCCAGGACCTGAAACATCGCCTTCGGTATGTCCTTCCCAAAGAGGTGTGGCCTGAAGATGATACATTTGTGCTTTCGTCGGACCAGGATGCCATTCAGAACGAAATAAAACGCAGCCGCAAAGATGAAAACGCCTGGCCCCGGATTCATTATCTATGGCAGCAAAACCCGGTTCTTGAATGGATTAACGACAAGGTGGTCGCCGGATTCGGGCGGCATGAAGCGCCGGTTTTATCGCTTCAAGGGGCGCTGTCCAGGGAAGAAGTCGTGTTTATCCTCACGGGTCTCGTGCCCAATCTAAAGTGCCACCCCCTGATTCATCGGTGGTTCGGGGTGACGTTTCAGAATGGGGCTTTTCAGAAGATTGAATCCTTCGCGTCACTATTAACCAGAACCGGTCTTGGCGGAACCACATTTCCGAATCGGGAGGAAAACCAGGATATGGAATCCCTTCGGAGCCTCCTGCCGGAGGCCGTCAAGCAGGCAAAGCAATACATGACTGGGGAGCGCAAATCTTTTGAGGACAGGATCAATCCAAAATTGCAAACGCACCTCGACAACCTGGACCGATTGAAAGTCAAACATCACGAGCAGATAGAGAATATCTATGCGGACAAAAAACAGCTCAGCCGAAAAGAGCAGGAAAAGCGGGAAATAGATCGCATATTTAACGAGTTCTGGAACTGGGTTGAGGATACGATGACAACGGAAGACAATCCCTTTATTCAGGTAATCGCCGTTCTGAAAGGGGTGGCATAATGGCCATGGATATCACTGGCATCACCAATGAAAACGAGTTTTACACCCATCATTACCTTTCCGCCATCCTTGAAAACGACCTGAAAGATATTTTCAGCCAGTGGAAACAAAAAGAGGATGAGCAAGCCATTCCCCAGCCCCATACAAAATTGCGGAGTCTCAGAAAGGAATTCTTTACCAGACAGGGCCTTCTCGAACGGGAACGCAAAATTAAAGAAAGACTGAGTCTGCAACGGGAATTTACCAGCCAGTTGCTTTTGGCCCTGGGCTATGATTATGACCCCCAGACTGTTTCGCTGGATGATGACTGCAATATTATCCCCTTGGCCAGTAAAATCGACCGGCCCGATGGCTCTCCAGCCCTCTGGATCATTGAGGCGGTCAATGTTCCGGAAGAAGATTCCGATCCGCTGGAATTGTATTTCCTGCCGGAGCAATACCCAGTCGGTGATGAAATTCAAAAACTTCCGGATATTTCTTTGGAGGAAATCATCACCCGCCAGATTTTCGGGAAAGCCGAGCCTCCCCGGTGGGTCATCCTGATCAGTTTTACCCAAATCATGCTTCTGGATCGCACCAAATGGCACGAAAAGCGGCTGCTGCGGTTTGATATCCGGGAGATTCTGGACCGCAGGGAAACCTCCACCTTGCAGGCCATGGCCGCGTTGCTGCACCGGGATTCCATCTGCCCAAAGGACGGCATTCCGTTTTTGGATACACTGGATGAAAATTCCCATAAACATGCCTTCGCCGTTTCAGAAGACCTGAAATACTCGTTGCGGGAAGCCATTGAGCTATTGGGTAACGAAGCGGTTTACTATCTTCGGGAACAGCTCCATGATAAAATTTATGGGCGGGACATGGCGGGTCAACTGACCCGTGAATGCCTGCGATACATGTATCGGATGCTGTTTTTGTTTTATATCGAGGCCAGACCTGGCCTGGGATATCTTCCGGACAAATCCGAAGCATACCGAAAAGGTTACAGCCTGGAATCCCTGCGTGAACTTGAAATGGTGAAACTGACCACCGCCGAATCCAGGAACGGTTTGTATCTCCACGAATCCATCAATTTGCTCTTTGATCTGCTATACGATGGTTATCCAAAACAGGGGAAGATGCTCCAGCTCGATGTGACCGCATCTGGAGCAGAACACCACACCTTCCGCATTTCTCCGCTTCGCAGCCATCTTTTCGATCCTGGGAAGACCCCGCTTTTGAACAAGGTGAAATTCAGAAATTTTGTGCTGCAACAAGTCATCGAATTGATGTCCCTCTCCCGGCCGGCAAGGGGCGTAAATCATCGCCGGGGGCGCATTTCCTATTCACAGCTTGGCATCAACCAGTTGGGCGCGGTATATGAGGCGCTACTCTCCTATCAGGGGTTCTTTGCTGAAACCGATTTATATGAGGTGAAAAAGGCGGAGGAGGCGCACAATGTGCTTGAAACCGCCTATTTTG
>JBAXVB010000646.1:0-2543 GCA_037129415.1 Deltaproteobacteria bacterium
TTGGTCTCTCTGCCCAATATTGATAGTTTTCAGAGCAGACTGTTCAGGGGCAGTTGGCTGCATATAGATCCGCCCAGGCATCTGTTTTTCTTTGGTACATTAGATCTGATAAAAATAATGCAAACGTTCGGCTTTGAGATCGTGACCATAAAGTATTTCTCGCTGGAACAGAATCCGTTCGGCATGCAGCAGAGCGTTTTGAACTGCATGCTCAGAAAACGTGAAGTGCTTTTTGAGGTTTTGAAAGGCAACAGATTATATGCCTGTGAATATTCTGGGCTCTCAATATTGTTTCAGAAGATATTCTATATTATGACTTTTCCGCTATTTGCCATGTTGAGTGTGGTAGAGGCTTGCTTGAAAAAGGGCGGTACGATGGAAATGGTTTTTAGAAAGGTACAGTGACAAAGGCTATGAAATGATGCGAAGACAGCTATGTTAAACGGACAGAAAATAATCGTTATCATGCCAGCATATAATGCCGAGGCAACCCTGAGAAAGACTCATGAAGAAGTCATGGCGCAGGGAATTGTGGACATGGTCATCGTCGTTGACGACGCGAGCAATGACAGGACTATGGAGATAGCATCTTCACTTCCTGCCACGGTCGTACACCGGCATGAGAAGAACCGCGGATACGGCGGTAATCAAAAGACGTGTTACAAGATGGCGATCGAGGCTGGCGCGAATATCGTGATTATGGTGCATCCAGATTATCAATACACGCCAAGCCTGATACCAGCGATGGCATCGCTGGTAGCCAATGGTCTTTATCATTGTGTTCTGGGGTCAAGGATACTTGGAGGTTATGCACTCAAGGGCGGTATGCCTGTCTGGAAGTACATTGCAAACCGTTTTCTAACGCTGGCCGAAAACATTCTTATCGGTGCGAAACTCTCGGAATATCACACGGGCTATCGGGCGTTTTCAAAAGAGCTGCTCGAAAAACTACCGCTCGACCAGAACTCAGACGACTTCGTTTTCGACAATCAGATGCTTGCACAGATATTGTGGCAAGGGTGGCAGATTGCAGAGATAACCTGCCCGACAAAATATTTTGAGGATGCCTCTTCGATAAATTTCACACGGAGCGTAAAGTACGGTTTCGGCTGTCTTGCTACTGCCATGAAATATCGCATGGCTAAAATGAAACTGATCAGATCAGAATTGTTTCGTGGAATATGATGGTCAAAAAAAGGACAGTAGGCATCTATTCGTGTTCAGCATTAGGTAGTCATTTCATTTTCTCCGGAAAAAATTTTACCATATTTCTTCGCGCATCAACAAAATCAGGGTCTATCCTTATGGCTTCTTTAAAGTGTGCAAGCGATTCATCAGATTTTCCAATTAAAGCAAGTGAAATACCCAAATTGTTAATAACTTCAACATAGTCTGGGCGAATTTCTAACGCTTTTGAGTAATATATGATGGCATTATCAATTTGTTTTAGTTCGAAATATAAATTCGCCAAAAAATAATAGGATTGTACGTTATTAGGATTGTACTCTATTGCATTTTGAAAGTGAAAGATTGCTTCCTGAAAATTACCCCGTTTGATTGATATAAATCCAAGGTTGTTGTGTGAATCAGCAAAAAATGGGAAAATTTGAATCGCTGTGTTATAATGCGAGATTGCCTCGTCAAAGTTTCCTCTTTCAGCAAGTGAAAAACCCAAATTGTGATGTGCTACATAATTTTCCGACGTGGACTTCAGAGCATGCTCAAAAAGTGTAATGCTGTTTTCCCAGTGTCGAATCTGGAGCGACGTTAACACACAAAGCGTACACAAAATGCCAGCAGCACCTACTGAAAGGACAATGGTTTTGTGTTTCCAAGATTGAGCCATTTGGGGAACCTGCCATGCAATCATTATAAATAACCCGATAAGGGGAATGTATGTATAGCGGTCAGCATATCCCTGAACACCCACCTGAACCAGTCCTATAACCGGCACCAGAGTTCCGATGTACCAGAACCAGCCTACAGCAAGCCAGGGGCTTCGCCGAAGTCTCCGAATAACCAGAAAGGATATGGATAAGACAATAAAAAGAGATGCTATAACCTTCCATAAAAAAATAATTCGGGGATAAGGGTATAAAACAGCAAGAGGAAATGGAAATACCATTTTTGATATATACTCTGAGTATGATATTATGGAATTCGCAGTCCGGGGGATCAGGGGGAATAAATCAATGGATGCAACTGTACTGTGCTGCACGGTAAGCGTTTTTAAGCAGGAAAGAAAGGAAAACATTACAAAAGGAACTTTTTCAACCAGCAAACGCCCTATAACTCGCCGATCTTGAACATGGATATTTTTCGAAAACACTTCGGGATATCTTTTTAATGGCCAGTAATCCAGGATAAGAAAAACAAAAGGTAATGTTACGACCATGGGTTTGGCCATAAGCGCACAGATAAAGAAAAACAGGGATAATAAGTAATGCTGACGGTTCTTTTTCTGGCAGTAAAGGGTGTAAAACAATAAAGCTATAGCGCTCAGATAAATTAACCCACCCCTGCTCAGATAAATTAACCCACCC
>JBAXVB010000647.1:0-2541 GCA_037129415.1 Deltaproteobacteria bacterium
AGCAGCAGACGACCAATATAATCCAGTTTTTCCTCAATGACGGCAGGCTGTTCTTTGGCGAATCTTGCTGCTACTCTGTCCCCTTGCGATTCGACCAGAAAACCCAGCGCCCCCAGTATTTTTTCAATGGAACGTACGCGCCGATTCCTGCGGACATCATCGGCGGCGCCTCCCTTGAACTGGAAGTTAATGTAATTTTTTGTCGGTGTCTGGCCGCAGTAAGTATCCAGGATGCTGTAATGATATCCTACTCGAGAGCTGAAGTTAAGATATTTATCCGAAATGATGGCGTAGCTTTTATCTCCGAATCGTTCGCTACTCCGGTTTGGGGGAGCGAGCATCTGCTGGCTCATTACAGAAAACAACCCTTTCAGCTCGATGGGTTTGGGTTCCATCGCCTTCAGATCCTTTCGCAGCATTCCCCTGAGCAGCGCGTTAAAGGGATTTGATGTAATTTGATTCACGGCGACAGTTGAAGACTGAAATGCATCCTCCGACATACCATTGCCCAGATCAATGATGTAAAGATCCAGCGGAAGAGGGGCCTTCAGACGAACAGACATGCTACCGCGATCCGATGCCATATCGCTGATTTGAAATACTTCGCTATAAGATTTTTCATGGATATACCGCATGATGTCATGAATGGTTTTACAGTTGCCGGGAGTAAACTGGGGAGATTTAGGATCCACCAGGTTAAGCGGAAGAATAAGATCGGCGCGCTTTCGCAGCAAATTATGCACCGGCGTATCTTTCATAAACCATTTTTTTTCAATCCTCATTTCAAGAAGTTCATCCACTTTTCCTTCGTAAATCCTTCCGGAATAAGCATCCACGGTAATCATTTCGCCATGTTTAATGGCTGTAGTGGCTATTTTGGCGTTTAGGAGCGCCGGCACCTTGAATTCCCTGGCAAGAGAGGCCATGTGTCCAGTAATGCTCCCAAAATCGGTCACCAGCGCCTGTGCTTTTTGCATCACAAGAACGTACTGGGGATATGAGTAGGAGGCAATCAATATCCCGCCCTCCGGAAACGCCATCAGATCAGCTTCTGATTGCACATGGTAAGCCGGGCCGTAACCCACTCCAGGGCACGCTATACTCCCGCCTTCCAGGATTACAGAATAGCCGGGCAAGGGTTCAGAAGATGTCGAGTGTCCTTCGGCATTTATCTGGTTTCTTTTCAGTGGTCGGGTTTGAAGAATCCGAATCCGCCCCTCGGTATCTATAGCCCATTCAATATCCTGAGAACACTGGAAGTGATTTTCAAGCCTGATGCTATATGACGCCAGTAGAATAGCCTGTTCACGAGTCAGACAAGGTTGATTCTGGAGGTTGTCATCGACAGTCTCCTCTGCAAGATAACCCTCCTTTCCGGAGACCAATTTAACGGATTTGCAGGATATCTTCATTTCCAGAATTTGAGGCGGATCATCCTTTGAAAGCGTATATGAATCCGGTGTGATAATGCCATCCACCACATAAGGTCCCAATCCCCAGACAGCCTGGATAATGATATTGTTTTCGTGAATGTTGAAAGGATGGCTGCTGTACATGACGCCACTGACGCTGGCATGGACCATTTCCAGACATGCCACGCTCATGGCGGCATCCTCAAACGGAATCCCCATGTGCTGGCGATATGAAATGGCTCTTGCGGTAAACAGGCTTGCGATGATGCGTTTGTATTCCTGAATAATGTTGTTTTTGGGTACATTCAAAACGGAAAGGTATTGTCCGGCAAAAGACATCTCGCTGTCCTCGCCAATGGCGCTGCTTCGCAAGGCGACAGAAACCGCCTCTGACCCCGACAGCGTTCCGACGGATTCAAATACCTCATGGTAGGCATTTAGAATCGCAGATTCCACGTCTTCCGGAAGATCTGTCTGGGTCAGCAATTGCTGAATGTTTTCGCTGACACTGACAATGGTTTCGGGTGAGATGATATCCAGTTCCATTTTTCGCTTTTGTATTTCCTCAACCAAACCCTTTGACTGGATAAACCCATCAAAAGCCGTCGTCGTTATAGCAAACCCCATGGGAATGGCCAGGTTAACTCGATTCAGGATTTCTCCAAGATTGGCGCTTTTGCCTCCGACGGATTCAGTCATTTCCTTTGTGATTCGATTATATGGCAAAATGTATTCGGGGATTTTCTGTGCAGGCTGAATTTCCTGTTCCTGCTGGATATTTTGATAAATTTGATCCAGGGTGGCCGACAGCGTGGAAGAAGATCGACTGGAGAGGCTTTCAAAGCTGCGAATCATTCTTCCGGCATGAAACAGGGCGCGAAGTGTTTGCGAGCGGATAAAAGACATACCGAAAACGGTTTCGCCGCGCAGCTTTTCCTCAATTTCGGAAATGATTTTTAACAACTCTGAATTCGAGTCCAGCAGAATCTTGAAATTGACATATTTGGTACGAAAAATGGCCTGAATGTCATCTCTGGAAAGTTTTGTTTTTCGCTTTGGTTGAAACAAAGATTTGATTCTGTCAAGCAGCATAATGCCTCTTTATCAAAAAAATGAATTGGCGGTTGAT
>JBAXVB010000648.1:0-2540 GCA_037129415.1 Deltaproteobacteria bacterium
ACTTCAGGAAACGGATAAATCCTCCGCCAGGTTGAAACGGTTCTGCAGCCAGCATTTTTTATCGTTTAAACGGATGCGTGAATGGCGGGATATTCATTCACAGCTTTCAGCGATCGTTGAAGAATTCGGGATAATAACGTCCAAAACAAACCCCTCCCCCCTTTGTAATATGGGGACTGTGGGGGATTTAGGCGACCCGGAAAAGGACTCTCCATTGATCCCCCTTTTGCCTAAGGGGAAGCATAAAAATGCCACCGATTTCCCGGACCGCTACAGCGCAATCCACCGCTCAATCCTCAGCGGATTTCTTTCCAACATCGCCATGAAAAAGGAAAAAAACATATTTAAAGCAGCACGGGACCGGGAAGTCATGGTTTTTCCGGGATCCAGCCAATTCAATAAGGCCGGAAACTGGGTCGTGGCGGCCGAAATGGTGGAAACCTCGCGCCTGTTTGCCAGGATCGTTGCCGGCATTGATTCCAAGTGGCTGGAAGAACTGGGAAAGTCCCTTTGCCGTTACACTTGGAGCCAGGCGCACTGGGAACGAAGCCGGGGCGAGGTTGTAGCGCTTGAGCAGGTCAGCCTCTTTGGACTCATCATCGTCAGCCAGCGTTCGGTTTGCTATGGCCGGATTGATCCGGTGGAAGCCTCGAACATCTTTGTGCGAAGCGCGCTGGTGGAAGGTGATGTCAAAAAACCTTTTGCCTTCATGATCCGCAATCAAAATTTGATTGAAGAAATTCAGGATATGGAGAACCGGTTCCGGCGAAAAGACCTGCTCGTCGGTGAAGCAGACCTGTATGATTTTTACCGCCAGCGTATTCCAGCAACAATCAGTGATATCAGAACATTTCAGAAATTCTTGAAGGATAAGGGGGACGAAGGTTTTCTGCTCATGAACCGGGAAGACCTGCTGCAATATGCTCCCGATTCCGGAGAACTGGCGCTTTATCCGGACAAGGTCACGCTGGGAAATAACCATTTTTCGTGTTTGTACAGTTTTGAACCCGGAAGCAAGGAAGACGGACTCACCGTTCATATTCCTTCGGCTGCGGCTCCGACCATACCCAAGGAATCGCTCGACTGGATGGTGCCTGGCATCCTGAAAGAAAAAGTCGGCGCCATGATCAAGGCGCTTCCCAAAATGTACCGAAAAAAACTTGTACCTATCTCCAGAACAGTGGAAATTCTCGTCACAGAAATGCCCAGGGAATCCGAAATTCTGGCAAACGCCCTCAGCCGGTTCATCCACCAGCGTTTTGGCATTGATATTCCGGCCTCGGCCTGGTCCGAAGAAACTCTTCCGGATTATCTCAAAATGCGCATTGCCATTACCAGTCCCGAAGGCAAGGTGATCTGCAGCGGCAGAGACCTGTCGGTACTCGATAACCTGGCGCCGGATCGCATCAGCAACGCAGCCCTTGATCTTGCCAGAAAAAACTGGGAACGCCCGTCCGTCACGGGATGGGAACTGGCGGAACTTCCTGATGTCATCAATATCCAGGGAGAAGCCGGGGTTATCTGGACGTTATTTCCCGCCCTGGTCAAGAATTCGAACTGCGTTAGTCTTAGGCTCTTTGAAGAACCTGGAGAGGCGATTTTGGCCCACTGTCTGGGGGTTGCCGGACTGGTTGAGATCGTTTACGCCAGAGAAATGAAATTCATGCAGAAATATCTGTCGATTCCCAGACACCGAACACTTCTGGCCGAACAGTGGGGCGGAGCAAAAAAGATTCAGAAAAGACTTTATAATGCGCTTTTAATACGGCTGTTTTCCAGAAACATCCGATCAGAAAGCGAATTTATCGCCTACACGGAAAAGACGTTTCCAGACATGCCGTCCCTTGCCAAAAATTTGTTGGATGCCAGCATGGAAATTCTTGAAGCCATTACCGAAGCCGGCGGCAGCATCGAAGGTCTGATTCGAAATAACCTGGCCAATGCCGTTGCCAGGCAGTTCTGGACAGATATGAAAGAACAGCTTCGAATCCTGATACCCGAAGACTTCATGATTCAGTATGAACCCGAACGATTCCCCCACCTGATTCGCTACATTCGCGCCATTGCGATCCGTACTCAGAGGGCTTGGCTCGATTTTGACAAAGATCAGATAAAAAGCCGGGAAATTCAGATACTGTCAGACAGATACCAGGTTCTTCAGGACGAGCTGTCTCATCATGCAACGAATAAAAAGAAGCAGGCTATTCAGGATATCTTCTGGATAATCGAAGAATATAAAGTCTCACTTTACGCACAGGAACTGAAAACCGCGTTTCCGGTTTCCAGGAAACGCATTGAAAAAGCCTTTGAGGAAATCGACAGGATGATATGAATAAAGCCATGACAGTCTGTTTGCGATGGGATACTGTGAACGGGTATAATTTTGCGTTTTTGGCCCCTACCCCAACCCTCCCCCGCTGGGAGAGGGAGTTTATGGAAGGCTCGGATTATGCCCGTTTACAGTATAGTCCAATTATAAGTTGCAGAAATTTAGCATTCGTTATATGCAGAAAATTTTGATTATATCTGATTATAGTGGA
>JBAXVB010000649.1:0-2537 GCA_037129415.1 Deltaproteobacteria bacterium
GAAAGGTACTAAAAATGGCATCGAAGACGCAGCAACTCATGGAAAAAGGGGTAAAAATTCATAACCCGGATACTCTGGATATCGGGGATGAAGTCAATTTGAACCGGATTTCTGGTGAAGGGGTCATCCTCTATCCAGGCTGCCGGATTTATGGCGACAAAACGCTCATTCTTCCGGGCGCGAAGTTAGGTTATGAAGGACCGGTTACTGTTGAAAACTGCTATATCGGGCCCAGGGTAGAGCTAAAGGGCGGGTTCTTTCGAAAGGCGGTTTTCCTGGATGATGTTGTGATGGGTTTTGGCGCCCATGTCAGAGAAGGAACTATTCTTGAAGAACAGGCCAGCGTAGCGCATACGGTTGCACTGAAACAGACCATCCTGTTTCCCTTTGTCACGCTTGGCAGCCTGATTAATTTTTGCGATTGTTTGATGGCCGGTGGAACCAGCCGGAAAAATCACAGTGAAGTTGGCAGCTCTTACATTCATTTCAATTTCACACCCAATCAGGATAAGGCGACGGCATCTTTGCTTGGAGATGTTCCCAGGGGAGTCATGTTAAATCAAACCCCCATTTTTTTAGGGGGTCAGGGAGGAATTGTCGGACCATGCCGGCTTGAATACGGAACAGTGCTTGCCGCAGGCTCGATATGCCGCAAGGACGAGCTGAGGCCGGATCGCCTGATCCAGGAGGGAGGCGCCAGAAGTGCTAATGTCATATATCCCCGTGGGCTGCATTTATCCCTGAAGCGCATTGTCGTCAACAATATTCATTATATAGCCAATCTGATGGCTCTCAGACAGTGGTATGTCCATGTCCGGTCAGAGTTCGTGGGGCGAGACTTTACCCCGGAACTGTTTGAAGGGCTCATGGAAACGCTTCAGATGGCGATTCAGGAACGCATTGCCCGTTTGCTGGCCTATTGCCAGAGTTTGCCGGTTTCCGGTGTCCCCCAGACCGTCCAGGCGAATCTTATGTGCGAGGTTTATAACAACTGCGCTCAACTTGAAAGGCTGTTTCTAATGCAAAAGACCTGGCAGGGAAATACCAATTTTCGGGATGGTTTTCTGGAAGCCGTCCATCATGGAATTAGCGAGAGCGGAAAGGCGTATCTTTCCGTGATTCAGGGAATCAGTGAAAAGTCGCGTGAATCCGGAACAGCATGGCTTCAGGGAATGATAGATCACATCGTTAAAGAGGCTATGGAGATATTTCCATTGCTGGCATACGGTATAGCGGATGAATAAGGAATCACAGATGAAAAGATTATTTGGAACAGACGGCATTCGCGGGGTTGCCAATCTACATCCCATGACACCTGAAATGGCGGTTGCGATCGGCAGAGCGATTGCTGCGTATTTTAGAACCGATTCATCTCGCAGAGTAGTTATTGGAAAAGACACACGAATTTCCGGTGACATGTTGGAATGCGCGCTGGCCGCCGGCCTGAGTTCGATGGGCGCGGATGCCTGTCTGTGCGGCGTGCTTCCCACCCCTGGAGTTGCCGCCATCGCCGCAAGGTTGGGGGCATGCGCCGGAATAGTTGTTTCCGCCTCTCACAATCCTTACGCAGATAACGGAATCAAAGTGTTTGACGGCAATGGATTCAAGCTTTCCGAATCTGTCGAACAGGTGCTTGAAGAGCGGATTTTAAAGGAATCGCAACGCTCTTGTGTCGGCTATGGCTCAGTCTCTCATTCGTCTGTTGTCGGGCGCTGCGATGCCATTATGGATGCCCTGGATTATTATGGAGATTTTCTGGTGAATGTTGTTCCTGATTTGTCGCTGGATGGGCTGCGTCTGGTACTGGACTGCTCCCATGGCGCCACATTTCAGGCGGCTCCCGATGTGTTTTCGCGGCTTGGCGCAGAAATCTTTGTCCTGTCCGATAAACCGGACGGCGTCAACATCAATGATGGATGCGGCTCTCAGCATCCTGCAGCCCTGCGCAAAGCGGTTTTGAAACACAAGGCCCACTCCGGATTTGCCTTTGACGGGGATGGAGACCGGGTAATCGCCGTTGACGAAACCGGAAGGGTATTGACCGGCGATCAGGCGCTGGCTGTCTGCGCCGTCCACATGAAGCAGGCCGGAAGACTGATAGGCAACCGGGTGGTCGCTACAGTGATGAGTAACATGGGGCTTAAAATAGCTTTGAAAAAACAGGGAATCCATCTTTCTCTGGCTCAGGTGGGGGACCGCTACGTCATGGAGATGATGAAATCCGAAGGCGCGGTTCTTGGCGGAGAGGATTCAGGACACACCCTTTTTCTGGATCGGCACACCACCGGCGATGGCATTCTCAGCGCGCTTCAGCTTCTTGAATCCATGCGCTCCGCCTCAAAACCGCTTTCGGTACTGGCCGGGATCATGAGCGTCTTTCCGCAGATACTGATCAATGTTCCGGTTAGTGAAAAACCCGATATCAAGACGGTTGCCGGAATCCAGGATATGGTCGAAAAGGTGGAAAGCCGCCTGGGGGATGAGGGAAGGGTGCTTATCCGTTATTCAGGGACTCAGCCGCTTTGTCGCGTCATGGT
>JBAXVB010000065.1:0-15574 GCA_037129415.1 Deltaproteobacteria bacterium
TCCACCATTTTGAATTTCTGACCATTCAGGCCCTGCCGGAATTGATCGGAAATTACAAACATCCTTTGCGGAAAACAATCAGGGTGTGGAGCGCCGCCTGTTCTACGGGCGAGGAGCCATACACGCTTGCCATGGTACTTAGCGAATTTGCATTGAATTGTCCGGGTTTTGACTATTCCATTTTGGCGACGGACATTTCCACCAAAGTCCTCGACGTCGCTGAGACTGCTGTTTATGATGAGGAAAAAATCGCGCCCATTCCCCTTGCACTTAAAAAAAAATATTTGCTGAAAAGCAAAGATTCGAGTAAAAAAATCGTGAGAATCACGCCAGAGTTGCGAAGTCGGGTAACATTTCGCCGGTTCAACCTGATGGACAGCCATTTTCCCATCGCGGAATTGATGGATGTCATCTTCTGTCGCAATGTGATGATCTATTTTGATGCGGAAACCCAGGAGCGGTTGATTCGTCAATTTCATCAGCGTCTTTCTCCGGGGGGATACCTTTTCATGGGACATGCAGAAAGCATCAACAACATGAATGTACCATTGCGCTACGCTGCGCCGACCATCTATCAGAAGGAGATGCAGCCATGAACATTGGGAAACGGATACGTGTGCTGATCGTTGATGATTCATCTCTGGTGCGCCAGACACTAAGCAGCATTATCGAAGCTGATCCAGATATGGAAGTCATGGGAACCGCCGCAGATCCTTTTATTGCAGCAGAATATATCAACAGGGAGATTCCTGATGTGATCACGTTGGATGTGGAAATGCCGAGGATGGATGGCATAACCTTTTTGCATAAGATCATGTCTCAGCGTCCTGTTCCTGTCGTGATCTGTTCGAGTCTGGCGGAAAAAGGATCGGATACCGCACTGAAAGCTCTGGAATTTGGCGCTGTGGATATTATCCAGAAACCTCGCCTGGGAACCAGGAATTTTCTGGAGGAATCACGAATTCGCATTTGCGATGCAATCAAGGCTGCTGCCATGGCGCGGCCGCGTCGGCTTGTAAAGGTGCAGAAAATTCAGCCCAAACTAAGCGCCGATGCCGTTATCGCCAAGTCTCAATCAAATGCCATGATCCAGACAACGGAAAAAGTCATTGTCGTCGGAGCATCCACAGGAGGTACGGAGGCACTGCGCATTTTTCTGGAAGACCTGCCACAGGATACCACCGGGCTTGTTATTGTGCAGCACATGCCAGAGCATTTTACGGCATCCTTCGCCAGGCGTCTGGATGAGATCTGCCGCATCACCGTTAAAGAAGCGCAGCATGGCGACACTGTGCTCAGGGGCAGAGCCTTGATTGCCCCAGGCAATATGCATACCCTTTTGAAGCGAAGCGGAGCCCGGTATTATGTGGAAGTTCGGACAGGGCCCCTGGTTTGCCGCCACCGCCCCTCCGTCGATGTTCTGTTCCGCTCCGCGGCCCGCTACGCAGGCAGAAACGCCGTTGCAGCAATCATGACAGGAATGGGCGATGACGGAGCCAACGGCATGCTGGAGCTGAAAGAAGCAGGCGCTTACACGATCGCCCAAGATGAGGCCACCTGTGTAGTCTTTGGCATGCCGCAAGAAGCTATTAAACGCGGCGCAGTACACAAAGTACTTCCCCTGAATGAAATAGCCTCGGCGGTATTGAAACAATGTGCGTAAAGAATTACGAATTATGAACGCCTTACCATCCACAATTTGTAATTTAAAAGGATGATCCAAAATGATTTACCCTGAAATGAACACCGATTATTTAAGTACGCTTACCATTCTCTACGTGGAAGATGACCATGATGCACGTGAACAGCTCAGCACATTCCTGCAACGCAGGGTTGGCAAGCTGATCACTGCAAACAATGGTAGGACAGGACTGGAGGCGTTCACCAATCAGCGTCCACATATTGTCATTACCGACATTCAGATGTCGGAGATGGACGGACTTACCATGTCGCAGGAAATTCGCAAACTGGATTCCACGGTGCCGATCATTGTTGTCACCGCATTCGAGCAGACGGATTACTTGCTGCGTTCAATTGAGATCGGCATGGACAAATATGTTACAAAACCTGTCAATCCCGACCGGCTGCATGCGATGTTGTTGGAATGTGCAGACCAGTTGTTCGCCCAAAAACAGCTCCGACTGGCATCCGGGGTGTTTGACAGCAGCCAGGAGGCAATCGTCATCACCGATACCGCCGACATAATTGTCTCGGTCAACCGCGCCTTTACCGAAGTCACCGGCTACACCGCCGCCGACGCCATCGGCAATAACCTGACACTACTGCTTTCTTCGGGAAAACAGGACAAGGCATTTCACGATGCGATGTGGAAAGAAATCCTGACTCATGGGAGTTGGCGTGGAGAGATATGGAACAAGCGCAAAAATGGTCAGATTTACCCCGAATGGCTCTCCATCACTACGCTCACCGATGCCCATGGTTGTGCTACCCACTACATCGGCATATTCTCGGACATCTCCGAACGAAAGCATATGGAGGAGCAGCTCCGGCAGTCTCAAAAGATGGAAGCAATCGGAGAACTTGCCGGCGGAGTAGCTCATGATTTCAACAATATTCTAATGGTGATCATCGGCTACTGCGACATGATGAAAATGAATCTGGAGAAAGATGCCCCGCAGCACCTTGATATCGAGCAGATATCCAAGGCTGCCAATAGAGCCGCCGTGTTAACCAGCGGTCTTCTGGCGTTCAGCCGCAAACAGATCATGAACCCAAAAAAAACCGACCTTAACCTGATCATCTCGGATGCGGGAAAATTCCTTCGCAGGATCATCGGCGAGGACATCCGGTTTACCACTGCATTTAAGAAAAAAACCCTTACCGTCTGTGTGGATGGCGGACAGATCGCACAGATGCTGATGAACCTGGCCACCAATGCACGTGATGCAATGCAAAAGGGCGGCATGTTGGCTATTGAGACATCACTGATAGAATTGGATGAATCATTTGTTATGGCAAACGGTTATGGCTTACCGGGCAGATATGCTCAGATAATGGTATCGGACACAGGCAGGGGCATGGACGAGAAGACCCGTTTGAAGATTTTTGAGCCATTTTTCACAACCAAAGATACGGGAAAAGGCACCGGCCTTGGGATGGCTATCGTATATGGAATCATCAAGCAGCACAATGGCTATATCAATGTTTACAGCGAGCCGGGAATCGGAACGACATTCAGAATTTATCTTCCCTTTACCAGCGAGGAAATGTTTTCAGACCAGGAGATTACGGTTCAGGCTCTTCCCAAAATGGGAACAGAAACAATTCTGGTTGCGGAAGATGATCCTGCAGTCCGGGAAATTGAGGCATCCATCCTCAGAAAATTCGGATACGAGGTGATTCTGGCCGAAGATGGCCAGGATGCTGTAAAAAAGTTCACAGAGAATCAGACAAAGATTCAGATAATCCTCATGGACATGATCATGCCTCATAAGAACGGCAAACAGGCTTTAGATGAGATACGGCTGCTTAACCCTGATGTAAAGGTCGTATTTGTCAGCGGCTATTCAGCGGACATTGTCCGAAGTCGGGGAGAAATTGACGAGAATGCCGAGCTGATCATGAAGCCCGTCAATTCTTCGGAACTGTTGAATACAGTGAGAAACATGCTTGACAGGGCTTAAGATTGTTATTCCATGTCGCGTTCATGATAGCGCTATGGGGGGACGGGTTTCCCAAGACAAGTGATATTTTGGCTCTTGACCGCTCCCACGGATACAAAAGGAAAAATCACAATGAAGAATCGTACGCGGCTGTTTAATAAACAGCCGTTTTTTATTGTTATATCGATTTGCATGATCCTCTTTTTTTCAGCGGGGGGTTATTGGCTCTACAGCCGGGAGGCGCTGGTAATCCGGGAAGCCAGATACAGTGAGCTGAAAGCCATTGCCGAATTAAAGGCCAACCAGATTATCAGTTGGCGCAATGAAAGGCAGGCGGATGCCTTCAAACATGCATCGGGCTTGATCAGCTTCGCCTTTACCCAGTGGATCAAAACACCGGAAGATGCGCTACTGAAAAATATCATTCTGGAGCGCATGGAAACACTTAAAAACATGGAAGGCTATGACGATCTGATACTTGCCGACACGAACGGCGATGTTCTGATATCCGTCAATCCATCTGCATCTGCTCTTGACGTACATGCCAAACAATGGATCGCTCAGACGGTTTCAACCAGCGGCGTTGTTTTCGGTGATTTATTTCGCTGCACGATCTGCGGCCGGGTGCATATAGATGTCATGGCGACAGTTTACGGCCCGGGCGGCCGACCCGCAGCCATCCTCATACTGCGGTCCGATCCGGAAACATATCTATTCCCCCTTATCCAGTCGTGGCCCACTCCAAGCCGGAGTTCAGAGACCCTGATCGTCCGCAAGGAAGGCGACAATGTCCTGTTTCTGAACACGCTGCGTCACCACACGGAATCCGCTGTTTTGAACCTGCGCTTTCCGCTGTCCCAAACCGCCATGCCAGAGGTTCAGGCAGCCCTTGGACGCGAGGGATATTTTAAAGGCATGGATTATCGTGGAGTTGAAGTCATAGCGGATTTACACGCCATTCCCGGCTCATCCTGGATGATGGTGGCCAAAGTGGATTCGTCCGAGATTCTGGCGGAAGTGAGTACTCACCGTAATGTCATATCTCTTTTCGTTTGCCTTTTCATCGTTCAGACAGTGACAATGACAGCGTTTTTCTACAATTACCGCGAGCGAACTCTGTATCACAAGTTGTTCCGTGCGGAACGGGGACTGCGTGAAATCCAGGAGGAATTGGGCGCAACCCTGTACAGCATCGCCGATGGCGTCATCTCCACAAACGCATCAGGTAGCGTCAATCGGATGAACCCCGTGGCCGAACAGTTGACGGGCTGGCACGAAGTGGAAGCACTCAACAATCCTCTGGAGCAGGTGTTTCGAATTATCAGCGAACTTACCCGCGCCGAGGTCAAAAACCCCGCTGAACGGGTGGTTTGCGAAAATAGTGTGATCGGTCTTGCTAACCAAACCCTGCTAATCTCTCGTGACGGAACAGAGCGCCCCATTGCTTACAACTGCGCGCCCATCCGTAATGGAAAAGGAAAAATCACAGGCGTGGTGCTGATCTTCCGGGACCGGACGGAACGAAAACAGGCAGAGGAAGCACTGGCCACCAAGCAGTTACAGCTTGAAGAATTTAACCTCACACTTGAAAAACGTATTCAGGAAGCCGTGGCGGAACTGCGTCAAAAGGATCAGATCATGATCAACCAGAGCCGACTGGCTGCCATGGGAGAGATGATCGGCAACATTGCGCACCAGTGGCGGCAACCACTGAATGCGCTCGGCCTGCTGATTTACAACATCAAGGATGCATTCCAGTTCAACACGCTAAATGCTGAATATCTGGATCAGGCTGTTGCGGACGGCAACCGTATGGTCCAGAATATGTCCACGACTATCAGCGATTTTTCCAATTTCTTCCGTCCGGATAAAGAGTTCGTCGCTTTCTCTGCAACCAAACAGATCCGCGCGGCTATTCTGTTGGTGGAATCGAGCTACAAAAACAGCGATATTGCCATTCATCTTGATGCACCGAACGATCTTGAGCTGATGGGTTTTCCCAATGAGTATTCCCAGGTGCTGCTCAACCTGCTTTCCAACGCCAAAGAGGCGGTGCTGGGGCGCAATCAACTGCATCAACAGCTTTCCCGCAGGGTGGAAATCCGACTTACAGAACGCGACGGTTATGGGTGCGTTACTGTGGCTGATAACGGTGGCGGTATTTCCGCACTTATTCTGGACATGATTTTCGACCCTTATTTTTCAACAAAGGATCGGGGGAGCGGCATCGGCCTGTATATGTCGAAAATGATCATCGAGCGCAACATGTACGGCAGCATCACGGCCCGAAATATCGAAGAAGGTGCGGAATTCACCGTCTGTACGCCGCTTGCCACAGCGGACTTGATGTGCAGAACTGTCATCGTAATGAAAAATAATGCAAAATGATCATAGAACGGAACATGAAGGGCGGCATCACAGCCCGGAACATTGAAGGCGACGCGGAGTTCATTATCGCCTCTGCGCTTGCAGCGAAAAACAGAAGTTAAGGATTTTGGCGGCCAAGATAAAAGAGGAACCGCTAATGAACACCAATCAAAAACTATCCTGTTTAAGGCTCTTAGAGAAACGATCAATCGAGTTTTGACAATTATGGCTGAAGGAGTTTAAACTGGCGTATAAAAAACGGAGAAACAAGAAAGAGGCTTTAACATGAGCGACCAACAGACAACCCGATTTCACGATACGAAAAAACCGCACCTGACGGCTGCGCTGCTTCTGGTCATTTTCGTTGCAGTAGTAGCCGTGATGGGCATGTATCAGCAGGCCAGCGCAACGAGCCACTTGCCGGCTTCACCAGATCAGTCAACAGACCAATCCTCACCCATCTTGCCTGTACAAGCACCGGAGTCCATCCGCATCGGAGTGCTGGCGCATAAGGGAACGGATATCTGCATGAAGATGTGGCAGCCCACAATGGACTATCTGAACCAGACGCTGCCCAGCCGTCAGTTTGATCTGGTTCCGCTGAATTTTTAGGAGATCGAACCGGCAGTCAGATCTGCAGAAAATAGCAAGTCGATCGATTTTCTGATCTGCAATCCTGCTATCTATGTAGATATGGAGGTGAGGTACGGAGTTACGCGAACTATGACCCTGCGCAATCTGGTGGGGTCACAAACCGTGTCGAAATTTGGCGGCGTTATCTTCAGCCGTGCAGATCGCAGCGACATTCAGAACTTGCGGGATGCTCGCGGCCAGCGCCTTGCAGCCACCGGACAGACTTCTTTTGGTGGTTGGTACATGGCCCTGCGCGAATTCAGGTCAGCAGGTATTGACCCCGAGCGAGACTGTTCAAGGTTGATCTTTCTGGACAATCACCCCGCAGTGGTCCGTGCGGTTCTCTCCGGCGATGCGGATATTGGCACCGTGCGCACCGATACAATTGAACGCATGGCTACAAGCGGTGATATCCGGATGGATGAAATTCGGATTATTCCCGCTGATGCCGTGCCAGAGTTGCGATCCACCTTCCCTTACTTGCACAGCACTCGCCTCTATCCCGAATGGCCGTTTGCAAAGCTCTTTGACACAAATGAAGCTCTTTCGCGAGAGGTGACCGTGGCGTTGCTGACCATGCCCTCCGATTCTCCCGCCGCCTTAGCTGCACAAAGCGGGGGATGGACCGTATGCTTAGACTATAGCAGCGTCCATGACTGCTTGCGCGAGCTGCGATTGCCGCCATATCAACACTACGGTCAAATGAGCTGGCCGGATATATGGCGGCAATACTGGCCGTGGATAGTAGCAATACTGGCCTTGATAATAGCGTTGATAGGCGCTTTGATGTATATTCGCAGCAGACAGATTGTAATGATGATGGTCAGCGGCCAAAATCGGCTACTGCTCGCCTCCGCTGGGGAAGGGATTTGTGGTATAGACATTAATGGGATCACGACATTCGTCAATCCAGCGGCCGATAAAATGCTGGGATATACGACCGGGGAACTGCTCGGCAAGAACCTGCATGCCCTCACGCATCACACGAAACCGGATGGCCAGACCTATCCTAATCATGAATGTCCAATCTTCATGACATGCAAAGACGGTACAGTTCATCAGGGAAACGATGAGTTTTTTTATCGCAAGGACGGGAGCGCCATTCCGGTATCGTATTCCAGTCAGCCTATCGTTGATAAAGGAAGAATTGTCGGGGCGGTCGTTTGCTTTTCTGACATTACCGAGTACAAGAAAGCCGAGGAAATTATCCGCAAGATTTCCGCTGCGGTGGAACAGAGCCCAGTCGCCACCGTTATTACCGACATAAGTGGCGTCATTGAATATGTCAACCCTAAGTTCACTGAGGTGACTGGCTATACCCTTGCCGAAGCGATGGGTCAGAATCCACGCATTCTCAAGTCCGGAGAGTTCCCTTCTGATGGATATAAGAAACTATGGGAAACAATCCTTGCAGGTAATGTCTGGCGGGGAGAGTTTCACAACAAGAAGAAGAACGGCGAGCTCTTCTGGGAACATGCATCCATCTCCCCGATCAGAGATGATCGGGGAGTCATTACCAGCATCGTTGCTGTTAAAGAGGACATCACAGAGCGCAAACATAACGAAAAAATGCTGCGTGAGAGTCAAGAACGATTAAGGTTGGCAAAGGAAGAAGCCGAAAGGCTGAACAATCATTTGCAACAACAGACCATATTCGCCAAAGAGATGGCGACTCAGGCCCAGATAGCCAGCGCCGCCAAGAGCGAGTTCCTGGCCAACATGAGCCATGAGATCAGAACCCCGATGAATGGTGTCATCGGCATGACCGGGCTGCTGCTTGATACGGAGTTAAACGATGAGCAGCGGCGCTACGCTGAAATCGTGCGCAGCAGTGGCGAATCGCTGCTCTGCCTGATCAACGACATCCTCGACTTCTCCAAGATTGAGGCGAATAAGCTCGATCTGGAGATGCTGGATTTTAATCTATCAAGTCTGCTGGACGATTTTGCTTCCACGTTAGCTATGCGTGCTCACGAGAAAGGGCTGGAGCTGCTATGCTCCGCCGATTTGGACGTACCGACGATGCTGCGCGGCGATCCGGGACGCCTTCGCCAAATCCTCAACAATCTGACGGGCAACGCCATCAAATTCACCCAGGGTGGCGAGGTGGCTATCCAAGTCTCGCTGGAAGAGGGTGCAGGAGACAGGGAGCAGGGAGCGGGAGAGCAGGAGGCAGGAGAGCAGGAAACCGTTTTGCTGCGCTTTTCGGTACGCGACAGCGGCATTGGCATCCCGAAGAACAAGATTGGCCTGCTCTTCGACAAGTTCAGCCAGGTGGATGCCTCGACCACGCGGCAATACGGCGGTACTGGCCTGGGACTGGCCATCTCCAAACAACTGACGGAGCTGATGGGAGGTGAGGCAGGTGTGGACAGTGAAGAGGGCAAAGGCTCGGAATTCTGGTTCACGGCGCGTTTCGGCAAACAGGCTGAGGATGCGTATATGGAGAGTACATTGCCTGGCAACTTGCAAAACGTGCGTGTTCTGATCGTGGACGATAACGCCACCAACTGCGAAATTCTGTACACACGCTTGGCCTCATGGGGTATGCGCCCGTCTGTGGCTCAGGAAGGCCCCGTGGCGCTCCAGATTCTTTACAGGGCGCTGGACGAGAAAGACCCATTCCGCATCGCCGTAATTGACATGCAGATGCCGGGTATGGATGGCGAGACTCTGGGCAGGATCATCCAGGCGGACAAACGCATGAATGATATCCGGATGGTAATGCTGACATCTCTGGGAATGCGGGGCGATGCCAGGCGTTTGGAGGAGATTGGCTTTGTAGCCTACGCGACCAAGCCAATACGACACCAGGAGCTAAAAGCCGTTTTGTCCCTGGCGATGGGAGATCGGAGCAAGTCAACTCAGCGGCCCATCGCTACCCGCCATACAGCCCGAGAGACATTGAACCTTTTCGCCGGTTGTAAGGCGCGTATTCTGCTGGCCGAGGATAACATCACCAACCAGCAAGTGGCGCTGGGTATCCTGAAGAAACTAGGTCTGCGAGCGGATGCGGTGGCTAACGGCGCTGAAGCGCTCAATGCTTTGAAAACCCTGCCCTACGATCTGGTGCTTATGGATGTACAAATGCCGGAGATGGACGGAATTGAGGCCACAAAAATAATTAGGAATTACGAATTAGGAATTACAAATAAAGCGCAAACAGACGATTCTCCCTCATTATTCGCAATTCGTAATTCATCATTCGGAATTCCTATTATCGCCATGACAGCCCACGCCATGCAAGGCGACCGTCAGCTTTGCATTGAGGCGGGCATGAATGACTACATCACCAAACCGGTGTCGCCCCAATCGTTGGCGGAAGTGCTGGATAAATGGCTACCTAAGGAAAATGATGACCGCTGCGCTGAAATCATTCGTCATTCATCATTGATTTTCGACCGGGCTGGCATGATGGCCCGTCTGATGGATGACGAGAATCTGGCCCGAATGGTCGTCGAAGAATTTTTGAAAGACATCCCGCTGCGGATTGCAGCACTGAAGGGTTATCTGGAAACCGGAGACGCTGCAGGAGCTGAACGACAGGCTCACACCATCAAAGGCGCTTCTGCTAATATGGGAGGAGAACGCCTGCGGGATGTGGCTTTTGAGATAGAGAAAACGGCCAGGATTGGAGACTTGAACGCTGCATGGATACAGATAGCTGAGCTGGAAACGCAATTCCACCAGTTGAATCGAGCGATGATAAAGTAGAACATAACCACCACGACTTGTTAAAGACTACCCCAAAAGGAATAAAAATGGCAAAATGTATCTCTTGTAATTCAAGAAAGGGCAAAAGGAACTGTCCTGCATTGGCAAGCCTGATATGTAGCCAATGTTGCGGAGCAAAAAAAGTAAAGGGAATAGATTGTCCCGAAGACTGCTTTTATATGTCGAGGCGAACAGGCTGGCATAACAAGGTGTTGCACCGGATGGGGCGGAAAAGCCGTCCCGATGATTTATGTTTGGCCAGATTTCCAAACGCTTAATGCTGCCTATCAAACACATGGGATTCCGGTATTTGCTTTATCAGACAAGCAGCTTGGTCACTCGGGTACAGTTTTGAAACAATACCAGGAAATGAG
This sequence comes from Deltaproteobacteria bacterium, assembly GCA_037129415.1. Lineage (GTDB taxonomy): Bacteria > Desulfobacterota > Desulfobacteria > Desulfobacterales > Desulfatirhabdiaceae > RAAP-1. The sequence continues at coordinate 10,712 of JBAXVB010000065.1, forward strand.
AGAACATTTTTATGAGATATTCTCAAACCTTGCTGATCTCGTACTCAGGATGACAAGTGATGAATAGGGCTATTCAGCAATTCCAAACGAATGTACAGAGTGCAAAGCAACTCGGTGTAATCTACCAAGCTTTTGCGGGTAAGGTAACGCAGGCAATTTCCCTTGAAGAGTTACTTCGTGCAGAGATTGTTCTCGGAGTCAGTGCATTGGATTGGATTGCTATATCCATGACATAGTTAGAATTGGGATGGGTCAGGCTTTTAAGGCGTGGAAGAGAGAATCTAACGCTTATTTAAGTTTTGGAGTTTCTTTAGATTTCGTAAAGAAGCTACTATCTACTACGAATGACTCTGATAAACTGGGTCTTTTTGAACATGAGATTAGGAGATTGCATTCGTTTAGGACTTTCCAGACAGCAGAGAACATATCTCAGGCGCTTGGCCTCATTGGAATCAAGAGCATCTGAGTCATGGGGATGGATCTGGAAATCAAGGTGGATACATGGGAAAGGGCCATACAGAAACTCGAAACAGGAGAAATCGATTTTCTTCCCAAGATGTCCTCCATGAAAGACCTCGCATCCAAGGTGCATCAGGCATTGGAACAAGAGTAGCACAGCCTCATGGCCAATCGCTCTCCCCCCCAACCCCATCCCGCCGGGAGGGTGAGTGAACGGTTACCCTGTATCAGGGACAGTTGTTATTAACGGTTGCCCATGCGAAGAATATGAGCCATAATCACTGCATATTGTGCGGAGAATTAGAAGTTGCAGGCGAAGGAAAAAACCGCTCAGATGACTGAAATCCTGGAAGTGATGTCAATCATGAATGAGCATGGATGTATCGGAAAATATAAATATTTGTGCCATTTTATACTTTTTTAGGAAAACAATCATGAACCGTGAACATCTGAACCCCTTATCCACATTCGCTGTGGTGGTCAACGACGACATCACCCAGCTAAACGTTCTGTCCGGGCTGGTGCGCAAGGCGGGCCTGGAACCTCGCGACTTCACCAGCGCTGAAGCCGCCCTGGCGGATATGTCCGCCAGGGCCGTAACTGCTGTTGGAAACCTCGGTGCTTTTCCTGCACTTGTTGTCACAGATCTGTACATGCCTGATATCGATGGCTGGCGCTTCTGCCGCTTGCTGCGTTCGCCCGAATATGTCGCTTTCAATCACATCCCAATCCTGGTGGTCTCGGCCACCTTTGCCGGCGACGAACCCAACCGCATCGCCGACGATCTCGGGGCCGAAGCTTTTCTTCCCTCTCCGGTGGACGGCAGACGCTTCATCGAACAGGTGCGGGCGATCCTGAGCGGCAATCGTGTACGGACACCTCTGCGCGTGCTGATTGTCGAAGATAGCCAAACCCTGGCCGGCATCATCAAGAAGGCATTCGTCGCCCACGGTTACCAAGCCGATACGGCGCTCACGGCCAGAGCGGCCTCCGACGCTTTCGTCATGACCGCCTACGATGTGGCCGTGCTGGATTATCATTTGCCCGACGGCATGGGCGATGCCCTGCTCGATGCTTTCCGCGCACATCGGCCCGATTGTGTCTGCATGATGATGACCACCGACACCAGTCCGGAGCTGGCCCTGGACTGGATGAAACGGGGCGCAGCCGCCTACCTGAAAAAACCCTTTCAGCCTGACTACCTCATCGAACTGAGTGTTCGAGCCCGCCGCGAACGAGCACTTTTGCGCGTGCAAGACCTGATCGAGGTGCGCACCTGCGAACTGCGGGAGAGTGAGAAACAGTATCGCGGGTTATTCACGGGAAGCCGGGATGGAATCGTTGTGGTGGATGGTCAGGGCAAATTTCTCGATGCCAATGCGGCCTATTGCGCCATGCTCGGATATAACGTTGATGAATTGCAGGCATTGAGCGGCTCTTCCTGCATCACACCCGAAAAATGGCAGGTTTGGGAGCGTGATGAAATCTGGAATCGCAGACTCATGAAGGAAGGACATTCAGGTATTTACGAAAAAGAGTATATTCGTAAGGACGGTACCATATTCCCTGTTGAACTTCAGTCGTTTACGGTTTTCGACTCATTCGGCAAGCCCAAATACCTGTGGGGCACGGTCCGCGATATCACCGCCATCAAGCAGGCCGAAGCAGAGCAGGAGAAGTTGCAGGCGCAGTTAAACCAGGCGCAGAAGATGGAATCCGTGGGTCGGCTGGCTGGTGGGGTTGCGCACGATTTCAACAACATGCTGGGGGTAATCCTTGGGTATGCGGAGTTGGCTCTCGGTCAGGTAGATCCGAATCAGCGGATATTCGCCAACTTGCAACAAATCCGCAAGGCCGCGCAGCGCTCCGCCGATCTTACCTTGCAACTGCTGGCCTTCGCCCGCAAACAGACCGTAGTCCCCATGGTGCTCGATCTTAACGAGACAGTGGAAGGGATGCTCAATATGCTACGGCGGTTGATCGGTGAGGACATCAACCTTGCCTGGTTTCCCGACAAGAACATCTGGCCAGTCAAGGTTGACCCGTCCCAAATCGACCAGAACCTGGCCAATCTGTGCGTCAACGCACGCGATGCCATCGTCGATGTAGGTCGGATCACCATCGAGACGGGAAACATCGCCTTCGACGCGGACTACTGCGCCAATCACGCTGGCTTTGTACCCGGGGAGTATGTGATGCTGGCCGTAAGCGATGATGGCTCCGGTATGGACAAGGAAGCGCTGACCCACATCTTCGAACCGTTCTTCACCACCAAGGTCGTCGGCAGGGGCACCGGCCTGGGGCTGGCCACGGTATATGGCGCCGTAAAGCAGAACAAAGGCTTCATCAATGTTTACAGCGAGCCGAGCCATGGAACGACCTTCAGGATATACCTGCCTCGTCACAAAGGTGAGGCCGGACAAACGCAAAAGGAAAGTCCGTCTGCGCCTGCCGCGCAAGGCCATGAAACTATCCTCCTAACTGAGGACGAGCCTGCGATCCTGGAACTGGCCACGATAATGCTCGAACAACTTGGTTACACCGTGCTGGCCGCATCCTTGCCAGGTGAGGCCATCCGCCTGGCGGAGATGTATCCTGACCAGATACATCTGCTCATGACCGACGTGGTCATGCCCGAGATGAATGGTCGGGACCTGGGCAAAAATCTCTTATATCTCTATCCGCGCCTAAAGTGTTTGTTTATGTCGGGCTACACGGCCAACGTCATTGCCCATCACGGCGTACTGGACGAAGGGGTGTATTTCATTCAGAAACCCTTCTCCATGAATGAACTGGCGACGAAGGTGCGGGAGGCGCTTGGGGAGTGATCAATAGCATTCTGAAGCAAAATAGGAGGCAAAGCACGATGAATCCTGGAAACACCCAGAAATATGACCGGATTAACGTCCGAATCACACCACACTCTTCGATTAAGGATGTTTCGTATGAATCAAATCAAAAATGACAGCGATTTTTTAAAAACACTCACCCTTCTTTATGTGGAGGATGACAATGACACATGCGAGCAACTCGGCAGGTTCCTGCAGCAACGCGTCGAAACATTGATAACCGCCGCCAGTGGCGCTACCGGACTGGCCGCATACCATAGGCATCGCCCGGATATCATTATCACCGACATTCAGATGCCGGGAATGGACGGGCTGACCCTGGCCATGGAAATCCGCAAACTGAATTCCACAGTGCCGATCATTGTCACCACTGCGTTTGAACAGACGGACTATCTGCTACGCTCAATTGAAATCGGCGTGGACAAATACGTCGTCAAGCCGGTCAATCCCGACCGGCTGGACAAGGCTCTACTGGAATGTGCGCACCGGCTTCGGGTTGAGACGGATAGGACGGAACTTGAGTCTCAGAACCGGCAACTTCAGAAGGCCGAAAGCCTGGGCCGCATGGCCGGGGCTATTGCACACCACTTCAACAATCAGCTACAGACAGTGATGGGAAACCTGGAAATGGCCATGGATGACCTGCCACGAGGTGAAAATCCGATTGAGATACTGAACGAGGCCATGCAGGCGGCCCGCAAAGCGTCCGAGGTCAGCAGTTTGATGCTGACTTATCTTGGACAAATAACCGCCAAACATGAATCACTGGATATTTCCGAGGTCTGCCGTCGAAGTCTGCCCATGCTCCGCGCCATTCTGCCGAAAGACATAACTCTGGAGGCTGACCTGTCTTTACCCGGTCCTGTCATTCGCGCCAACGAGAACCTGATCCGGCAGGTGCTGACCAACTTGGTCAACAATGCACGGGAGTCGATCCATACTGGAGCGATGGCTATCCACCTGATTGTCAAGCTGGTTTCCGCAGCGGAAATTCCTGCATCTCCACGCTTTCCCATCGACTGGCTGCCACAGGATAATGTCTATGCCTGCCTTGCAGTATCTGATACCGGCTGCGGGATACCGGACAATGATATCGAGAATATTTTCGATCCGTTTTTCTCCAGCAAGTTCACTGGCAGGGGGCTGGGCCTATCCGTAGTTCTGGGAATCGTAAGGGCCTGTGGCGGGTCCGTGACAGTGGAGAGTGACCTGAGCAAGGGGAGTATCTTCAGGGTATTTTTGCCGGTGACAACGGATGCCGTCCTTTGCCAACTGCTTCCGATAGAGATTCCGGTCGTGACGACCGGAACGCCGCCGCCGGGCAAATCAGACAAAACCCCAATAACTGAGGGCGGCGGCACGGTGCTGTTGGTCGAAGACGAGGAGCCGGTACGTAAAATGACCAGAGTGATGCTCACACGCCTGAGTTATACGGTGCTGGAAGCCAGTGACGGTGTCGAGGCCGTGGAGGTGTTCCGGCAACACCAGAATGAAATTTGCTGCGTCCTTTGCGATTTGACCATGCCCCGCATGGATGGCTGGGAGACATTGCTTG
>JBAXVB010000650.1:0-2533 GCA_037129415.1 Deltaproteobacteria bacterium
CCGGTGATAAAGGTTCGTGCAAAACCGTTGCTTACAGAAAGCGATTTCACCACCTTGAACAGCGTTTTCAGCGGCCCTTTTTCATAGACCAGCGATTCATATATCTGCAGCCCTGTTGGCATATCCATCATGACTTCATTCGCAAAGTTGTCGTATTCATCGATCAATAGATACACCGGGTAGGGTGTCTGAATGACCGCCGTAATTAAAGATTCAAGAGAATAGATGGCGTTATCCCTGTCCACGCGAATTGGGTTGGGAATAACGAATTGGTATTTCTGATAAAATCTCTCTATCTGAGCATTTATATGGTCGAATAGAGACCTGCGGATATCCATTGCATCGCCGGTTGGGTCGATGCTTGAAAAATCCCATTTGAGGATGAAAAATTTATTGTGAAGGGGGGTTGGCTCTTTGCCGATCTTCAGATGCCCGAAAAGAGATTCAAACTGATCCGCCAGCGCCACATCGTAATAATGCGCCAGCATGGACAGCAGCAGGCTTTTACCGAACCGCCGAGGGCGGATGAACAGCAGAGAATTACCTGTATCTTCCAGGGTGCGGATAAAATGGGTCCGGTCGCAGTAAAAATAATTTTGCGTGACGATTTCCTTGAAGTCGAAAATACTGTATGGGAATTTCATTGTTCCTCTGGGATATTTGGAAAAGAGATGCCAGGGCTGGGCGGTCTATATTGCCCTGATGCCAATCGCTGTATAATTGTCATGGTTTTTCGGCACCCTGTTCAACAGCAGCATTTCCACCCTCTCAACATCCCCCGCTGGGGGGAGGGGGATGAACGCTTACACTCGATGAAAAAGCAGATTCTGAATGCAATCACAATATCAATATTCTTCAAGCCACTGATACAACGGCATCAGCCGGATGGGATGTTCTGCATCCTGCCATTTGAACGTTTCTGTCCGGTTTACACGACCATTCAGCAGCAATAGCTCATCGCAGTGCAATTCCTGAGATGCCTTGATCAGCGCCCGGATTTCCCGCTTCAGAGTCTTTGGGTTGGAAATATCCGAGCAGACCTGAATCAACCGCGTAATACGAAGACCTTCTTTAACTACAAAATCCACTTCCTCATTCTGTGGACTCTTCCAGTAGAACAGGGAAATCCGACCGGCGATTTCCTCTTTTTTCAGCGCAACAGCTACCAGATTTTCATAAAGCGCCCCCCGGTCAGAACTGAAACGGAAGCCAGTCGATATCGCCAGCCCATTATCGGTACAGTATATTTTCTTGTTCTGCCCCACCTGATTTTTCACCTTGAATGAGAATCGCGGAATTGAAAAAACCAGGTAGGCTTCCTGCAGGTAGCGAATATACTTGTCGATGGTATGGACGCTGCGGCATCTCGTAACCCCGGCAAGAGCATTGTATGAATATTCTCTGGCAATGTTTGACATAAGATACATGGCCAGGTCTTCGATCCCCTGAACCGACCTGATCCGGTATCGTTTGACAATGTCTTTGTAAATAGTCGATTGCAGAAGGGTATGCAGGTAATTGTGCCGGTCGATCTTTTTAAGAAGAGGCTCCGGATAGCCTCCCTGTTCCACATAGATATCCAATGCTGCCATTTTCTCTATTTCGGTCTTTTCACCGCCAGATGTCTTGAGGTATTCCGCAAAAGAAAAGGGAAACAGAACAATGGAAGTATGGCGGCCCGTAAGATGTGTGGCCAGCTCCGAACTGAGCAGATTGGCGTTGCTACCGGTAATCAGGAGGCGTAGTCCCTGTCGTTGCAGGCGGTTGACAAAAAACTCCCAGCGGGGAAGATTCTGAATTTCATCGAAAAGCAGGTAACGGGGATTGTCATAGACTGCATTTACCGCACCGATGATTTCATCGTAATCTTTGATGACTGTTAACCGTTCGTCATCAAAATTCACATAACCGTAAGCGGCTGTTTGTTGAATCAGGCGAACGGCATAAAACGATTTTCCAGCTCGGCGCGGACCGGTGATCAAATGGATCAGGTCGTTTCCAAGCTCCAGAGGGAGGGAAATTTTCCGTTCGACATACATTTCCTCAAACCGGTTTTCCAGTTCTCTTTTTTGGACAAGAACGATATCTCGTAACATAGTTATCCTTTGATGCACAAAATAATTGATTTTTGTGCATCATGAATTTAAAACTGCACGATGTCAATTGAATATGTGTATACTGCTGCGAGTAGGGCGGGGTTTGTACCCGGCAGAAATCGGTGGAACGCAGGAAGAGCAACATTTCACACGCCATATTCTGCCCTACGCAGCTTGCCACCAAATCCTTTCATATCCCAAAGACACTACGGCATATCTCCGCAGATTCAGATCCCCGTATTTTGTGTCTAATGCAGTCCCGTAGGCCGTTACCTGGGTGATCGCATCCGCCATTTTTTCCTTCATGGACGGCATGGCTTGTAGTGCCTTAGCACTTAGCTTGCGGGCCTTCACGCCACTCAATTTCACTTCGGAAAGCGGTACGAATTTAAACTCGATTAGAATGTCATAAACCTTCACCTGTCGCATGTCCGACC
>JBAXVB010000651.1:0-2523 GCA_037129415.1 Deltaproteobacteria bacterium
CCATGCTCGCCTCATCCTTTTCGAAAGAGGCGTCCACGCTTATCCTCGGCACATCGGCCCAGGGCTGGTAATTGGACATCAGTTCGTTCACCGCCGTCTGGGCATCACAGGAGGTCGAAGTCATGAGAATTGCTGTGGGTTTCGGCAGCATTCCGTTCATTAGCAGGTATGCCGCCGCCTTCTGTAGAGAGCAAAGCGAATTTGACCCGCCCAGTTCACTGTAGCCGTCAACCGCTTCAGGACCTTTGCCGATATGGAATGCGCCTTCCAGCCCCTGCCTGACGCTGAAATAAGACGGCAATTCCATTGCGGTAAACAGTTCAGGGAAAAAATCATCATTGCAGGCGACAATCGGGGTTTGGTTTTCAACAAACTCATTAAGCCTGGCTTGAAAGGATTTAGCGGTTAAGGCCGCAAAGTCCAACTTAAGCTGCGTATAGACATCAACCACTACATCATTATTTACGATATTCATATACTTCCCCCTATCATTTCGATGAAAGCCTGCATACGGGTGCCGAGCTGGCCGGACTGGCTGGGAAGATAATCCCTGTCCACCCTGAGATAGGGGATGCCGGCCTCTTTCATGCTTTCCTTAAGCAGAATGAATGATGAACCCCACGGATCACAGGCTACATATCCCTGGGCTATGATGCCATCCACTCTGAATTGGTCAACCATGTCCTTAATGAAACTTACGCGGTGAACATGAGCGCCGTTGATTTTGGGGCAGAAAGGCATATCCAGGACATGGTATTTGGCGATTGAACGCAAAGGGTCGGGCGCATCTTCGTCAATAACGTTCTGTACCGTCCTTGCGCCGAAACAGAGGTCGTCAATCACTACAATGCCGTCATGATCATCAATCAGGCTATAGAACGAAGGGTCTTCAATAGCGGGGCCGACCACCATGAGACGCGCCGAATATTTTTTGCCGCTTGCGGATGAGTTGTCAAGCTCACCCAGCAGCGTTCTTAAATTCTGGTTATATTCTTCCCTGGGCATGGAGGCTCCGGCCATCATGATTGCTGCAGTTTCAACACCGTTTAGCGGCGGGTTGGCCGATTTCCTCAGGTCATAAAGCCTTTTTTGCAGATGCCGGGTCTCGTTGCAGAGCTTGATTGCACTCTTTAGACGCGGGACGGTAATCTCGATATCGAAATGATTTTCCATCTTCTCTTTGAGCCTGGCAAGCTGGCTTCTGTAATAAGTAATCATGGGTTCGCCGTTCATTTCCGGGGTTCCCATGGTGCGGGGATGGTCAAGCAGGTGAATAAAGGCAGTCTGATGTGCGGCGTGTTTTGCGTTATCGTAAATCCTCCGTAGGTGGTCACAGCCCGTGCCGATCACCAGTCCGTTAAGAAACCGATAATTACCGGAAAGAAGCTGATTGAAGGTGTGCCGGACAAAGCAGCAGTTAAGGGAGTCAAAATATGCATCCGCCAGGTTTGTGTCCTGGCTGCCTGTTCCGCGCATCCTGAAGGGAAGAAATCCGCCTGCTATAAAGAGTTCTTCTGGAATGAACGGACAATAATATCCGATCACCTTGCCGCCGTTATCCTTAAAGGCTTGCAGGGAGGGGTTTGTAATGTCTCCTGCAGCCTTCAGGAATTTTTCAAACACTGACGATTTTGCGCCAGATCCCATTTTATTTCTCCTTTTCTAATGCAGTCAGGACATCCGGCCTGACTACGATTTTTTTCCATTGCGAATACGGCGGCGCCAATCGCGCCCATGATATTGGTTTTCATCTGTTTATTCCGGACAATTCCGTCCAGAAAAATATTGTTTCAGTCTGTCAATTGATAGAATCAAAGGGAAAAGCATTGTGAAGCACGCCACCAGAAAAACCCCGCTCGGTGCTGGAACACCGTACATGATGAATGACAGGAAATAGAAAATTAATGGAATTGACCCGATGTAGATATTGATAGGCCCCAGTGGTTTGGCGTCAAACATTTTCTCGATAAGCCCGAAGATGAAAAACGCCGGTGTCATCACGATCACATAACCAAGATAATTCATGTAAGGGATGCCGTAGTAGCCGGTATAATTGTTCTTCGTCCAGATCCATTCGGAAAGCTTGGTCGCATCGAGCGGGTCAACCGCCATGTCTATTCCTGAAACAATAATGCTTGCTATGAATGCAGTGTAAAGTAGCCTCCACGCGCTCTTGGGCGGCCCCAGTAGTTTTCCTTCCGTGATCAGGTTTGAGACAAAGTAGGCAGGGAATACATATATCCAGAAATACTGAAGCCCAATTGTGACAGGCACGACATCCAGTTTGTATCCCAGCATGTCGGAATAGTAATAATGGCCGAAGGGAAAGCCGTTGTGTACGCTGCATTCCTCAGCCGCCCAGCAATATATGAAAAGAAAAACCGTCAGAAACAGCGTACTTTTAAACCCCCTCGTATAAGTGAAATACAAAAAGGCCAATGCCACCAGGGGGATCAGTTTTCCATAAGGCCCGCCCGGGATGTTTGGCAGTTGTATGACATGACCGAGAAATGCTCTCGCCAT
>JBAXVB010000652.1:0-2522 GCA_037129415.1 Deltaproteobacteria bacterium
TGCAGGTATGAGCAATTCGAAAAAATCGAGAAGATGCATGTGATGATAATTCAAAACAAAACCTAATCATTATGCAAAAGAAAGTCGGAATTTTTCTGTATAACTTTTTAAAACAGGTGATATACAGAAACCGCTTAACTACGTGATGGGCCGCCTTTGGCGCACTATCGCCCCAGATGAGAGTCGATGATTACATTCCAGACGTACAATGAAATTCGCCTGTTACGCAACCAAAAGTGCCTGTCTTGTGATGAGATTGCACTACGGCTACACTTGGATATTCGCACCATAACAAAGTGGGCTGGTATGGATCGCTATCAACCTCGAAAAGCCACTAAACCATCCAGTATTCTTGGCCCTTACAAATTAGCGATCAGGCGCGATATGGAATTGGGCGAACACACCAGCACGGAAATATTCAACAGATTGAAACAAATGGGCTACACTGGCGGCTATACTGTAATTAAAAATTACATTCGCAGTTTGCGTACCAATTTGCCTGATCAGGACAAGCAGCTTATGCTCCCTTTTGAATGGATGTTGCGACTCATACAGGGGAAAATTACTGCAGATATGATAACGACAGATATTGGCACATTGGTTTCCTCAGGAGATATATCTGTACTTGTCCAAAGAATTCATGACGGCGATCTGAAAATTCGTAATAAAGCGGTATCCGTCCTGGCTTACATGAAAAATATCCCAAAACAAGCTATTGCACGATTTCTAATGATTGATCACAGAGTAGTTGAGCAGTACGAACAAAGCTACGAGTCGGCTGGAATCGTAGGTTTGTTTGCGCCCAGAAAAGGTGGACCATGGAAGCATGAGCAAGATGATTACAAGACTGCCGTTTTTGATTTGCTACACTCCCCCCCTCAGTTGCACGGCATTAATCGTACTTCATGGCGCATGGATGACCTGATAGGGGTATTAAAGCAACATGGCATAGTGATTAATAAGGACAGTATTCGACAGATCATCAAGAAAGCTGGATTTAAATTTAGAAAAGCCAAACGAGTTTTGACCAGTAACGACCCGGAATACCGTGAGAAGTTACAGGAAATCACTCGAACGTTGTCCGCTCTTACAGAATCACAGAAGTTTTTCTCTATTGATGAATATGGCCCCTTTGCAGTTAAGATGCAAGGCGGTCGTGCGCTTACTGCACCAGGCCAGGAGCGTGTCGTACCGCAATGGCAGAAAAGTAAAGGCAGCTTGACCCTTATTGGTGCATTGGAATTATCTACCAACCAAATCACCCACTTCTATGCAAATCGTAAGAGTACTGTCGAAATGATCCAACTCACGCAAATTCTCCTTGATCAATACAAAGATGAATCACTTATATATCTGTCTTGGGATGCAGCATCATGGCACGCATCAAAGGCATTTTTCGCTGAAGTTGCTCGCATCAATGAATACGAGTACCGTTCACTTCATCATACCCCCACTTTTGCGCTTGTTCCGCTTCCTGCCTCCGCACAATTCCTTAACGTAATTGAATCAATTTTCAGCGGGATGGCTCGGGCAATAATCCACAATAGTGACTATGCCTCCACGGAAGACTGCAAAACTGCCATAGACAGGTATTTCTTTGAACGAAATGAGTTTTTTAAAATACATCCCAAACGGGCTGGTAATAAAATATGGGGGAAGGAGCGGGTGCCACCTGTCTTCAGCCCAAGCAACAACTGTAAAGATCCAATGTATCGGTGAGTCGAAGGGAACATAATGGGCTATATTTTGTGAGCAGGTTCGAAACAAGAACTCATTTAAACGGGGAGGCATTTTGAAAGATAAAGTGTATATTGAGACTTCGGTTATCAGTTATCTTACCGCACGTCCAAGCAACGACATCCGTGCAATGGCCAACCAGAATGTCACCATCGAGTGGTGGGAGACGCAGCGGAGCAACTACGATATATTTATCTCGGAGTTTGTAGTCGCTGAAGCCAGTCTCGGACATCCTGATGCAATAAATCGCCGCCTTGCTATAATCGCCGACATCACGGAGCTACAAGCAACAGAGGAGGTTCGGGTATTGGGCCAAGAACTCATTCGTCGCCATGCTTTGCCTGCAAATGCCGAAATTGACGCTTATCATGTTGCTATTGCTACAGTGAACGGCATCGAATATCTGCTAACCTGGAACTGCACACACATTGCTAATGCTCATACACGCCCTAAAATTGAGACCACCTGCCGAGCACTTGGTTACGAACCGCCAATCATCTGCACACCCCAAGAACTAACGAAGGAGGTTTAAGTTATGTGGAAAGATCCTATAGTCACAGAGACTCGCTCATTAAGAGAACAATACGCCAATCAGTTTGGTCACAACGCTGATGCAATATTTCAAGACATCCTTCGGAGGCAAGCAGAATCTGGCAAAAAACTGGTTTCATTCGAGCATCGCAAGGCTGTTCTATCGGAAGTTATTGCCAAACAGGAAAGACCAATTTCAGACCTACACACTTGACATTGTTGCAATCAAAATAGAGAAAAAGCGAATTTCCAAC
>JBAXVB010000653.1:0-2514 GCA_037129415.1 Deltaproteobacteria bacterium
AGACTTTTCCTGATGAAAAGATTGTCGCCGCACTGCGGCGACAATTGGGTTGGACTCATTTCAAGGCTATCATCCCGATGACCGACCCGCTGAAACGCGACTTCTATGCTGAGATGTGCCGTATCGAACGCTGGAGTACGCGTACGCTGGAGAAGAAAATCGGTTCTATGCTCTTTGAGCGCACAGCTCTTTCCCGGAAGCCTGAAAAGCTGGCCGAGATGGAACTCAAGCAACTGCGCGAAGAGGACAAAGTTACGCCAGACCTGATATTCCGCGATCCATATCTGCTCGATTTCCTCGGACTGAAAGATTCTTATGCCGAAAAAGATATCGAGGCGGCCATCCTGCGGGAAATGGAATCATTTATCCTTGAACTGGGCGTTGGTTTCGCATTCCTCGAACGACAAAAGCGTATCACCGTCGGCAACACGGATTACTACCTTGATCTGCTGTTCTACCATCGCCCACTGCGGCGGCTGGTTGTAATCGAGTTGAAGTTGGATGATTTCAAACCGGGCGACAAAGGGCAGATGGAACTCTATCTGAATTGGCTTGACCGTTACGAACGCAGAGAGGGTGAAGAAAAACCCATCGGCCTGATTCTCTGCGCGGGGAAAAATCAGGAAACTGTCGAACTGTTGGGGATGGAACAGAGCGGCATCCAGGTATCGTCATACTGGACGGAAGCCCTCCCGAAACAACAATTGGAGCATAAACTCCGCGAGGCGGTGCGCCTGGCGCGGGTGCGGCTGAAGGCGGATGAGGACTGATTATGGCCCGGAAGAAACAACCCGAACTAACCTTTCAGCAGCATGTAGCGGACTTCCTTGTCCGAGAGCATAAGTATGGTGTCCTCGAACAGTCCGACATCACGGACACTGAGCACTTCATCGCCGAGGACCAGCTATGGGCTTTTCTCACAGCCACGCAGGCCGATATGCTCACAAAGCTCACGAACGCCTACAGCACAGACGCGCGAGACGAGGTGTTCAAAGCCCTACACAAGGAACTGGAGCACACGCCGCTTTGGATGCTTCTCCGCCATGGGCTGAAGGTTCGTGGGCTGGGGTTTCGGCTGTTTTATCCCAAGCCTCGCTCCGCCGAGAGCGCTGCCGCCGTAAAACACTGCGAGAACCGCATCACCTTCCGCCCGCATCTATACTTTGGCGAGACCAACCAGGAAATTGATTTCGTCTTCTTCCTCAACGGCCTGCCCATTGTGGCGCTGGAGTTGAAGCACGAGAAGAACCAGACCGTGCATGATGCCGTGGCGCAGTTCGCCGCTCGCGACCACACATGCAAGATTTTCCGGCATCCGTTTCTCTATCTCGCTGCCGACACCTGTGATGTGATGGCCGCCACTGACCCGCGCCGGGAACAGAACTTCCGCTGGCACAACACAGGCCTGACGAATGAAAGTATTACCAAGGATGGTAGTGAATACCCGGTGGAGTTTCTCTACCGTGAGGTGTTGGCAAAAGACCAGTTGCTCGAAGCGCTTTCGTTCTTCCTAGTCCGTGTGCCTCAGCGTGACGCAGAGGACGACATGCCGGAGCGTCCAGCCTTCACCCTGTTCCCGCGCTATCATCAGAGCCGTTCGGTACGGATGGTGGCGAACGACATATCGGCGCAATTCGCCGCGAAGGGCGACATCGGCCGAAAGTATCTCGTCAATCATTCAGCGGGCAGCGGCAAGACGCTGACGATGTGCTGGCTGGCGGACCGCATCCACAGTCTGTTCGACCCTGGCACAAACGAGAAGCTTGTGGATATGGTGTTCATTCTCACGGACAGGAAATCGCTTGATACCCTCAATCAGATCATCGTAGCATTCACCGCCACTCCTGCGCCAGCCACAGTCACCCTGTTCGGCGAGTCGTTTGACACCTACTCCGAGGCCGAGGCCATCGCCGAAGGCTACATCGTGGATGTGGCATCCAGCATCATTTCCTACAAGACGCTCTACAACTTGAATTGCCCGGTCGCGCCCAAACCGGACGAGGATATCTATCCCAAGGGGGTCGTGTCCAAGGCGCTACAGAACGTGGCTTTCCAGGATGATGGTCTGATTCAGTACAAGGCTGAGGTGATGCTGCGTATTTTCGAGAAGGACGTGATGCCGCTAATCGGCGGACGCGCCAAGGCGATGATCGTGACCTCCTCCCGCGTTGCCGGACTGCGCTATTTCCAGATCATCAAGGAAAAGCTTAAAACGCGTGGAACAGCCTACAAGGCGCTTTTTGCTTTCTCGGATTTTGTCCATCCTGAGACCAATGCTGCGATCTCCGAGCACGCGGTGAACGAATTGAAGGACGGTGAATTGATCGAGCAGCGGTTCGAGAGCGACGACTACCGCTTGATGATCGTGGCCAGCAAGTTTCAGACAGGTTTCGACCAGCCGCTGCTCGCCGGCATGTTCCTTGACAAGCCGGTGGTGGATCGAAACGCCGTCCAAACGCTGTCACGCCTGAATCGCTGCTTTGAGGGCAAGGATCGTGTAGTGGTAGTGGACTT
>JBAXVB010000654.1:0-2512 GCA_037129415.1 Deltaproteobacteria bacterium
CGGATATCAAAAGACAGTTTACAACCCAAATTATTTCAGTCTTGATTCTGGTCATGCTCATCCTCCTGTTTTGTATACGCAATATTCACAAATTCACAAAATTTTAAGATTATATCACAATACTATTTAAACAACAACCAAAGTTTTATCCAATATATTTATCATATAATTCGGGGCTTTAGCCAGTTTGACTGTTTGGATCAGTTGCTTTAACTTTCGATGTTGATATAAGGAAAATCGCACCCAATCTTTACCTTTTGAGATTTTCATGGTTTAAAAAGTATTTTCACGGTAAGATGGCTTAGAAATATAATCCAGAAGACTGGCCATGTTCATACTTTCAAAAGGAGATTCCGATGAAAAAGCGCATTCTGTATGGTGTAGCCAATTACGAGGAGATTGTGGCCAAAAACGGCTACTTTATCGATAAAACCCAATACATCGAGCGATTGGAGGAAATCGAAAATCCGGTGTTTCTGCGCCCCCGGCGGTTTGGCAAGTCCCTGTGGTGCCGGATTCTGGAATGCTATTACAGCATTCATCTGAAAGACAGGTTCGGAGAGCTGTTTGGCAACACATGGATCGGGAATAATCCAACCCCGCTAAAAAACGCATTTATTGTTCTTCATCTTGATTTTTCCACGATTGAGCTTGGAAAAAATGTGGACACCATTCGAACCAATTTCAATCAGATATGTAACGGAAAAATGGATGGCGTTACCAGACGTTATGCATCATGGTTCAACGAACAGGTCAGGATTGATTTTGAAAAAAGCGCAAATTCAAATCTGGAAGCCGTATTGCGTCAGATCAGCCGGAATGACCTGCCGCCACTGTATGTCATCATTGATGAATACGACAATTTCGCTAATCAGTTAATTACCGGCAGACGCGATGATGTTTACAAACGGTTGACGGCGGATGACAGCTTTTTGAAAACCTTTTTCAAAACCCTGAAGGAAGGCCGAAAAACCGGAGCCATCGCCAATGTTTTTATCACTGGAGTGCTGCCTGTGACCATGGATGAGCTGGCATCGGCGTATAATATCGCTAATTTTATCACCCTGGATGAGTCCTTTGAAAATATGCTGGGATTTACTCAGACAGAAGTGAACGGGCTGCTGGATAGTATCTGCCGGGATTATGATATTAGTCCGCCGCAACGTCGGGAAATTGAGACGATTATCGTCAACCATTACAATGGCTATCACTTTGTATCACCCGATATCGAAGCAGTTTTCAATCCTACGCTTCTGGCTTATTTTTTTGATCAGTTCTGTCGCCACCGGAAATTCCCCGAATTTTTGACAGACCTGAATTTGAGGACAGATATTTCCTGGGTACAGCGCATTACCACTGCGTATCCAGGCAGTACCGAAGAATTTGTGGAAAGTCTGGTCACCCTGAACACCATCAAATACGACCGTAACTTTTTGATCACCAAATTCGATATGAAGCAATTTTTTGACAAGGGGTTTTTCCCCATATCCTTCTATTATCTTGGCATGCTGACCATTCAGGATCGCTTTACCATGAAACTGCCAAATCTTAACATGCGTCAGATATTTGTCGAGTATTTTAACGAGTTGCATCAAATAGATGTCTCCACCCGATTTGCCGAAATTATGGAATCGTTTGTGATGCAGCCGGATATCGAAAGCCTGTTCGCAGGATACTGGCGGGAGTACGTGTCCCAGTTGCCGGAAGCCATATTTCAGCAGGTGAATGAGAATTTCTACCGCACCACATTTTACGAGCTATGCAGCCGGTATCTGTCATCCTGGCTGGCGTTTACGGTAGAAAGCTCCTATCCCCAGGGCAAAAGCGATCTGGAGTTTATAGGAAAATTTCATGAAAAGTTTGCGGGCCGACGCTGGGTTATAGAGTTCAAGTATTATTCCAACGCCGATCTGACCAAAATGAAGACTACGGTCGATAAATTTACTCTTCAGGAAGCGGATACAGAACAGATTCGGGGATATGCAACCGGGCTGAGGGCCCAGTACGCCGAAGCCAGAATCAGCTTGCATGTTATCTACTGCTTCGGCAACCAGGGATTTCGGGTGTTTGATGTAGGGTGATTTCCAACAAAGAATACCCTGATATGATCGGCTCACTTCGCTTTTGTCGTCATAATCATGTTATACCAGTTTTTTCTATACTATCAGCGTTCAAACTCTGAACTTTTGACTCCTACCCCAACCCTCCCTCGCTGGGAGAGGGAGTTTATGGAAAGTTCAAATTATGCCTGTTCTCAGTATATGATCATTTTCCCATAAGGCCCGCCCGGCACAGGCCATTGTCAATATGCCGACTGGATTCCGCGAACCGAGCAATGTCTAAACCAGACAGCAGCTCCATTTCCGTGGAACTCAACAGAAATCCTGTTTGTTGGCACGCCATGAAAAGCGAATCCGTAGCCATCTGGCGAAAATGCTCATCAGTAATCAATCGTCCCAATAGTCGTTCAACAGCGTCCTGTGACATGGTTTCCCCTTTTCCAATGTAAGAT
>JBAXVB010000655.1:0-2511 GCA_037129415.1 Deltaproteobacteria bacterium
TGTCTCATCTGGAATGGCATACCGGAGTAACTTACACTGTAATTGGTGTTTGTCAATAGGAATTCAGCCGGACAAACGCCTTAAAAGTCAGGTTTCAGAACCACTGCCGTTATTTTTTTTGTCATAATTGGCTTCAGTTAATCAGCCACCCATAAAATCGCTTGACTTGCCTGCCGCGGTTCATTAATGTTGCCGTGTTTTCCTTGCCATTCTGGGATGGAAAGCAAAGTATTCTCACCTTAACGATAGCGAAAGGAGGCGATTATGGCAGCAGCAGAAAGTGTGTACAAGATCGTTGAACTTGTAGGAACCAGCGAAGTCTCATGGGAAGATGCCGCAAAAAATGCCGTTGAACTTGCATCTAAAAGCCTGAGAGAATTACGGATTGCCGAAATTACCCAACAGGATCTGAAGGTAGAAAACGGCAAGGTCGTAGCGTTTCGTGTCCGAATCAAACTTTCATTCAAATATGAAAGCTGATTAATCAGCATATAACGCCAGGAATAAGGATGGCCGATGTGCCGGCTGTCCTTTTCCTGAACGAAGGACGAGTATTGATATAGTTCATTCAAGGCCAGATCACAGATTTGCGGATGCCACCAATAAACATCTGCCATCAAGCACCTTTCTTACCATCTTGGCAAGATCGCCTGCCGCAACGGGCTTCATGAGAAACCCTTTAATACCTATGGCCATGGCGCACTGCATATCGGTTTCATCGCAGAAACCTGTGCAAATAATGATCGGAATCTCCGGTTTGATCAAAATTAATTCCCTGGCAAGTTGCTCCCCGGTCATATTTGGCATGCCTCTGTCGCAGATTACCAGATCAAATTTTGACGGATTGGCCCTGAAAGCAGCCAGCGCATCAGGGCTGCTTGTGCGGGCAGTTGTCTGATAGCCAAGCCTTTCGAGCATCATTTGTTCCAGGAGTACTATCTGCTCTTCATCATCGACCAGAAGAATTCTTTCGCAGCCCGTTGGATATTTCTCTATGACAGCGGTGTCCTTTCTGTTCCCAACCTCTTTTAAAAGGGGTAAATACACATTGAACGTTGTTCCTTTCCCAACTTCGCTGTGGACCCGAATATCCCCGCCATGTTCCTTCACGATGCCGTGTACTACGGAAAGCCCCAGCCCCGTGCCCTTTCCCAGTTCTTTGGTGGTAAAGTAGGGATCGAATATTTTATCGATCAGCGTTTGATCAATTCCGGTTCCGGTGTCGGACAGGGTAATGCAAGCGTATCCGCCGGCCAAAAGCCGGATGGGAAATCTTGATGTTCCATCCGGTGACATCTCATTTGAAGGCGATTCATCTCTTTCGTCAAGATGTCTTACGATCGTATCTTTCAGCTCGACATTTATTCTACCGCCATTTTTCTCAACAGCATGAAATGCGTTGGTGATCAGGTTCATTGCGATCTGATGCACCTGTGTGGGATTTGCAGAGACCATGCCGCAATCCTGTTTGATATTGCTTGTGATTTCAATATTCCAGGGTATTGTAGCCCGAGCCAGCTTCAATACCTCCTGCAAAATAGGCTGAATCCGGATGGGCAGTTTCTGGGGGTTGGATTGACGACTGAAAGATAGTATCTGTTTGACAAGGTCGCTGCCCCGTTGTGCGGATTTATGGATTTGTTCGATGCTTTTATGTGCATGGGTATCCGATGGAATGTCATCAAGCAGCATCTCTGAAAGGGCGCTGATCGGGAACAGAATATTGTTCAGATCATGGGCAATGCCGCCGGCAAGTGAGCCAATGGACTCCATTTTTTGCGCCTGTCGGAGCTGGGCTTCGAGCTTGGCCCTCTCCTCCTCAGTCCGCTTGCGTTTGGTGATGTCACGGGCAATGCCGAGAATATGGGGTACACCACCAAGAGCAATCACAGAGGATGACAGCAACCCGTGCAAGATATCACCGCCCTTTGTTCGAAAAGTGGCTTCAAGGTTAGTGACTTCCCCGTCCTTTCTCAATCCGGCTACGAGTTTTTGCCTGTCCTCGATATTTACCCAGATATTAAATTCCATTGAAGTCTTTCCGATGATGTCTTCTTCCGTATATCCAGTGATTTTGGTAAATCCCGGATTAATTGAGATACATGTACCGTCTTCAAGACGGCTGATGCTCACAGAGTCCGGACTGGTATAAAAAGCCTTGCGGAATTTCTCCTCACTCCTGATTAACGCTTCTTCCGCCTGCTTGCGTCCGGTGATGTCATTGATAATTGAGTGCAGAACAACGCGCCCACCAAATTGAATACTGCTCGCCGACACTTCCACATCCCGCAGCGAACCATCAGCCATGCGGTGTTGGAACTGGAACCGCTTGCCCTGTTCATGCGGGACTGATGCCATGGCATGCATGACTTCGGAAACAGGCAGGGTGTTGATGTCGGTGATACACATAGTCAGCAACAGCTCCCTCGGATAGCAGTAGAACCTCATCGCGGCGACATTGGCATCAATGATCGCTCCATCTTTGGGATCAATCAGCAGCATCACTGCTGA
>JBAXVB010000656.1:0-2503 GCA_037129415.1 Deltaproteobacteria bacterium
CTTCGGCTCATGGCTGGGTGCGGCTGTTATCCATCAGTGGATATTGAAATGATCCGGAACATTGATGGTAACGCCTCGGTGTTCTCATTTGATTGACTGTTGTTCAATAGAGGATGCGTTGTTGATAAAAATTCAATATTCATCGCTCATTCTTAGCCATAGGTCGAAGTTTGAGGCAGCATACACAGAAACAGCAAAGAATATCGACACGCCAGTGGGAGGGTAATGATGAAGAGCCTGAAAAGAAGGTCACTTAGATGTGCCGTCGTTTTAATCTGTCTTGCTGTATGTTTAGGTGTATCTAATGCAGCAATGTCCAACACCACTCAATCTGATGTTGCGCCAGCCATGAAGAGTCAAGTTGAAGATGTACTCAGTGTACTTGGCAAGGAAATTACCCAGAAAGCCCCTGTAGATACTAAATCCGCCATTGCACTGCTCACACGCCACTTGGGCGAAAATCCTTACATTTATGGTGCTGCTTTTGCCTTTGCTCCCCTGAAAAAAAACAATAAACTGGTCAAATCTTCACCGTATGTTTACCGGAGCGGGGGGAAGCTCATTAAAAAGAATCTCATAGATGCCTACGATTACACGTTTCAAGACTGGTACGTTCTGCCTGTCAACGCGAGGAAACCCGTATGGAGTGATCCCTATTATGACAAAGGAGGTGGTGATGCGTGGATGATCACCTACTCAATCCCGATCTATTCCAGGGGGAATCACTCCCGGCTTATTGGAGTTCTTACATCGGATATACTCATACCGAATCAAAAAAAAGATGAGTGACAAGAGTTGCGCCTGATTTCACAGGCGAAAATTGTATTTTATGTCCTACGATGTGTAAAAGGAGCGATTTGGTATAATAATGTTGAGACCGAATATGCTATCATTCGATGATCAGGAAGGTTCAATGGTTCCAGATGGTCTTCCTCCAGTAATTGATGCCCATGTCCATATTTTCCCACGCAGTATTTTATCAGCAATCCGGAAATGGTTCGATGAAAATGCTTGGCATATCAGGTATCAAATGACCTCATCCGAGATATTTGAGTTCCTGCTGTCACACGGAATAAACCATATCATCGCACTCCAGTATGCCCATAAGCCAGGAATTGCGAGATACCTGAATAAGTATATGTCTGAGAAATGCAGAGAATATGGTAATCGGGTTACAGGCATGGCTACCGTATTCCCTGGCGAGGAAAATGCTGAAACAATTTTACAAGAAGCATTTGATTCTGGACTGGGAGGACTGAAACTGCATGCTCATGTACAGTGCTTCGACATGAACAGTGAACACATGAATCGCCTTTATGAATGCTGCCGGATAAATAGAAAACCGATTGTAATGCATATCGGCAGGGAGCCGAAAAGTACTGCCTACGGTTGCGATCCTTATCAGCTTTGCAGTGCTGAAAAATTAGAACTTGTTTTAAAATATTTTCCGGATATTAAAATATGTGTACCGCATCTTGGATTTGATGAGACATCGGCTTACAGAAAACTGATCGAAAAATATGACAATCTCTGGCTGGACACAGCTATGGTCATAACAGATTATTTTCCGATTGAGGAAAAAGTTAATCTCGGTTATTACAGAGCAGACAGAATTATGTATGGTTCTGATTTTCCGAACATACCGTATGCTTGGGACAGAGAGCTTAAAGAATTGAACGCAGCAGGTATCTCCGAAGATGCTCTGGAAAAGTTATCCTACAAAAACGCTGCCGATTTCTTCAGCATTAAATTACAACCTGTATAAATGGCGGCATTACAGCTATTGTTGTTAATTTTATGTGTTTCAAACGACAAATATCTGAAATATACCCACATATCAAGGCGATCAACCAGACAGTACCCTCGTCCTGCCAGTTAGCTTGATGTAGCACACAATGAAAGGAATGAATATGCCCCTGAGCGATGAACTCAAAGCGATTAAGGTAGCACGCGGGGTATGGATCGTTACAGTATTTTGTCTTTGAGTTAAAAAGGGCGTTACAATATTCGCATCTTAACAATCGGAATCCCCTTTTGAAGTATGAAAATGGCCAGTCTTATATTTTGGCCAGGATGAACAGGATAAAGGTAAACGTTCAGCCCCCCAGCGGGGAAGGTTGGGAATTTATAATAAAAAGTGAACTGCAAAATTAAGCATAGTTAGGTGTGGAGAAGACTGGGATGAAACCACGAAATCCTCTTAATATTCATGCAAAAGAATTGCGAAACACCAGAACTGACACTCAGACATATAATTTGCCATGGATTCAGGTGATGAATGTACACAATGCTTTCTTATTTGGATGAATGCGCTTGTTAATTTGATTTGACAAAACTATGGACCTATGCGGTTTCTTTACCATACTCTCTTTCAAGGCACCGGTTAATAAAATGTA
This sequence comes from Deltaproteobacteria bacterium, assembly GCA_037129415.1. Taxonomy (GTDB): domain Bacteria; phylum Desulfobacterota; class Desulfobacteria; order Desulfobacterales; family Desulfatirhabdiaceae; genus RAAP-1. The sequence goes on from JBAXVB010000656.1 coordinate 2,397, forward strand.
CACGCGCCATCCTGAAAATGACTCTATCTTCTATCAACAAACATCCGAATAATTTTTCCAATCGAATCATCAAGTTGATCGAAAAGGTATTCGAGTGATCCTTGAGA
>JBAXVB010000657.1:0-2499 GCA_037129415.1 Deltaproteobacteria bacterium
CCCGCTGGGAGAGGGAGTTTATGAAAAGCGCAGATTATGCCAGTTCGCAGTATACTTGGCGCCGGATAAATTTATACGTTTCTTATTCCAATTTTCACGAATTCATACGGTACGCAGTATATTTTGGTATATCGGGTGCCTAACCGCCTCGGTGCAGCCTGGCGTGGCTTTTGTGGAAGCGGTTATCCAACCGATTATGAAGAACCCGATATCCTTCAGTCTTGCTATTGATGAAAGCATTTGGAAAGTTACCGGGCGAAAGAGGTACTATTCATATCTAAACATTACTTAATCAGCAGCAGATTAATTTCCAATTTACACATAAGAAACAGTTAGGGGACCGAAAAAATGGTGTCGGATCGAAACACAGTTCGCAAAAGTATTTGGTTGGCCTGGGTTCTGCTATCAGTCGGACTGATTGCCACGATAGTAGCCACTATTTATGTGAGAATGGACGTTGAAGCCGATGCAAAAAGGGAGTTCGACTTTGCATGCATCAAAATTCAACTCATGATAGATGCACGGATGGATGCCTATGCTCAGATACTGACAAGCGCCACCGCATTTTTTGATGCTTCGGATGAGGTTACACGAGAGGAATGGCATAACTTCACCATGCAACAAAAGCTTGAGCAGCGCCTTCCCGGCGTACAGGGCATTGGCTTCTCACTGATGATCCCCCGCGAGCGGCTTGAACAGCACATACAGGAAATCCGCAGCCAGGGTTTCCCTGACTACAATGTGAAGCCGGAAGGCGACCGGGAGATATATACCTCAATAATCTATCTCGAACCGTTTTCAGAACGAAATCTTAGAGCTTTCGGCTACGACATGTTCTCCGAACCGGTTCGCAGGATGGCAATGGAACGGGCGATGGATTTGAATGTGGCGGCCCTCTCCGGAAAGGTGATTCTTGTACAGGAGACCGATCAGGAGGTTCAGGCAGGAACATTGATGTATGTCCCGGTGTACCGAAAGGGGATGTCAACCGAGACCGTCGCAGATCGCCGTGCTGCACTATATGGATGGGTTTACAGTCCTTACCGGATGAATGACCTCATGCAAGGTATCTTGAAAGGATGGGATATAGAATTAGAACGACTGATTCGCTTGCAGATTTTCGATACCGGGCAGTTGTCTGTCGATTCATTGCTTTACGACAGTCAGCCAAAGGGGGAGATGGAAATGGTAAGGGCATCACGATTGACACTGCAAACTCATAGCGTTTTCAACCACCATTTCTGGTCCCTGCACTTCACCCGGACAGACGGACAGTTGGGATACGGTCGCGTCTATAGCGTTTTTTTCGGTGGGACGATTATCAGCCTGCTGTTGTTTGGGCTGCTCATTTCCCTTTTAAACACCCGGTTCATGGCGCAGCGGATGGCGGATCAGTTGACAATGCATCTTAGAGAAAGCAAGGAGAAATACCGTCTATTGGTCGAAAATAGCCACGACATTATATATACACTTACCGCAGATGGCGTGTTCGTTTTCGTTTCTCCTGCATGGACAGTACTCCTCGGACACCCATTCAACCAGGTGGTTGGAACATCTTTCCAGTCATTCGTCCATCCGGATGATATTCCCGGGTGCATGGGATTCCTTCAGGCTGTGATTGAGACAGGACAACGACAGGAAGGTGTAGAATACCGCGTACAGCATACCGACGGTTCATGGTATTGGCATACATCAAGTGGCGTACCTTTTAAGGACGAAGCCGGCGCGATCATTGGTTTTTATGGCATAGCCAGAGACATCACCAAACACAGACGATTGGAAGAGGCGCTGACACAAATCCGGCAAAATTATGAAACTTTTTTTAACACAATCAATGATTTTCTTTTCGTTCTTGATGATCAAGGGAACATAATTCATACCAATACTACAGTTATTGATCGTCTTGGCTACACGACAGAAGAGCTTTTGGGACAATCTATTTTAATGGTTCATCCACCCGAACGCAGGGATGAAGCCGGCAGAATTGTGGGCGAAATGTTAAGTGGCGTGGCGGAATTATGTCCTGTTCCGATTGTTACAAAATCCGGTGTTCAAATTCCGGTGGAAACAAGAGTTTCCCATGGGTTTTGGGACGGCAAACCGGTAATTTTTGGAGTTACCAAGGACATTTCCAAAGTCAGTTTATCAGAAGAAAAATTTTCCAAAGTATTTCATATCAATCCTTCCGCTTGTGGTTTAAGTGATTTGAATGATCAAAAATACATTGAAGTAAATGAAGCATTTTACACTTTACTTGGATTTGATAAAGATGCCGTAATTGGTAAAACAGCATACGAATTAGGTATTTTAACCACTGAAACCGGAAAGGCCATCTTGCTTAAAGCCGATAGTAATGGAAATGTAACAAATGCCGAAGCCGATATAAAAGCAAGGAACGGCGATATTAAGCATGTACTGCTTTCATCAGAAAATATTTATATTCAAGATACTTGAGTTTTCGAAAAATATTTCTTGACTTTTGATATTTTTTTTGTATGC
>JBAXVB010000658.1:0-2497 GCA_037129415.1 Deltaproteobacteria bacterium
GAAGTTCAATCCCAAAAAAATTCCGATTTTTCAGAACGGATGTTTGTTTACAATTACAGGATTTATGACAGGTATAAAATTCCGGTAACCAGTGTGGCCATATTAGCGGATAACTCGCCATTATGGAACCCGCCCCCGTTTCAATACGGAATGTGGGGTTCCACAATGGGCCTCGACTATTTAAAAACAAAACTCCTTGATTATAAAGATAAATGGCTTTATCTTGAAAACCATGACAACCCGTTTGCCATCGTGGTGATGGCCCACTTGAAAGCGCTGGAAACAAGAAAGGACCATTTGTCAAGAAAGCAGTGGAAAATCGGACTGACAAAGCTCCTGTATCAAAAAGGCTATTCAAGAACAGGGGTTTTGAATCTCTACGCGTTTATAGACTGGGTATTGACCTTGCCGGACGCGCTTGAGAAAATCTTCCTTGAAGATTTAAGGGAATTTGGGGGTTGTTTGTATTTTCAATAGGTTATAAATATCTCCGATTCATTGCGCAATAAGAGTAACATGTTGTATTTATAATAAAAAAATAATGCTTGAATATATATTTCAAATTATTTTTCCAAATAGCGAGTTAAAATCCCCCAAATCCGTGATAATCAGAAAGATTGAAATGAGATTGGGAATTACCTGTGGGCAGAATTGAAAAACAGATATCGCTTGCAGATCATGAGATCGTTCGCATTTTGGAAAGATATACAGAAACTGTACAATTACTTGTTAGGCGTTCATAAAATCTAATGAAAGCAAAAATATCTCAGAAGTTAATCACCAATCGTTTAAAATCACTCGAAGAGCTTCCTGAAGTTTCTGTCGAACTCACAGGTAATACAAATGGAACTATTCGTATTACCCATGCCAATCATCACGCTCCTGAGTTTTTGTTTCGATGGACTGCTGACCATTTTGTCGGCTACTTTATAGATGGCAATGGCAACCAAAGCCAAGCGGTGGTTTCACTTTATACACCATTGGCTGCAATTCAGTTTGTCAGCGCTTATGTTATGCTTAATGAAATTCGCGCAAATCAAGAAGCTAACCTATGACAAAAGAGGAAAAACAATTAGCATCACTCCGAAATAACCCAAAAGCAGTTCGGTTTGATGACGCTTGTAAGATTGCTGAAAGACTGGGATTTTCACGGCAAGGTGGCAAGGGGTCGCACCGAACTTACGGTAAGATGGGCGAGCCACTTTTGTTGAACTTTCAAAATCGTGGTGGGTACATCCTGCCGTATCAGGTCAAACAATTATTAGACATGGTGGACAAATATGCATCCTTATCTAATTGAAACATTTTGGAGCGAGGAAGATAATTCTTATCTTTGCATAGTACCCGATTTACCAGGTTGCAGTGCAGCGGGCAATACCCCCTTGGAAGCGATACAGGAAATGCAGGATGCCATATCTTCCTGGCTACAAGCCTGCTCAAATATGAACCGAGAATTACCTATTCCGCTGGCAAAACCTCGCAAGGCGGCTTAAGCTGGAATACAGGGGTTTGTGGCACGAACGCTCCCATTTCAGTTTAATCAACTTGCCTAACCCAACGCTCCAGCGGAGCTTCGCTATCGCCAGCCCGCTGAGCTTGGCGTTGTACCTGTTGCCAAAAAAACAGGAAACACGAGGTTCAAGCGCGCATAGGTCCACAACTGTTGGCATTTTATCAGTAACCTACTGAATTTGAGACTTTTGTTTAAAATTCAGAGAAAATTAAAATTATCTCTTGTTTTCAAATGGTTAGACATATCCGAAACTCAAGATGCCAAAACTTGTAGACCTATGCGGTTTCTGCAATCCATGTAACAAATGTAGATCAGAACAGGAATTGCCGAACCAAGTCTTCCAAGGCGACTGATACCGTGCGGAACACCCAGCTCGTGAAGGAGCAGGGTAAACCTTAAATAATTGTGGGTGGTGTATTTTTATCGAAAAACAATATAAGCATAAAGATTAATTGAGTTTTGTAAGGCGTTACACTATTTCGTCACAAGACAGGTTTTAGGTGTTAGGCAACTCAAAACATATAATCTACCATGAGGCGCATCATCAGATAACGGATACGAAGACGGTCAAGTAGGCACTTTGCGAAATGACCGGCGGAACAGCGCAGCATACGGCGTACCAGCTTTTCCGTGGCATATTCAGAACGGCGGACTTGAAGCCGGTCACGACCAGTTGGGAGTGACCGGCTGAACTGCACGGAACGTGGAGTTCCAGACATCAAACTGACTTTTCAACCTGGCAAGAACTTCCAGACTTATACCAACGTCCCAGCGGCGCGACCCTTGCTGCTTTTTGCAAGGGGCGTGCCGCCAGCTCTTCAACTGGAACTTCACCCTTGGCCCGTCACAATATCAATTCTGGCCTTATAAAATCTTTAAAAAACTGCTGTTTTATCCCAAAAAACCTCAAATAAATGGGTCCTTTCCACTCAAACAAACACATACAGGCGCCCAACGTGTACCAATCCCCCAGTTACCCATTTA
>JBAXVB010000659.1:0-2496 GCA_037129415.1 Deltaproteobacteria bacterium
GTGAATTCCCTTCCCTGACGTGCAAGCATTCCGGCCGCCAGAAGCAGGGTGTCAAAGCCTTTTTTTTCCACCAGACGACCCAGGGAACCAATTCGTGGAATAGTATTACACTCTCTTCTTTCGCCGTGGAGCCGACATCCTGTCGGCTCTACACCACAGCGAATTATATTTATCTTGGCGGAATTAGCTCCGATACGTTCCAGAAAAAGCTGGTTAAAGTGTGAAATGGTAACGGCGGCCAGCGACCGTTCGACCTTTTCCCTGAGCAACCAGCCTCGCTCGAAAAGATCGTTGGCGTGCGATGTGAAGCTAAAGCCGATTCCCGCCAACCTGGCTGCATACATCGCGATATCGGTCGGGACATGAGCAAAATGGGCGTGCAAATGGAAGCAGTTATTTTTATTGATTATGCGAGCCAATCGTGCAGCAGCAAGGAAACGATACGAAAGACCGGCGGCGTTTCGAGTAAATAAGCCAACGCTGGAGATGTCTGCAATCAATAGCCGTAAAGCCGATGCGATGCGGCCAGGATACGAAAAGGCGATTGTCAAAAGCGCCGCCAGAAATGATGGCATACCGAGCGCATACAGATGAATGGTCTCCTTTTTTATATCCATAGCTTCCTGTTCAAGTGCGACAGCGGCTGGAACCAACACCGATACCGGCATTATATGAAAGCCACGTTTTCGCAGCGCCAAAATTTCATGGTAAACAAAAGTGGCTGAGAGCGCCGGAATTTCTGGCGCAAGATAGACAATTGCAGGTTTCATAAATTTATCCTTGCTGCACCGGCGATTATTTCCAGATAGCGCGCAACAAAGGCTCCGGAGGAAAAGCATCTCTCATACACGGAGCGTTGGCGGACCTGCAATGCACCCAGTTTCTTGCGATCACTTAATATCGGTGCGATCCTTGCGGCAATCTGCTCCGGTGTTGCATCCAGTGGTATTACCGCTTCCGGCATATCAGGGAGAATTTCTTGCAGAGCCTCATATTCAAGCGCCATCACCGGAATATTGCAGGCCATAGCCTCTACCAGCGTCATTCCGAAACTTTCCTCCAGCGAAGTGTGCAGGTACAGATCAGATTCAGTCATAAGATTGAAGACGGTATCGCGTTCCTGCTCACCAAAGAAGGTGAAAAGGTCGTCCACACGCAACTTGGCGGCCAGCTCTTGGACTCGTATCTTTTCCTCCGGCTGCTCGGCGCCAACCAGCAGAAAACGACAGGTGATTCCCATCTCTTTCAATGCTGCGGCCAGCAATGGCAACAGTCGCTGATTCTTGCGACGCTCCAGCGTGCCGACATTGATGATTGTTGGAATCAAACCGGAACGTGGCTCTACCGTCAAGGTAGCGACTGGTCTATATACCCCTGAATAAGCCATTTTGATCCTGTTTTGCGGCGCATCGGGCGCGATTGTGCGCAGCAGCTTTTCATTACGGCGCGAAACCGGCACGAGCATGATCCGGGGATCGTTTAGTACATGTTCCATCCTGCGGCGCAACCACCCAATAGCAGCACCGTGCTTTGGCAAAAGTCCTGTATCGGAAAATTCATCCCATGGCTTGGTCCAGAAATGACAAACCAGCAGTATCGGGCAATGTCCGCCAACAGCAGATAGTGCGGCTCCGGCAGTGAGTACGTCGTGAGCGATCACTGCGTCAATATCCCCGGCGTGGGATGCAATGCGTTCACCAAGGTGTTTTACAGTCAAGTGGAGTCTTGTCAGGAAACAGACCGGAGACTTTGTGGCTCGCCAAATCCGGCGGGCGATTCGAAGCATCAGACTACGGTCAGGCGAAGCGGCATTGTTGGGTGTCACCGTTAGTACCGGATGTCCGGCGGCTTCAAGGAGACATTTCAAATCGTGGGCCACGCTGACCACGCCGTTTCTGTCGTGTTCCATATCAAGCATTGTCGTCATCAGAATGTTCATGGATTTACATTTCTCCGGCTGTGATTATCCGGCCTTACCATCATTGTTTTTTTAGTAAAAGCCCCATCGAACGTAACAGAGACATTATCGTTCAAAAGCACGCCACTGGCGGTTTTACCTTGACCGTACAGACCCCAATGCGCTTCACACACGCCAACTCCTTCGGCTCCCCAGCTTTTTTTCGCCTCCGCCACCAGACGTTCATCCTGAAACAGCATGATTCCGGAGTCATCGACCTTTACCGTAATACTAACCCACTTCTTCATGGGAAATGGAATCGAGGCAAACCGGGTAAAGTCCCCCTTGCCAAATACCGGTACATGGAACAGCACCAGCCGATCTACGCCATCTTCATGGCCAAGATTGACGCCGTACAGATCTTTCCAGTTCATCATGTTGGAATATGTGGCAAAGCTGATCCAGCCACATGTGGCGGAATGCGGCGGTAGATCCGCCCACACGCTGAATGTTGATGAATAAGTTCCACGATAGCATTCAGGCAGCATGAACACGGGATAAAGTCGATGGCTGTCGCCCGGAGGAGGCGATGCGGAGGT
>JBAXVB010000066.1:0-15509 GCA_037129415.1 Deltaproteobacteria bacterium
TTTTGAACTGGAGGGTGAAGAGATCAATATTTTTGCAAAAGGCAGCAGAAATGGAAGGGATGATTGCGAGCGTCATGGATAGTGTCAAATACGGAGAAAACGATTATGCCCGAATATATTAAATCTTTGAGGTTACAAGGCTATCGACCTTTTCGCGACATTACTATACCCTTGGACCGGATTGAGGTCATCGTTGGCGCCAACGGAACAGGGAAGTCAAGTATGTTTGAATTCCTGAAATTCTTGCGGGATGCTGTTTATCACGAAATACCACCCGAAATTGTCGTGGGTTCCATCGGGCAACAGATATTCCATGCACCTGGACCGGACAAGATATGGTGGAACCTGGAAATTGACAAGGGCAAACCGGTTTCCATTTCTTATCAGGGGGAACTTTTAGGACCTGTCGGGAAAACACATATTTCCTTTGAACGTGTTGAAACGAGCATGCCAATGGATAAACATGAGCAGCCGTATGTCTTTATGGAGATTCATGAGCGTAAGGGGATTGCCCAGGACCCGGAATTAATAAATCTTATGCGTCAAGATATTGAACTCAAGCGGCCAAATCAACTTGCCCTCAGCACAATGACCAACCCGAAGCTCAATACCCTGTATCGCTTGCGTGAATATATTAGAGGGTGGCGTTTTTATAGCTCATTTAATGTTAATAATTCAAAAATCAGAAAGTCGGTCCCTATCGAACAAGAGCCTGTGCTTCATGAAGATGCAGGCAATCTTAGTTCTGTACTTCATTATCTTATGACTGAAAAGAGGGAATCGTTTGATGAACTGATGATTCATCTTCGTACAGCGGTGCCTGGGTTCCGTGGATTGAACGTCAAGGCAAGGGGTGGACCTGGGGAGGTGATCGCTTTCTGGCAGGAAGATGGTGTAGATGCAGATTTGAGCCTCGCGGATCTCTCCGATGGCATTTTGAGATTAATCTGCTGGATGACCCTGTGCGTTCAGCCGAATCCGCCAACTTTGATCTGCATTGACGAGCCTGATCAGGGCGTGCATCCACGAACTCTGCCGATTCTTGCCGGCTTGTTCGAGAAGGCATCAAGCCGCACCCAAATTCTCCTTGCGACCCATGCCTCGTATTTTGTCGCTCAGTTCCAGGTAGAACTCCTGGCCGTGATGAGAAAGGAAAACGGGGAGGCGCAATTCATCAAGCCGAAGAATTCGCGGATACTCATGCAAAATCTGGAAGATTTCGGAACTGAGGAATTAGAATTTATGCACCGCAGCGATGAACTGGAAAGGCTGGCATGAAAGTCATTATCTATGTTGAAGGTCCATCTGATAAAGCGGCAATGGAAGCATTGTTGAGGTCTCTCGTTGAATGGAAACGGAAGCAGGGCATATCGATTGAATTCTTTGACGCTCCAAGTGGTGATAAGAAAACCTCCGTACTTGCAAAAGTTCCCATAAAAGCGGTTAACATGATAATGAATGACCCTTCAGCAGTGGTTATTGCTCTGCCGGATTTATATCCGAAAAACAAGGCTTTTCCGCATGTGACATTTAATGAAATGTCTGCGGGCATCCGGGAACGTTTTCATAAAGCATTAAAACAAAAGGGATGCGCTGATGATGTCCGTTTACAAAAGCGTTTCCAAGTATTTTGCTTCAAACATGACTTGGAAGTCTTGTTGCTAGCAGCCGAAGATGCCTTAAAAGAGCGATTAGGTGTAACAACCCTGAAGAGAACATGGAAATTGCCAGTAGAAGAACAGGACCATGATTGGCCTCCAAAGCGGGTCGTCGAAAACCTGTTCAAGCAGCATGATATGAGATACAAGGACACTGTAGATACCCCAGCCATATTGGCAGGTTGTGATTATAATGCTCTGGCTTTAAGATGTCCCCAGTGCTTTAAACCATTTATTGATTTCCTGGAAGGCCTTCAGATTTCGGCATGAATTTTGGGGCGCCTTTCATATTACCTCAAAAGTAGTTGACACTTTTTTTGATGAGCCCAAATGGCTTCGATCATCATTTCAGTAGGGGCGGGGTTCCGAACCCGCCCCTACTGATAACGATTCCCCCCCCTTTGCAAAGGGGGGGCCAGGGGGGATTTAGTGGTTGTTGGTAGCTTATGCCTGTTTTCAAATCCCCCTTAATCCCCCTTTTCTAAAGGGGGAAATCAGTCATAATGATCTGGATGGAATGACGATCAAGGCCGCCAAAATATATAAAACTGGTAGCCTGAAAAATAATGGATACACTCAGAAAGTGTCAACAAGAAAATGAAGGATGCCAATTTTTGAATGCTAAGTGAGCGTTCGTCTCAAGCAATTAAAATATCAAGTAATGCTTCACGATGTTAATGTCAGGATGAAAAATTGATAAATCGCATTTTAAGTTCTTTCGGGTTTGCAGCTCCAAACCATAAACTCTGTGTTCTGCTTTTCTGTGTTGTGTTGACGACTGTTTCCTGCGCTACGCCGTCTGAAAAAGTAAGGCTGAATGTTATCAACAAACCACCAAGCCCCCAAACGGAAGTTACTGGGATATCGTCCGGAAATGAAACACCGCTGTCAACATCCAAATTTCCAGGGGCCGGGGAGCGGATGACCTTGATTCCACCGATTGCCGATAGTGCATCCATAAGTAAAAAATCGCAGGATTTAATAAACCGCTTCAGTCCCACCGAGGAAGTAACTGTATCTGTCGATGTGATATTGCTTTCAGATTTTATTCATTATGTTTTCAAAGATCTTTTAAACGTCAATTACGTTCTGGACAGCAAGGCGCCTCTTCAGGAAAAGCTGAGCCTCAATCTGCAGGACAAGGTAACCAAACAAAAGCTATTTGAAATTGTTTCGGATATTCTGGCAGGCTACAATACGATGGTTCGGGAAAAAAGCGGGGTATATTACATAGTATCCGGCACCCCTCGGCAGGGCATTGATGTGGGGATTGGGTCCACCTACAGTGACGTTCCGGAGTCCAATGGACAGATTCGTCAGCTTGTTCCACTTCGCTATATTTCACCCAATACCCTGTTGCAGATGCTGCTGAGTATTCCGGGGCTGCAGGGGTATGGTATGCCCAATGAAAATATTATGGTGTTGCTGGGAACACGTGAAATCGTTCTTGAGGCGATGCAATTGATTGGCGCAATGGACCGGCCGGCCATGCGCGGCAAAATCGGTGCGATGTTTAAAGTTTCCTACTGGGAACCCAAGGACCTTTTGCCCAAGCTCAGGGATATATTGTCTCAGGAAGGTATTCCGGTTTCCACGAGCGCGTCTGAAGGTGGGTTAAGGCTGATTCCGATTGAACGCTGGCGGATTATCCTGGCGTTTGGCGCAGAAAAAGAGTGGGTGGACCGCTTGAATTACTGGGTCAGAACGCTTGATATTCCGGAGGACAAGGAAGAAAAACAGTTTTTCATATATTTTCCCGAAAACAGCCGAGCCAAGGACCTTGCTGAAACGATTCAAAATATACTGGGTGTTTCCAGAGCCAGGGAGAAATCCAAAAAGTCTGATTCGTCAATGCAAGGGAACCAGATGGGGCAATTCGCACAAGGGAATCAACTGGGGCAATCCGCCATGCGGCAGGCTACTGCTCCCGCTGAAACTTCGGTCCGTGATGCTTCCATCGAAACCAGTGTTGGCGGCATTTCATCCAATATGGCGACCATTGCGGACCAGGTATCCGTTACTGTCGATGAAAACAGAAATGCGCTGGTGTTTTATACCACGCCGATGTATTATAAATCTCTTGAATCATTGCTTAAACAGATTGACCTGATGCCTGCCCAGGTGCTTGTGGAGGCAACTGTGGCGGAAGTGACGCTAACAGGCAATCTGTCCTATGGGCTGGAATTGTATCTTCAGCGTTTTGGGTTTAATTTGACGGGAACTCTTAACATCCTCCAGAAAACGGTAGGCGCTGGCGGATTTGGTTATTCACTGATCAATGATGCCAGCACATTTAAACTTCTTATCGATGCACTGCTAACAGAAAACAGGGCTAAGTTATTGTCTAGTCCCCGTCTGACGGTGCGCGACGGCAAGACAGCCAGCATAGTGGTTGGCACAGATGTTCCGGTGATTACCGGAGACGTGTCGAATTCAACAGGGGCAATCAGCACCGGTATGGTTCGCTCCTTTCAATACCGGACAACCGGCATTACCCTGAGCATAACTCCCACGGTTCATTCCAGGGGCGTTTTGACGTTGCTAATAGCGCAGGGGGTCAGTGATCCGGCTGTCAATGCCACATCCGGTATTGATTCTCCCATGATCCTGAATCGTAATATCACAACGGAAGTTGTCGCCGCGGATGGGCAAACTATAATGCTGGGAGGGTTGATAAAGGAAAACGCCACTCAGACCCAGACACTGGTCCCTTGGGTGAGCAGTATTCCAATTCTTGGCAACTTGTTCAAAAGCACCTCAAAGGGTGATGTCAGAACGGAACTCGTCATTATGATTACACCGCACATTATCCGTAGCCCCCAGCAGATCGAAGACATGCGGGCGGCGATTCTTCATAATTTTGAATCAATTGTGATTGAAGACGATGTCACCAAAAAGCCGGAATGACGATTTTATCGTTTTCTCGAAGCCATGCGGCAATCAGAAAATATTCTTGATAATATTTTGCGGGTATGATAAGTGGCTGAACAAGGTTGTTGCCAATTAACAGACCGGTATATTCGCTGAATACTGCAGCAGAATATCTCATATACTTGTTTTTTTGGGCGAAAGTGATTTTATTTGATCTGCAACGAAAAATATATTGACATAACACAACTATGTTGTAAAAATGCAGCTGAATCATTTTTCTTGATGTTCAAATATTCTATGCTGAGAATGGGCATAATTTGCGTTTTTGAACCTCACCCAACCTCCCCCGCTGAGGGAGGTAGCAATAAGGAAAACGCAGATTATGGTCATTTACAGTGTAACAAAACGTGAAAAGGAGGGATGCTCAGCATTTGTAATTTGTTGTTATTTTAAGACAGCGGAGTAAATGGATGTTTAATTCATAAGGAGGAAAAAGGAATGAAACAAATTAAGTTGATGGCAGTTGCTTTATTGTTGGTTGTTTTAGTTGCAATGCCTGTGTTTGCTGGCCAGGTGGTGACTGGCGGGACAACTGTTGCGTACGAGGTTTTGGGCTCGGCCCGTAATATTTCGCTAACTGGCACACGCCCGGTCGGTTTAACGCTGGGAAACACCTTGCAGACCGGTACTGTTCTTACCATGAATTTGTCCAACGGGGCGTTGTTTACCCCTTCCAAAACGTATTACCTTTGCGCGAATAACACTACCCAAGTATCTCCGACTGATGTTATACGGATAGCAGACGGGGCTGCAGCAGCAACTAATACCGTTTTGCCTCTTGCGGTTAATGTAGCATCAGGAGCAAATGTCGCTGTGGGTCAAGCAATTTGGCTCACTAGCAATTCTACTTGTGATTATGCTGCTGGTAGTTTTAACTTTGTGATTGCCACTGGGGCATCAGTAGGTCCAACTGCGTTGTCCGGGAATGTAATACTGCCTGGGACTTCTATTCTAATGGATTCGTTTGCTGCTAACAATGTGGCCGTGATTAGCAGGCAATATACTACTAATTTAATAGCAGGACAGATCGTTGCAATAGATTTTATTGCTGGCGCAGCCAATGGCTCTACTTTAGTAGCTGATCTGGTCAGCACCAATGTTATTGGAGGTAGTCATTCATTAAATGTGATAAGTGGAACACCAACGTACAGTGTACCTTTTTTTGGTGGATCTTTCAACCAGGTATTAACGCTGACAGACAGCCATGGGGATTGGGCAGGACTAAGTGCCGTTTTTGTTGTTAATGGAACAGCCTGTACTGGTGCCGCCGCAGCAAATATAAATGTTCCAGCATCGGGTACCATCACACTGCATTATCCTAATGCAGCAAATCTTGCAACTGGGTCAAATACCACCCTTTGTATCAATGTTGCAGGAAATGTTACGCTTCCTAGTAGAACTATTTCGGCTTCTTATGCATATGAAGCGGTCTCCACCACTAGCTCGTCGGCCTTGAACCTTCCTGCGTCTGGTGGTTCTTCTGTATGGCAGACATGGACACCTAACGGTTATCAGGCATTTAACCCATACATGTATGTAGGTACAAATCAAGCTAACATGGATGTGTTTTGTAGATTTTATAACAGCTCATCACGATCAGCGCAGGTTTTTGTTGACGTGTATCCAGCAGACGGCAGTGCCGCTGCACGATACACTCTTGCTAGTATTCCTTCAAATACTGCTGGAACGTATTGGGGGTCGGCTATCGGCGCTTTAGCAGGTCTTGCTCCTGATACTTCCTATGCCGCTTTGTTTACAATTACGGCAACTCCGAACCAAGTTAATGGCGTTTCGTTCTTTAAACGTTCTACCGGTGAACGTCAGTTGCCGCTGTACAAGCAGGTAATTGCCGCGGATCAATATTTGACAGAGTAATTTTATATTTTGTTGAAGTATAACCTGGAGGGGGCAAGATTATTGCCCCCTTTTTTTTGTATAGTGAATATGTTTTTTCAAGATATCTACGGTGACAGTTTATTTTTAAGGTCACTTCGAACCGAGCATGCATTATGAAGTTTGCGTGGTACTGGGTATTTTACTGAATATATGTCATTGTTTATGAGCATTTGGTGTAGGGTTAAATTGTCGCATGAATTCTAAAAACAGCAAAAAAAAACGTTATGAACTTCCAGTCAATTCTACCGTTGTGATACATAAATACCCGGGTTTCGTTGAGTGGATCATTGAATCATCCATGTATTTGTCTGAAAATATATGGGCAAAATGGATTGCTGCCTCATTGATGGTGGTGACGATGGTCATAATGTTCCCTGTCCATGGCGAAGACAATGATATTTGGTTTCATCTGGCCTATGGTAAGCAATATGTTACAAACCTGACATGGCAGATTGATCAGACGCAGTTTTCCTGGACGCCTGTGGATGTGACCGATTGGATTTATGGCACCTGGCTTGGCAGCTCCCTGATGTATCTATTCTTTGAGATTGGGGGTATCACCGGTCTTTATGTTATGCAGTGGGTTATTTTGATTTCAGTGCTGGTGATGATAGTCCAGTATGCCCGGCTGCTTAATGACCGTTTGGATATGTTCCGCCTCATGTGTCTGATGCTTACCGCCATTGCACTGAAGCTCACCCAGGTATATCTGAAACCCCAGTTGATCAGTACCTTGTTGTTTTCCATAACGGTTTTTATTTATTATCATTCCATTCAGCGCCGGAATCACAAATGGTATTATCTATATCCAGTTATAATGTTATTGTGGGTCAACATTCATGGGGAATTTGTGGTCGGGTTAGCATTTTTGGGAATTGCGCTAACGGGTGAAATGTTGTCTGCAGTTATAGACAAAAATTGGGATAAGCTCAAAAATATCTTGATGCCTTTTGGTGTTAGTTTCGTAGTGTCATGTGCTGCTGCTATAGTCAATCCGGACGGCCTTAAGTATCCGTTATCTATTTTTAAAATATGGCTGACAGAACGGAATCCGGTAAGTCAGGCCAATTTATCTGTGCAGAATATGTGGAGTTCTGTTGGATTTCAGTTCCAAAATTTTCATTTTGTCAATGCAGCGGATGCGATTGTGCTAATGGGAATACTTTATGTGATTTTCTGCATAGTGGGGCTTTACAAGACCCGTCGTGTCAATATTCCCATACTCCTTATCAACGTAGCCTTTTTTTATCTAAGTATGAAAGCGGCGCGCGCAACACTGTTTTTCCCGATTGTCTGGTGTTACAGTATTTATACGTTAATATCAGAATCTAACTTGTGGGAATTTAAGCGCAAACTCGCCCCTTTTTCAATGGGAGTATTTGCTTTTTCGGCTGTTTACACTCTGTATATAATGTTGAGTACTATGCCGTTTGCTACATGGCTGGGATATCAGATGGATGACTACGTTCCCAAAAATGAAGTTGAGTTTATTAAAAAATATAATTTGCCGGCGCCGATTTTTAATGATTATCTGCTGGGCGGTTATATGATGTGGGCCATGTATCCTGAATACAAGGTTTGGATTGATCCCAGATCTGGCCCTTATATCAAGGAAGTGCTTCCGGACTGGATGAGGATTACCGGAAATTTAAATGATGCCAATTTTGAATATCTAACAAGCAAATACCCGTTTAAAACCGCCCTGATAGGCATGTGGAAGAGTGACATTATTTTCTGGTTGCTGAAATCTCAGAACTGGAGGCTGATTTATTTTGACAAAAATGCTGCGGTACTCATCAACAAACCCAGTATTCCCAGCCTTCCACCGGAGGCGTTAACCGTAGAGGTGGGTACCGGACGGTTTGTAGCTTTGGATAATCCGGTGGTATTGACCAACCTCTTTAGATTCTATCTCCAGATTGCTCCAGTCTATGCTCGCGACATCAGAAATATCTTCGAACAAAATGTCAGTAACTGGCTTCGTGGGAAAAAAGAACTTTTGGCGAACATGGATGGATCAATCCTTCAAAAAGAGGCTGAACTTCAGCAGAAACAACAAGCGGTTGCCGCCGCTGAAAAGGCGGAACAACAGCAACAACAGCAACAGCAACAGCAACAGCAACAACAACAACTGCCAGCAACAACAACCGAACACCAAAATTAAAAGTTCAAAATCAAAGCGCACAAAAGCAATAAAATGAGAGATATCGATCAAGAGGGTACGATCATGCAAAACAAGTTTATCTTTTTTTGCCTGTTTATCGTAATTTGCCTCAATATTTATTTCAGCAGCGTTGGTTTTTTTAACCCTCTGGTGGATCATTATGCTTTCAGACAAACGCAAACCGCTATCTCGGCCTATTATTATTTAAAGGAAGGTTTTACACTCAATTATATTACGCCTGTTCTTGGGGCACCCTGGTCAATTCCGTTCGAGTTTCCTACCTACCAATTTATCGTGGCGGGCTTCAGCTACTTCACGACAATTCCCCTTGAAGCTGCCGGGCGATTGATATCCATCTTATTTTTTTATCTCGCCCTTGCCTATATTTATAAAATCCTGTTGTTATATTTTTTTGATAAAGTCTTGAGTTTGATTCCCATTATATTTCTGTTGGTTTGTCCCCAGTACATTTACTGGTCAAGAACCTTCATGATAGAATCCACCGCCCTATGTTTTTGTGTTGGTCACTTTTATTACCTGCTGAAACTCAAACAAGAAATTTGTTTCAGGACTATGGTTTTGTGTTTGCTTTTTGGCGTCCTTGGAAGTTTGACCAAGATCACTACCTATATTGTAGTGATGGTTCCTGCAGGACTTTATACGTTGGGCATCTTAATTTCGGATATTCGTTCCCGGAATATCAATATCAAATTTTGGCTTACTTTGTTTTCTCCTGTTTTCATATCGTTTATAATTGCAATATCCTGGACAATTTATGCTGATCACTTGAAAAATTTAAATCCACTTGCCAGGGAATTCATTACAAGCAGTAACTTGGCAGGATGGAATTTTGGAACGCTTCAGCAGAGGCTGAGTCTGGGAAATTGGGGCAGAATAGCGTCGTGGTCCGTCCAATACGGAACTGGATCACTTTACGTTTTAATGTTACTTCCGCTTTGGGGTGTATTGACCTCAACAAAAGATCGCCTCTTTATTGGCTTATCATTATTAGGCTTTCTGTCAGGCCCGCTAATCTTTTTTAATTTGTATTTTATTCACTATTATTACCTCTACAGCAATATCTTTTTCATCGTCATTGCCTGCGGAGTTGTTATAATTGCCGTTGCCAACAATCATGAACTTCCCACAATATTAAGAAGAAGCGCAATCTGGTGCGCGATGCCGTTAGTCACAATAATAATGTTCTACTCTTATTATACTTCCGACTATTATAAGGCCCAAAAAAGCAACGTCAGCCTTCACCCTGTGTTTTCTTGTTTGCGTGATCGTCTGAATGAAAAAGATATTATATTGATTTATGATAATGATTGGTCGCCAGTATTGCCATATTATCTTGGACGAAAAGCTATTATGAACCGCGACAACATTCCCCTTGATCATCCGCAGATGGCTTCAAGCCTAAATTTGACGGGGAAGGATAAAATTGTCGCAATCTTCAAGAATGATTTCAATCAGGCTTTTGCCAACGAAGTTCAAAGTGTTTTTGAAGTGCACTTTTTACCCGTTTTTCCAGGGATATATATTCGAGAGGGTCGTTACGCTGATATTATTCGGGCATGCTCAGGCGCACCTGGCGCTAAATAGGTGGGGGCTACCGTTAAAACATTTCTGGTTGATTTTGTTCGTTTGGCAAGGCCGGAGCAGTATGTCAAAAACCTGTTCATCTTCCTGCCCCTTTTTTTTGCTTACAAATTGACGGATGTAAGTCGCTTTCTTGCCTGCCTGCTGTCCTTTGTTGCATTCTGCTTGTTGGCGAGTGCTGTCTATGTTTTAAATGATATCAGAGATATTTCAAGCGATTGCTTGCATCCCAATAAAAGAAACCGTCCCCTTGCTTCCGGCAGAATTTCACCGAAACAGGGCAAGTGGTTTGGACTCATGCTTATCCTGATGAGCATGAGTTTCTGGTATTTTATCAAAATGCCGGCTGTTCTCATTTTTATTGTGTATTTTACACTGAACTGCTTTTACTCATTATGGCTCAAGCATATTGCGGTGGTTGATGTAACCTGCATTGCCATCGGTTTTGTATTAAGAGTACTTATCGGCACAGTTCAGGCGGATCTGTCCACCAGCCACTGGATAATCCTCATGACATTTCTGCTGTCCATGTTTTTGGCCCTGGCCAAAAGAAGGGACGACCTGATACTGCAGGAAATGAATAATCAGAAACTGCGCAAGTCCATGGACGGATACAATCTTGAATTTGTTTCCTTGAGTATGCTGCTGATGGCGGCGGTTACGGTTGTAAGCTACATCTTGTACACGGTTTCGCCAGATGTCGTTTCCAGATACAACAATGAGTACATTTATCTTACCACATTCTGGGTGATACTGGGCATCATGCGTTATTTCCAGATTACATTTGTGCAGAAAATCAGCGGCTCCCCCACTCTGGTTCTATGGAAAGACACATTTATCAAAATTGTTTTGTTAGGCTGGGTACTCACCTATTTCATTATTATGTATTTGTAACTTTTAAAAAGGGCACATGGATCGCATCAAAAAGACAGATAAGGTCGTTATAACCGGCGGTGCAGGTCTTGTAGGTCAAAATCTGGTCTATCAACTCATGCGTCAGGGCTTTTCTCATATTGTGTGTATGGATAAGCACAAGCATAACCTGCAAATTCTGGCTCGAAATAATCCCGGCGTGCAATGTGTTGGTGCAGATTTGGCGGATGCCGGGACATGGCGAAATCATTTTGAGGGTACTGCTTGTTTGGTTCAGTTGCAGGCTCAGATTACCGGCAAAACCGAACGTGAGTTTGAGCGCAACACCGTTCAAAGCACGGAGCTGGTGCTTTCAGTAGCCAAAGAAACTGCCTCCTATATCGTTCACGTCAGTTCGTCTGTGGTCATTTCCGCAACTGACGATGCATATACCCGGACCAAAAGAAGACAGGAGCAGATGGTTGCCCAATCAGGCATTCGGCACTGCATTCTACGTCCTACTCTCATGTTCGGCTGGTTTGATCCCAAGCACCTTGGCTGGCTGTCCAGATTCATGGAGAGATTACCATTTTTCCCCATTCCCGGTCATGGCCGGTATATGCGCCAGCCCCTGTATGAACAGGACTTTTGCCGGGTGATCGTTCAGTGTATGCTAACCCAGCCTGAAAATATGGTCTATGATATCGTTGGTCGGGATCATGTCGATTATGTGGATATTATCCGTGCAATTAAGGAATGCCGCAACCTCAGAACGCCTATTGTCCATATTCCTTACGCCTTGTTTGCGTTGTTGATGAGAGTCTATGCCCTGTTTAGCGCCAAGCCACCCTTTACCGTGGATCAGCTAAAGGCCCTGACCGCAGGCGATGAATTTGTCGGTGTGGATATGGAAAAAGAGTTTGGAGTGCATCCGACGCCGTTTAGTGAAGCCATCAGGGAGACTTTTTGTCATCCCGAGCACAGTAAAATAATCCTGCAACTAACTTGAAACAAGTATTGTGTGCCATGAATAGAGTTGACAGCGTTAGCCATAATCACAAAATCGCCATTATAGGCGCTGGCCCCATGGGCTTGACTTGCGCCTATTACCTTCTCCAAAAAGGTCATAAGGTTCATGTTTTTGAAGCCGATGACCGGGTGGGCGGAATGAGTGCTGTTTTTGACTTCTCAGGACTTGAGATTGAACGCTATTACCATTTTATTTGTGGTCCGGATCAGCACACATTTTCCCTGCTGAAATCATTGGATATCTCTGCCTCTTTACGCTGGACAGAGACGAAAATGGGTTATTTTTATCATGGCCATCTTTACCCGTGGGGCAACCCTCTGGCTCTTTTGCGGTTCCCCGGCTTGGATATGCTTTCCAAGCTTCGATATGGGATGCATGCCTTATATACCATCCGGATAAAGGACTGGCGCGGTCTGGATAAGCAGGAAGCTTCACAGTGGATTACACGGCTGGTAGGAAAAAAAGGATATGAAATACTATGGGAACCGCTTTTTATCAGGAAGTTTTTTGAACATGTGCAAAACCTATCCGCAGCATGGATAGGAACACGCATGCAGCGAATTGGAAAATCCCGAAAAAACATGTTTAGGGAGCAACTGGGCTATCTTGAGGGTGGCACTAAAACATTAGTTGATGCATTGGTTCGTAAAATTGATGAAATGGGTGGCCGGATAACCCTTGACTCTCCGGTTCAAAAAATTGAAATCAGCAATGATAGAGTCACAGGTGTCATAACCACACAAGGCGGATATCAGGTTGATACTGTCATATCTACCATACCTTTGCCGTATCTTTCCAAAATTGCTTTGGAGTTGCCCAGTATGTATCGGCAAAAGGTTGATGCCATACAAAACATCGGTATAGTCTGTGTTGTGTTCAAACTGCAAAAGGCAGTAACCGAAAACTTCTGGCTGAACATCAATGATCCGCGCATCGAAATACCAGGCATCATTGAGTATTCAAATCTCCGGCCTTTAAAAAATAAAATTGTCTATGCACCCTACTATATGCCCCAGTCCCACGAAAACTGGGATAGGCCGGATGTTTTTTTCATCGGACAGGTGAAGAGTTATTTGCGTATGATCAATCCGGAGTTTCAGGATAATTGGGTTCTTGACGCCAGGGTTTTTCGCTATGAATATGCTCAGCCCATTTGTCCACCTTGTTTTTTCGATGCTCTGCCGCCGTATTTCACAGGTGTGCGCGGGCTTTGGGCGGCAGACACCTCACACTCCTATCCCGAGGATAGGTCGATTAATGAAAGCATTCGCATTGCCGGGGAAATATGTGCAGAAATAATCTGATAATGTTACAAACTGCGCCGCCTCCACAAACAAAAGTTCGCAAATATCTGAGCTGATTCGCTCTTTAAATTGAGATTGGAAAATTCCGTAAAATACTTGTCACCTGAAAAGGAATCGCCATGGCAAAGTTAATCCGGTTTTTGAGCAATCAAATCCATACTGCGCTACAAAGCCAATTTTGATGTTCTGGAAGGATTTCTGTCAGCACTGTTAAATGATAATGAAGCAGGGATTAGGCCTGCCTGAAAAATTGACTGCCGAGCCGGAAGAAGTTGCAAACGACGTGTTCCATGCGTTTTCCAAAAACAGGCACCGGGTATATTCTAAACGAATTTTCAAGTATATTATGTGGATTATCAGAAATATACCCGAAAGGATTTTTCAGAAAACAAAGGTGTAGGCTTTTTATTGAGGTTTGGGACTCGAATTCCGGCCAGGTCTTTGCTGAAATAACAGGGACAGTATAGAGAATAGGAACAGAAATGGCGCTGAAAGAGATTAAATACAATTTCAGGCAAATCGCAGTTGAATTTGCGCTTTGGGTTCAGAAGATAAGATATGAGTTATGTCTTAATCGTTATTACGGAATTAATCCTGATAATGAAGAAATTGCTGAGGTGATGCGGTTTGTACAACACAATGGCATAAAAGTCTTTCCACATCCTTTTATATTCAAATATAATGCTGATACGATAGACGTTTTTAAAGATAAAAATGCAAATATGTTTTATGTGGAAACTGATGACAGTAAAAAACTTTATTTTCCTAGAGATATGACCAAAATGCAAATACGGCATTATTATAATTTTCTGAGAATGGAACAGGATATCGATTCTCCGCACCGCTACCTATATGGTGATTTTGGTGTTGGAGATGAAGAAATCGTTGCAGATATCGGTTGTGCTGAGGGTAACTTTGGATTGAGTGTAGTAGAGAAAGTAAAGAAATTATATTTGTTCGAAAGAAGTGAAAAGTGGATAGAAGCGCTCAATTTCACATTTTCCCCCTATCTGGATAAAGTCGAAATAATTCAAAAATTTGTTTCTGATAGCGATGAAAAGGACAATATCACGCTTAACAGTTTTTTTAAGGATAAGAAAATAGACTTTATCAAGCTTGATGTGGATGGTGCTGAAAAAAGAATCATGGATGCGGGGGCGGAAATCTTAAAAAGAAAACGATTAAAGATAGCTTTATGCATTTACCACAATCAGAGCGATATTGATGTATTGGGCGCGAAAATGAAAGAATACGGATACAGTATCGAATACTCAAAAGGATATATGATTTTTCTGTATAGTTTTAAAGTTGAGAAACCATATCTAAGAAAAGTACTTATAAGAGGGATTAAGGATCATAGATATTTGCAAATGAGTTGAGCCCCTTGCTTGACAATTTACAATATGGCATCTTGTTGATAAAACACTGAAAATTTAAAGATAGCAACCAAAATCTAACCCAGAATGAGTATCAATTCATATGCAGAGACCTATAATAGGCTCCAAAGTAACATTGACGACATTGCCATACATGTGCCGCTCCGGGCCGCCAAGCTTTATCCGACCTCATCCGGTGAACCCATCCATGCAATGAAACTGATTCAACCGGATTTTGTGGTTTTCATACTACAAGCCGGTGAAAATTGCATTTTTGCAGCACTGTTATAATAAAAGGTGCCTTATACTTGCAAATATCGCGCAATTCTATTACGCGATTCAATTTTTCAACAGACTCCATAACACTCTCGTTGCTGTATCCATGCAAGGTTTGCACCTAACCACATAATCCGGTAGAATCAGGAACATTTCATGCCTTCTATCTCCCGCGAAGCACCTAAGGTCGAGAGAATTAGACTGAGCCTCTCCAACATGTCCGGCGGCAATTTGCTGCCATCGTCATGCTCGAAGATTGACTCACCATAAATAGCAAGGAACCATACTTGATATGCCGACATACTTGTATAGTTTAGACTTTTCGCGAGGCCATCAAAGCTAAGAATCCATGCTAACCTCCTTCACGAATCCGGCTGAGGGTCATGTGTTCGTGCGCCGTATTCAAATAATTCTGGATGG
>JBAXVB010000660.1:0-2488 GCA_037129415.1 Deltaproteobacteria bacterium
GTGTTGATATCGACAAATGCCGCCTTGGTTTTGGTTCGAATCGCCTGTTTGACGTGATCGGCAGTAACCGGCAGAATTCCAGTCTGGATCAGCGCACCCAACAGAACCATGTTCACCGACAGAACGTTTCCTGCGGTTTTCGCCAGATCCACGGCATTCAGCGCAATCAATCGGGCTGTTTTGGCGCGGATAATTTGTTGAAGCTCCGCAATATCCGGATATACACCTTTGCCAATGGCCACGGTAAAGGGAGGAAGCGGGGACAGGTTGGTTATGACGACGGTTCGGGCATTGCATTTGTTCAGGGCGCGCAAGGTTTCGGAAGGCTCAAACCCAAGCAGCACATCAGCCTCTCCATCCGAGATGATGGTACTCTGGGCGTTTCCAAATACCAGCGCGGATTCCACCACACCGCCACGCTGCGCCATTCCGTGAATTTCGCTCATGCGAAGGGGAATTCCGGCCAGAAGGGCTGCTTCTCCCAGCACACTTGAAGACAACAGATTCCCTTGCCCTCCGACCGCCACGATAATCAATCGCGTTATGTCTGACATATTTAGTCTTTCCTTTACAGCTTGACATCTGTAGAGCCAGCATCCTGCTGACTGAAAGTTATATAAACACCCTTACGCCTTTACGGGCAATATTGCATTTTCAGGGCAGACCTGGGCGCATACCGCACATCCGGAGCACATAACCGGATCAATCTTTACTTTTTCCGCATCCAGAAAAAAGGCCGGGCAGGCCAGTTGACTGATACAGTCCCGGTGATTCTGGCACTTATCGCTGATATAATAAGCTCGGGATTTGGTTTTTTTAAACCCTTTAGCGTACAGGGTACACATTTCCTGTGCGATCACAACCGATACCCCTTTGAAATTGAAGGCTTCGCGAAGGGTTTCGATGCTCTTTTTAACCTTGTAGGGCTGAATGATGGCTATGTGGGGAACGCCCAGAGCACGGACAACAGCCTCGATCGAGATCTGTCCATACCCTTGGAGGTTCATAAGCCCCATATCCACACCGGGGTTAGGCTGGTGACCGGTCATGGCTGTGATGCCGTTGTCCAGGATCACAAGGGTAAAATTGTGTTTGTTGAAAACCGCATTCACCAAGCCTGGAATTCCTGAATGGAAAAATGTGGAGTCTCCGATAAAAGAAACCACTTTTTTGTCCGTGACTTTGGAAAACCCGCAAGATGTGCCGGCGGAAGATCCCATGCAGATCAGAAAATCACCCATTGACAGCGGCGGTAAAAACCCTAGCGTATAACAGCCGATGTCCGTTGGATAAATGGTTGATAGTCCCTCCGCTGCTTTCTTGACCTCATAAAAAGTGGCTCGGTGAGAACATCCGGCGCAAAGATTGGGCGGGCGCTGGGGAATTTCGGGGACATTCGATAGATCCACCATCGGCTCGACCTTGCAGGGAACTCCGAAGTAGGCGGCCACCACCTGGCGCACCAATCGCGGATTGAATTCGTAGAGCCTGGAAAAGAGATCCCTGCTTTTCCCGTTGATGGGAAGGGTCAGCCCAGCCTCCTGGGCAAAGGCTTTGACAGCTTCTTCCATGTAAGGCTCGCCTTCTTCGACCACAAGTACTTTTTCGCAGGACCCTAAAAACCCCTTGATCAATTTTGAAGGCATGGGGTGTGAAAAACCAATGCGAAGGAGTTTGACCTTGTCCTGTATGCCCAGATCCCGAAGAGCGTCGCAAAGGTACGCAAAGCTGACACCGTTACATACAATTCCCCAGACGCCGCTTCCGGAAACAAAATTATAGGGGGAGGTTTCGGAGAGTTCCGCAGCCTTGTCCAGATTAGCCAGAAGCTTGACGTGAAGCTTTCTGGAAACAGCCGGAACCGTGACATAGTTGAATGGATCTTTTGTAAAGTCCCCTCTGCAGACGCGGTCCCGGATGGCTCCCAGTGTGACCGGCGCAGTTGAGTGATTGATTCGGGTCGTAGTCCGGAAAATCACCGGTTCCTGCAAGCTCTCGGAAAGTTCAAAGGCGTAGGGGATCATGTTCTTTGCTTCTTCAACCGAGGACGGCTCCAGGATCGGGAGCCCGGAAAGCTTTCCATAATACCGGTTATCCTGCTCGTTCTGACTGGAGAACATAAATGGATCATCGGCGGTAATAATGACTAAGCCGCCCTTGACCCCAACATACGCAAGGGTCATCAGGGCGTCCGCCGCCACATTCAGACCCACATGTTTCATCACGCACATGCTTCGAACCCCGGAATTGGCCGTTGCGGCAGCTACTTCAAGGGCGACTTTTTCATTGGTGCTGTATTCGAAATACAGGCTTGATTCCTGGGATATCTGAAAAAAATTCAAGGATATTTCAGAGGATGGTGTGCCGGGGTAGGTGGTGGCAACCGCAACGCCTGCCTCGATGGCCCCCCTGGTAATGGCTTCATTTCCCAGCAGTACCATGGTTGCGCCGGGTTGGTCGGTCAGGAGTTTATGCATATTTGTTCCTT
>JBAXVB010000661.1:0-2480 GCA_037129415.1 Deltaproteobacteria bacterium
TGTCCTTTTCTCATTTGAATCCTCGCCCTTGTGTTGTCGTCGTTTCATATCCGTCAATCCGACGGCTGTTCAATATTGGTTTGATGGGTGAAACGGAATTTAAGATCGTCATTGCGGGGCCCCGTTATCAATCCAGGCGATGATCAGGTGGCTGTCCGGACCGGCAAAGCGGTGCATAGGGCCGCCAATACCCACCAGTGTCCTTAAAAGTCCGTTGTCCACATAAACCTTTACATTGTCGTAAGTCGTCAGATTCCTGAAAGGACCTGAATGGCAACGTAGGCAGTCCTTGGCCAGAACCTGCCGTATGCCGTTATTATAGGTCATTGGACCCTGGCTCTGTAATCCCGATGCACCCGGCATTTGTCCCGGCGGGCAGTTGCCACCACCACCACCACCACCACCACCACCACCACCACCGCCACCGCCACCCGATCGAAAAAAAACACGGGTTGTAGGGGATTTTTCCGGCGCACCGCTTTGAGCCCATGTCACGATTGTCTGGGCATCATTTCCTGCAAACTGACTCATGGGACCCTGAACCATGGTCGCCAGCAGTCCGGTATCCGCGTACATTTTCAAACTGTCATAGTCCATCAGATTCCGGCTTGGACCGGAATGGCATTGAGCGCAATCGGTGCTGATAATGTCCTTAATCGTCGGTTCATAGTATATGACTTTGGCATTCGCCTTTAGCATGTTCTGGTTCTTCGGTGCTGCATCCCGCACGGAAGCGGATTTTTCAGGCGCACCGTTCTGAGCCCATGTCACTATTGTCTGAGCATCGTTTCCGGCAAACCGTCGCATGGGACCCTGGACCATGGCCCCCAGCATCCCGCTATCCGCATACATTTTCAGACTGTCATAATCCATCAGATTTCGGCTTGCCCCGGAATGGCATTTAGCACAATCAGTGCTGACAATGTTCTTGATCGTCGGTTCATAATAGACAGCCGTGGCATTTGCCTGTATCGTGTTCTGGTTTTTCAACGGCACGCCCGTCCCCGAGGGGGTCTGCGCCCCAAGACTTCCTGCATGCCCTAGAAAATGTCCCCCGTCGTCGCAATAAGACAACAGAAAAAATGTTCCAAGGACCAGAGCCATCCATTTATATACTAAATTCATTAATTATCCAGGACTTGAGCGAAGTTTGATTCAATAGCATTCCACTCGGCAAAGGCCGAGGCAAAACCTAACAGCAACAAATTATTGAAAACAACGATTTTGTTACTTTGAAGTGTTTAATAATCGTCTTCATCCAGTTCGCGTTCTAATTCCATCACCTTGGTAAAATGCTTGGCCGCGGCCTTGTGGTCGTCCTTACGCACATTCAAAAATCCGAGATGTTGATGGTATTTGATTTCCGTGGGATTGATCTCAATGGCTTTTTTAACGGCTTCAATGGCCTTGTCGATTTCGCCCAATCCATCATATGCGATCCCGATCAGGTAATGTACCTTGGGATTGTTCGGTGTCTTTTCGCACACCCTTTCCAATCCTTCTATGGCAGCCTTGAAATCCTTCAGCTTCAGGTGAAGTGCGCTTTTTCGATACAGTGCGCCTTTGTGCGTCGGGCTTAGATTCAAAACCTTTTTAAAAGCTTTAAGCGCACTATTGGTCTCACCGGCCGCGCTCAGCGCTACGCCCAACTGATATTGCGCATCTGCATCCGATGGGTCCAGTCGTGTCCATTCCTTAAGATAGCTTAAAGCTTTTTCCTGCAGCCCCTTTTTGGTGTAATGTGTGCTGATATTGCGGTAAATCATTGCTTTGTCTTTTGGGGTCAAAGCAAAAAGGGAGTTGTAAGCATCCAGCGTCTTGTTCAATGCACGTCCGCAAAAAAGAAGAAAGGCGTGCGTATAAAAAGTGGCGGTAGGCCCTATGCGCTCCGCCCCCGATTGACTGGCCTGCGCTTTATCCTTTTTTGCCTTAACTGGCTTTTTGATAACGTCATTTTCTTCTGTTTCCTGAATTTCTTCGTTGTCCTTAATGTCATCATTCATCATTTTCCGATGCCTCCTCCTCTGTTTTTGGCGGTACGAAACCTGCCAATGTAGCTAACAGGCCTATTAACATCATACAAATCGGAAGTCCTGCCTTGACGATATCGGCCACGTAATAATATTCGTCATAAATTCCCCAGATTCCCAAAGCGAGAAAAAACAATCCTAAAATAATGTGCAGCATTTATCCTCCGATACAGACATCGTTTTTGCGCAAACGTCGTGTGATGCAAACCCGCTCTGCTATATGATTTAAGGTCAACTTGCAGGTCAATAAGTAAACTGGATAATGCTTCTTCCATCAAAAACGCACGAAAGAAGCTCATTTTTTTCAGGATCAATTAAAATGACAAGTTGCCGAACTTCAATTACCAAGCCTCGGCCAGACCAGATAAAAAACATCGTTAGGCGATCAGGAACTAGATTGGCTTAGATTGGCTTAGATTGGCTTAGATTGGCTTAGATTGGCTTAGATTG
>JBAXVB010000662.1:0-2470 GCA_037129415.1 Deltaproteobacteria bacterium
AATTAAGGATAAGACAATTCATCAATTCACGAAAATACCTTATCAGCTCATTACAACCGTTCATGACCTCGAAAAAACAGCCGTGGTCCTGGAAAACGAGGAAATCGTGGGCGTTGACCTTGAAGCCGACTCCTTGTTTCACTATCAGGAAAAGGTCTGCCTGGTTCAGATCGCAACACCTCGCGCGTGTTTTCTGGTGGATCCGCTTCAGATCGGTGGTCTTTCTCCTCTCAAACCTTTCTTTGCAAATCCCGATATTCGAAAAGTGTTTCATGGGTCGGATTACGACATTCGCTGTCTTTACAAAGATTTTTCCATCGAGGTTAAAAATCTTTTTGATACCCAACTGGCATGCCGTTTTCTGGGAATGCAATTTACCGGACTTGATTCTGTCTTGAATCTCTTTTACAATATTCGCCTTGAAAAGAAATTCCAGAAAAAAGACTGGTCTCAAAGACCCCTGCCCGAGGAGATGCTGGCCTACGCCTCTCAGGACGCCATTTATCTGAATGCATTATCCAAAAATCTTGAAGAAAAACTGATTGAGATCGGCCGTCTGAACTGGTTTCTCCAGGAATGCGACATTCAGAGCCTTGTTCGGACATCTGCAGCCAATGGCGATCCCCGTTTTTTAAAATTCAAGGGAGCAGGCCGACTGGGCCGAAGGTCGCTTGCAGTTCTGGAGAGCCTTCTGGAATTTAGGGGATCTGCCGCCAAAAAAATCGACAGGCCTCTCTATCAGGTTATTCACAACGATCTGCTGCTGAAATTGGCGATCGAAAAACCCCGGGACATGAACCATCTTAGAGGACTTGATGTCTTAAGTATCAAACAACTCAATCGTTATGGCCAACAATTACTGGATGTCATTCATGCAGCAATGGAGCTTGATCCAACACTCCTGCCGATTTATCCACGAAGCCATGAACCGATTCCGGATGCGCAGATTTCCGCCCGGATAGCTACACTGAAAAAATGGCGTGAATCCGCAGCAACTTACCTTGAAATCGAGCCGGGTCTCTTGTGCAACAATGCGCTTATTACGGCCATTGCTCTGAAAAACCCGCAAGATGTCGAGGCGCTTTGCGGCATTGAGGGGATCAAACCCTGGCAGATTGAGGCGGTGGGGCAACAGATCATTGCTGTCTTGCAGGACAGCTAAGGGTTTAACAACCGATTCACGGTATATAAAAAATAATCTGACAGGAGTATATACTCTGCTTGACTTTTTTGATACGAATAGGCCATAAGGTGTCTCGGTGGTTTTCTTAAGGTAGGTGTGTGCCAAAACGTCTTCTGACCAGGAGATATTTTGGCTGCTCCCATTGCGAGAAGTGTTTTCAGGATATTTGTGTACGAACCAACTAACTGATTTCAAAGGAGGAAGGAGTATGACAAAACGATTACTGGTTGTTCTTTCATTGCTAATCGCTGCATGTATGGCCATCAGCGGCCCTGTCGCCGCTGCCGATCAGATCGTCAAGATCGCAACCCAGTCGCCGCTCTCCGGCGACCAGTCAGCCGTCGGTGTTGATATCAAACGCGGCGCAGAGCTGGCTCTTGAGCAGTTGAGCGGACCATTGACCAAGATGGGATTCAAGTTTGAACTGGCTGCGTTCGATGACCAAGCCAATCCAGATGCCGGCGTTGCCAACGCCAAGCGTATCGTCTCCGATCCCGCAATCCTGGCAGTGGTCGGACATTATAATTCCGGTGTCCAGATTCCGTCGTCCGAAGTCTATCACACCTCCGGTCTGGCCAATGTCTCTCCCGCCAACACCAACCCTAAGGTCACCACCCGTGGCTATATGGAAGTCAACCGTATCGTTGGCCGTGACGATGTTCAAGGTGTTGTAGGAGCCGACTTCGCCTTTGGGAAAAAAGTCAAGAGTGTTTTTGTCGTCCATGACAAAACAGCTTACGGACAGGGCATTGCCGAGTTCTTCAAACAAAGGGCTCAGGAAAAGGGCATGAAAGTTCTTGGTTTTGAAGGTACCGAAGAAAAGGCGAATTTTGATTCCCTGCTCTCCCCGATCCTCGCCGGCAATCCCGATCTGGTATATTTCGGCGGCATGTATTCCCAGGCGGCGGTCCTGTTCAAACAGGCCCGTGAGAAAGGGTATATGGGCATGTTCCTTAGCGATGATGGTTTTGACTCTTCCGATGCAGTCAAAATTGGTGGTCAGACCCTTCTTGACGGTGGCGGAACCTTCTATTCCACCGTGTCCGGCCCTGCCTCCATTTATCCCGGCACCGCCAAATTCGTCAGTGACTTCAAAGCCAAGTATAATGCTGCGCCGCAACCTTTTGCAGCGCAGGGTTATGATTCAATGGGCATCTGCCTTAAGGCCATTGAGGCTGCCGCCAAGGCTAATGGCGACAAGCTCCCGACCCGTGAAGCAGTCACCAAGGCAATCCGCGCTTTGCAGGATTACGTCGGTATCACCGGCAAATTTACCTTCAACAGTAT
>JBAXVB010000663.1:0-2468 GCA_037129415.1 Deltaproteobacteria bacterium
GGGCCCTGATCGGCAACCGAAATTATGACTTCGTTGTTCTCATGATACAGACGCACGGCAATATCGGTTCCCGGTTGAGAATACTTAATCGCATTGGAAAGGAGATTGTTGATTACCTGCTCGATTCTATTGATATCGGCGAAAACCTGTGGCAATTGCTCCTGACAGTTTATGGCTATTGACATATTTTTTTTGGAAGCGAATATCCCGTTGATTTCAACGCTTCTAATGATCGGAACAGTGATATCGACCATCCACCTCTCGAGGGTGAGGTGTCCGGATTCGATTGCTGATATATCGAGCAAATCATTGATCAGACCGATCATGAATTGACTCGAAGCGAAGAGCATATTGAAAAAACTGGACTGTTTTTCGGTCAACAAAGGCGAGAGTTGGTCAGCCAGCAATTCGCCGATGCCCATGATCGCGCCAAGCGGACTGCGAAGATCATGAGCCGCCATTCCCAGAAAACGGTTTTTCAGATCGTTCAGAGCTTGCAGTTCGATCTGCTGCCTGCGCAGGCGCAGATGGGTCTCAACGCGGGCGTTTACCTCCTCGAACTGGAACGGTTTGGTAACATAATCCACGCCGCCCACGGCAAAGGCCTTGACCTTGTCTGCAGTTTCAGCCAGAGCGCTGATGAAGATCACTGGAATATCCTTCAGAGCTGCATCGGCCTTCAATCGCTCGCATACCTCAAAACCATCCATCCCTGGCATTTTGATGTCCATGAAAATAAGGTCGGGTGGGCACTTGGCGGCGGCTTTCAATGCTTTCTCGCCATCTGGAAACGCCAGTACATGATAGCCCCTGGATTTCAGCATCTTATGTAAAAGCTTCAAATTGGCCGGGTGTCGTCCACCACCATGATGTTTGTATGTTCAGTCGCCTCAATCATTGTTAGTCCCTCCCTTTTTCATCCATTGGTCGGGGGGTGTCTCCACCACCATCATGTCTGTGCTTTCCGTTGACTTATGCATTGTCAGTCCCTTCATTTTCCAGCCATTGGCCAAGCTTTTCGTAGTCGAACTCATCAGCCAAAGCTTGCAGCACACAAGACTTGGCGCTATCAAGTTTTTCCACCTGAACGATCAACGTCGTCAACCGGTCAATGTCGCCTTCTTCCACGGCCTGCCGCAAGGCCTTAATCAGCTCGTTCGGCAGCGCGATGGGAACTGGCTGCATCTGGTTCGGATGGCTCAGGGTTTTATCCGGCTCATCGGCAAAGACGTAGTGCAGATCCAGGCATTTTCCGACCACCTCAAAGAGTTCTTCCGCCTTGAAGGGCTTTATTAAATAGGTATCCACACCAGCCGCCATTATCTGGGTCTGCGAACCTTCAAGGATGCTGGCCGTAAGGGCGATGACAGATGTGGCGCGGCCTGCCTCCGTGGACTTGATCCGTCGGGTGGCTTCGTAACCATCCATGACCGGCATGTGCATATCCATGAGTACCGCATGGGGCGACCACTGCGCAAAGACATCCAGGGCTCCAACGCCGTTGATCGCCTCTGCAACCTCGAACCCAACAGGCCGGAGCAGTGCGCACAGCAAGGCGCGGTTGGTCGGGGCATCGTCCACCACCAGGATGCGAAACGGTCCTGTACCAGGTTCCAGACCGACAATGCGGCGCGATGCCAGTTTGTCACCCTCGGCGATTTCAGCAGCCGGCTTCAGCAACGCCTCGAACCGGAAACAACTGCCTTTGCCCACCTGGCTTGTGACCGTGAGCTCACCCCCCATCATTTCAACAAACTTGCGGCTGATGGTCAGCCCCAGCCCAGCGCCGCCGGTTTTCACGCCAGCCTCCCCCTGCTGAAACAAGTCGAAGATACAGCAAATATCCCCATCAGGGATTCCCGGACCGGTGTCTTCCACCTCGACCATCAAACGCAGGACATCTGGGTCCTTCCCTGTTTTTACTTCAACCGCATCGGCGCACACCCGCACGGTAACTCCGCCCGTTACCGTAAACTTGACCGCATTCCCAATCAGGTTGACCAATATCTGCCTCAGCTTGCCATCGTCGGCGGTCACATAACGCGGCAGGCTTTCGTCCCGATCCACAAGAAGCTGCAATCCCTGAGCTTTGACGCGGGAACGGAACATCAGTTCCAGGTCACTTAGAAGGTCATGCAGGCAGAAAGCGGCCTCATTAAGGGTGATCTGTCCGGACTCGATTTTGGATATATCCAGAACGTCGCCGATCAGTCGCAGCAGGTGGGCGCCACTGCGGGTGATAATCCGAACATGTTCGACCTGCTCGGGCGAGAGCGATGGGTCGCGCTCCAGTATCTGTGCGAATCCGAGAATGGCATTCATGGGCGTACGGATTTCGTGGCTCATGCTAGCCACGAACAGGCTCTTGGCCCGGTTGGCTTCTTCCGCTACTGCGCGGGCGATCCGATCCAGCTCCGCGCGCTTCAGGTTCTCCAGGGCATTATTTAATTCCCCGGTCCGCCTGATTA
>JBAXVB010000664.1:0-2467 GCA_037129415.1 Deltaproteobacteria bacterium
GTCAATAAAGAGGGTGTTCCTGACGGTTTCAGTGTTGACTTGGCAAATGCTGTAGCCAAAGTCATGGGCATGGATCTGGAAATCAAGATAGATACATGGGAACGGGCCATACGGCGCCTCGAAACGGGAGAAATCGATTTTCTTCCGATGATGGCCTACTCAAAAGAGAGGGATAAAGTTTTCGACTTTTCCGTGCCTCACACAATTGCCTTTGACGCATTCTTTACGAGGAAGGGTAGTAAAAGAATAAACTCCATAGAAGAACTCAAAGGTCAAACAGTCATCGTGATGAAAGGCGATCAAGCTCATGACTACCTTCGTTCTTCGGGTTTTGTGGATTCTGAACATATAATTCTGATTGATAGTCTTCCAGAAGCGCTCAGACTTTTGTCATCAGAAAAGGGAGACGCGGCCCTGATGCCCAAACTGGTTGGATTGACTCTCATGAATGATCTGAATCTAACCAATCTCACCCAGTCACCAGTTGTTGTCGAGTCATACAACAGACCTTTCAGCTTTGCTGTGAAGGACGGCAATCTGTTGCTTATGGAACGACTTAACCAGGGGCTGAGTATTGTCAAGAAGACCGGCCAATACCGGGAAATCTATGATAAGTGGTTTGGTGCGCTGGAGCCGAAGGAATTATCACTGAAATCGGTGTTAAAGTACATTGTCGGAGCGCTTCTGGCTTTATTACTGATCGGATCAGCTTTCGTATTGTGGTCCTTTTCGCTGAGAAAGCAAGTGGTCCTGCGGACAAAAAAGCTCACGGAAGAAATTATCGAGCGGAAAAGCGCTGAGAAACTTTTCCGGGCCGTCTTCGAACACTCCACCGTTGGCAAGTCTCTGACGGCACCGGATGGGAAACTCCTGCGGGTCAACAATACCTTTGCCGACATGCTTGGTTATGAGGTTGAGAAGGTCCAGCAACTCGATTTGGCGCAAATCACCCATCCTGACGATATGGATAAAAGTATAGAATGTATTCGCATCATTATGACAGGTGAGCAGATCACCCATCGGTTTGAAAAAAGGTACATCCACAAAGGCGGCGGCATCGTCTGGGCGGATGTCAGCACCACGCTACTATGCAATGAGCAGGGAGCGCCACTTTACTTAATTACCAGCATCGTAGATGTCACCGAGCGAAAACAGGCCGATGAAGAAAAGATGAAACTGCAAGCTCAGTTATTTCGGGCCCAGAAGTTGGAATCGGTGGGCCGGCTGGCAGGAGGTGTGGCGCATGATTTCAATAACATGTTGGGAATTATCCTCGGCTATGCGGAGATGGCCCTGGACCAGGTAGAACCGACCGAACCGCTCCATGCCAACCTGCAGGAAATCCGCATGGCGGCCAATCGCTCCGCCGATCTTACCCGGCAACTGCTGGCCTTTGCCAGCAGGCAGACCGTCGCCCCAAAGGTGCTCGACCTGAACGAAACCCTGGAAGGGATGTTAAAGATGCTGCGGCGGCTCATCGGCGAGGACATTGATCTTGCGTGGCTGCCTGGCAAGAATCTGTGGCCGGTCAAGTTGGACCCTTCCCAGATCGACCAGATATTGGTGAACCTGTGTGTCAATGCCAGGGATGCTTTAAGGGGTGTCGGTAAAGTCACTATCGAGACATGTACTATCTCATTTGACGAAACCTATTGTGCCGATCACCTTGGGTTTGTTCCCGGCGAGTATGTCACGCTGGCAGTAAGTGACAACGGCTGCGGCATGGACAAGGAAATACTGGCCAACATTTTCGAACCTTTTTTTACCACAAAAGATTTAGGCAAAGGCAGCGGTCTTGGGCTGGCTACCATTTATGGCATAGTCAAGCAGAACAATGGCTTTATTAACGTTTACAGCGAGCCGGATCAAGGAGCGACATTTAAGATATACCTGCCCAGGTATATGGATACGGATGTACCGGAACAGAAAACGGTTTCTGTGGGGGCGGCCGCCACCGGCCACGAAACCATCTTGCTGGTGGAGGATGAAAAAGCAATACTGACGATGACAACTATTATGCTCGAACTGTTTGGGTACACCGTATTAACGGCTTCGATACCAAGCCAGGCCATCAGTATCAGCGAATCGTATTCCAGCAGGATTGATTTGCTCATGACTGACGTTGTCATGCCGGAGATGAGTGGTCGAGATTTGGCTGAAAAGCTGTTAGATTCTAACCCGAATCTAAAATGCCTGTTCATGTCGGGTTTACTGCCAACGTGATTGCTTGCCATGGCGTATTGGATAAGGGGGTTCATTTTATTCACAAGCCATTCAAACAGCAGGACCTGGCAACCAAGTTGCGGGAGGTGCTGGATAATGCCAAGAACACGGCTCAACAATAGTTATCCTATTCTTGAGTACTGGGCGGTTCGGGAATATTAACAATACCGGAAGAATGCAAGTAAAAGGCGGGGGTTCCCGAAAACTGGACAATGTTACAGAGCTTCAACCACATCCTGCGGCC
>JBAXVB010000665.1:0-2460 GCA_037129415.1 Deltaproteobacteria bacterium
ACAAAAATCGACAGGGTAATGACTTCCTGCATGATTTTTAATTGCGGCAAACTGAGTGTCGTATAGCCGATACGATTGGCAGGAACCTGAATCAAATATTCAAAGAGCGCAATTCCCCAGCTTGCCAGCGCAGCAATATACCATTTGTTCCCGGAGAAATTTTTCAAATGCCCGTACCAGGCAAATGTCATGAATAGATTTGATAAAACCAATAAAAACGTGGTTTGAATAAAAATTGACATAAGTGATTTTCTTTAGCAGATAGAAGTGTGTTCAAAATCGCTCAATAAGTTTATCTATCAGAAATGTGCTTTCCCTCATGGCCTGTTCGCCAAAAGGGCCAAACCATTCTGCAATCTTTTGAAACTCCTCCTCAAATAAACATTTGTTGTCGTTTTCCAGCATTTCAAGATTATCATGGAGGGACATGATATAATCCTTCAGAAGGTTCCGCCGCTGTTCGGATGCAAAAATGATCTCGGAATACAGGGATGAGTCTTGGGCAAACAACCGGCCTACCATCCCCAATTCCAGGCGGTAAATGGGGCTGGAAAACTCCAGTGTTCTGGAAAGGGAAATACGTCTTCTTCTTAGGAACTGACCGAATGCGAAGGTTGCGAAATGTCGAAGCGCCTGAACAATTCCCATGATTTCATCATGCTCCACGGCATCGGACTGGACAACAACGGCGCCCCATGTCACGAACTGGTCCAGAACCCACTGGCAGGCATCGTCATTCCTTCCAGGAGTCGCCACGATGATCTGTTTATCCAGACAAGATGTGGTCGGCCCGAATAATGGGTGAAGGCCAATAACCGGCCCGACATGGACTTTTAACATTTCTTCCAGGGGCTTCTCCTTGATGCTGGTGATATCGCAAAGAACAGCTTTTGCTGGCATAAAGGGAGCGATGTTTCGAATGACCTCGCAGGAAACGTCAATGGGAACACCGACCACCGCAAGGTCTATTCCATCGCACAACTGGCCCGCATCCGGCCAGTTATCCTTGTCCAGGATGCGGACCTGATATCCAGCCCGGCAAAAGCACTCTTGAAAATAGCGCCCCATGCCTCCTTTTCCGCCCACAAGAAGGACAATTCCATCAGAGCGAACCGATTTAAGAGCCATGCTGCCGGTTTGCAAAACGCGGGACCGGCGGATTATGGTACGGTAGATTTCTTCGATGAAATCAGGGCTTAGCCCGATTTTTGCTGCCTGCTGTCGGCGTATAAAAATCAGGTCTTCCTCGCGAGCTGGATGATAAACCTGGAGGTTGTGCAATTTTTTAAGCGCCGCCACATGGCCCACTACATGCTGTCGGCCAGCAAGCAGAGAGACAATTTGTGCGTCTATGGCATCAATCTTCTGTCGCAGGTCGGAAAGAGCCTGATCGACAGCAGGACTTTGAATATCATCTTTCTTCCCGGAAAAGCCTTTTTCGCCTTCTACGGGAGGTATTTCGGATTCGGGTTTTTTTCTCTCCATTATAGTTTAACGATTGCCTCCGATCAGGTTTCCCAGGGTTCCCAGCACAGAGCCTTCTTCGGAGCTGCCCCCGCGCTGGGGCGCAGCACGAAGCATTCTTCCGGCCAGTCTCGAAAATGGAAGTGATTGAAGCCAAATTTTTCCCGGCCCCTGAAGAACGGCGAAAAAGAATCCCTCACCACCAAAGAGTGCTGTTTTGATGTTTCCGGTCTGCTGAATATCAAACTGTACGCTGGGTTCAAACGCAACAATGCACCCGGTATCCACATGAAGGCTTTCCCCTGCGGAAAGCCTGCGTTCCATGACCGTGCCGCCTGCATGGATAAAAACCATGCCGTTTCCCTCCAGTTTTTGCATGATGAAGCCCTCGCCGCCAAAAAGGCCGGTCAGGATTTTGCGCTGAAAATAAATGCTGATGCTAACCCCCTTGGCGGCGCACAAATAGCTGTCCTTCTGGCAGATCAGGCATCCCCCTACGTCTAAAAGCTTTATCGGAAGTATGTTTCCAGGATACGGTGCGCCAAAAGCGACATGGGCCTTTCCTCTCCCGGTATGGGTAAAAACCGTCATAAACAGACTCTCGCCGGTCAAAAGACGTTTTCCGGCGCCAAGTAGTTTATCCATAAAGCTGCCGCTCATGCTGGAGCTGGAACCATCCCCAAAAATGGTTTCCATCTGAACCGTGCTATCCTTGTACATCATGGCCCCGGCTTCAGCCACGGCGCTTTCTCCCGGGTCCAGCTCAATTTCAACAAACTGCATTTCCGAGCCAAGAATTTTGTAGTCGATTTCATCAGCCTGTCTTCTATCGCCAAAAGGCGGCGGGTTCGTCGCAAACATCGCCGAAGCCTGAAGCTCGGGAACCTGTGATATCGGAACCCACGAGGCGAATCCTTCCCGCCACGCATGACCGTTTGAATTCCTTTGAACCTGCTGAATCGCCTGTTCGGTTTCCATCGGACCCATCTGTTGACC
>JBAXVB010000666.1:0-2460 GCA_037129415.1 Deltaproteobacteria bacterium
GGTCGATTATATCCTTCCGGACTTCCTCTAAAGAATCATCAGTAGAGACAATATCGAACTGAAGGCAATGAGCCTGATAATAATCATCCACTTTCTTGATTAAGATATCCAGCCTGAATTCTGCTTTTTGTCCCATGTCGATCTCCTTTTAGTTGCCTGGTTGTTATTGTATGATTCCGGAAAAAATGCTAAAAATTACCAAAGTCCGGGGGTATCTGATATGCTTAGGATCATTCTTCAAAGCGCCAACCTGTTTCAACCGGATATGCATGATTTCAGGCAATGAAACCACATTTGAATTGAATATACGCCACATGGCGCTGTTTCGCAATAAAAGTAATAACGTATCGGGGACTACCACTTCACAGGTCAGAAAATTGTGGTTTGGTATTCGAAAAATACTTTGAAACCACGAAATACACGAAACACACGAAAAATATTCAATGAAATTAGCCGCCACAAGAGCGTTGTCTTCTTTGCGTCCTTTGCGCCTTTGCGGTGAATTGAAAAATGCAGTTTATGCCCGCATACAGTATAAATGGCATAAAAATATTTTTTATTAGTAGTCGTTTGAGTATCACGATATGAACATCTATAGCGAAAGGTAAATGTCATGGCACGGAAATACCATTCAAAACAAAAGAATAAGCCTGCTATCAGCAAAGCTGACGAGAGCGGTCGCCACTTCTCCACATTTTCCATCAAGAATTTTCGCTGCTTTAAGTCTTTTACGTTTGATTCGATTGAGCGAATCAATCTCATTGGCGGTATGAACAACGCCGGCAAGACAACACTGCTTGAAACCATTTTTTTGCTTCTGGGAACCACGAATATTCATCTGGTATTAAAGCTCAATGCTTTTCGCGAAATGGAATCAATGGATGGAAACGCCACCTCCATTAGGGATATAGCGTGGGCTCACCTGTTTCACAATTATGACAACCAATTGATCATAACCATTAATGGCGGCCTGGTAGGTGATAAACAAATCAGCATAACGCTGAAAGAGACTTCCGGGCAAATTTTGACGATTCCTCTTGGCGAATCCGAGAGCAAAGTGACCATTGGTAGCAGCAGTGTTCTGGCGCAAGCACTTCAACTTCAGTATAAGAATATAAAAAACAAGATATATTCGGTCAACCTTCAAATTGACTCAAAAGGCATTAACTTCCAGCCGCCCCTGGTGGAACCATTGTTTCCAGGAATATTTTTAACGGCCCGCCGTCGTCCGTCATCAATGGAAAACGCCAGTCGATATGGGCAACTGGATGTCGTGGAAAATCAATCCAATATATTGACGG
Organism: Deltaproteobacteria bacterium; assembly: GCA_037129415.1. Classification (GTDB taxonomy): domain Bacteria; phylum Desulfobacterota; class Desulfobacteria; order Desulfobacterales; family Desulfatirhabdiaceae; genus RAAP-1. The sequence continues at coordinate 1,302 of JBAXVB010000666.1, forward strand.
CATTAAAAATTATCGAGCCGCGATTAAAACGGTTAAGCACTATCGTCATCGGCAGCGTACCCATGATTCACGGTGATATCGGCATCGGTCGGATGTTGCCTCTTGCCGTGATGGGTGATGGATTGGGGAGTCTTGCATCTTTGCTGCTCGCAATTTCCAGCGCAGCAGGTGGTGTAGTTCTTATCGATGAAATTGAAAACGGTCTTCACTACTCTGTTATGGTTCAGGTCTGGAAAGCTATTGCTGAAGCGGCCCGCCACTATGATACCCAGATATTCGCCACCACCCACAGTTGGGAATGCATAGAATCGGCCCACGAAGCTTTTTTAACCAGCGGCCCGTATGATTTCCGGTATCATCGTCTTGAACAGAAGGATGATACGATAAATGCCGTAACCTTTGATCAGAGTACATTGCAAACGACCATTGAGTCAGGCTGGGAGGTACGCTGATGGGAAAACGAAATATGCCTGAAGCGATTACAAAATCCAAGATACTGCTCGTCGAAGGAAAAGATGAAGTGAATTTGTTCACTGAATTACTGATAAATCTTGATCTGACTGACATTCAAGTCATAGAGGTGAGTGGCAAAGATAAATTTCCTTCCAAACTGGAAGCCTTGGTAAAAAAAACTTCAGGTTACAGCAAAATCACTTCAATCGGCATTGTCAGGGATGCCGATGACGATCCGGGGGGTGCTTTTCAAAGTGTGTGTGATGCGATGAGCCGTCTTGACCTGCCAAAGCCAAAAACCCCTTTACAGCCTGTCACTGGACCACCTCAAATAACCGTGATGATTGTACCCGATTCAGCAACAAAGGGAATGATTGAAAATGTCTGTTTGGCATCTGTCAGCGATGATCCCGCGATGACCTGCGTGGATCAATATTTTGAATGCTTGGCGGAAAAGCAGCGGGTGTTATCCCAAAATGCTATGCCCAAAGCGAGAGTACATACTTTTTTATCCTCACGGCAATGGTTGGAAATCGCACATTTTGAATATTTGCAAAAATGCATGCAGGATTACATATCAGATACTCCGGCATCATCGGCTACTGCTGTGCCAAAAGTCCATGCTTTCCTTGCTTCGAGATATACACCTGATTTGAACTTGGGTATTGCCGCTCAGAAATCAGGACGAGAAGATGGATACTGGCGG
>JBAXVB010000667.1:0-2459 GCA_037129415.1 Deltaproteobacteria bacterium
GATTTCCAAATCCGCAGGTCCCAATGCCATTGCTTGCGCAGCCTCATCCCGATCCAGCGTTGAAACCCTTATGGGCCTTAAATTCCTGGCGCATGCGCTAAGTTGGCGAAATCCCGGCTATTTTATTGATCGGTTGCAACAGGACAAAGTATCTGCTGCAGTTGGCAGGCTTGATCCGAATCTGGTCATTTCTCTTCGCGAGGTGGAACATGCGGATGCCATTATAGTTTTGGGCGCTGATCCAATCCAGGAAGCACCCATGCTGGCGCTGGCCATGCGTCAAGCCCATCGTGCCGGGGCTAAGGTCGCCGTCCTTGATCCCAGGCCTGTTTCCCTGCCCTTTGAGTATGAGTACTGGCCAATGACACCAGATAATCTGAATTCGAAGCTTCAGGAATTGATGCAGTATATCTTGTCCGAAAACGCTGCAGAATCCCATTTATGTGAGAATATTCAGCCACTGGCAACCATGCTGCAAAACAGCCAGCGACCGGTGATTGTATGCGGTACAGACATCGTAAATATATCTGTCATCACTGCCGCTGCAGATCTGGCGATTCAGCTTCAAGATGCCAATAAGCGAGCAGGACTATTCTATGTGCTACCCGGCGCCAATGCTTATGGAGCAGCCATTGTGTCTGCCGGCAGCGAGCCATTTTCCGAGCTTCTTGGCGCTATTGAAAATGGGGAGGTCAGAGCGCTGCTTGTTGTGGAAACCGATTTTTTATATCATTTTCCTGATCAGGCTCGTGTGAAAAGTGCCTTAGGTAAATTAGAACTCCTGGTTGTGATGGATTATCTTTCGAATCGCACCCTGGAGTTTGTTGGGCAGACACCGGCCACAATACATTCATCTGTTCCTGCATCAGCTCTAACATATATAACCCTTCCTACGCTGACGATTTTTGAAACTCAGGGCACCTTCATCAATCAGGAAGGCCGGCTGCAACAGGCAACTCCGGTTCACGCCGACGGCATGCCCCTGTCGCAGTTGACCGGCGGGAAACATCCGCCTCGGGAGTTTCGAAAAGACATCCCCGGCGCAGGCGCTAAAGCTGCCTGGCGGATATTTTCGGAACTGGAAGCCGCCATTCTATCATCATCATCTCATACTTCTATCACCTCTTTTCATGACCTGTGGTCCCGGATTGCGCAGAAACTGAACATTGATGTTCACATTGAAAACAGCAAGGAGATTCCGGATAACCTTCGCATTTTTTCAAAAAATATTAATCCTTAGCCAGTTGCCTGGATTACTGGCAGTTTTATTGAATTATGAATGAAAAGCAAAAACGAATGTTGAAGGCTGGATGTTTTTTTATTCATCATTCATGAAATCCGTACATGTGACGAATTCATGATGAACTCGCAAACGCTTCGGAAAGGGTTTTTTAAATGCTAACACATTGGATATTGGGGTTTACACTTCTGGTCATCAAACTCGGGGTTGCGCTGTTGGCCCTGCTGCTTGGAGCCGCCTATCTGGTGCTGGCCGAGAGAAAGCTTCTGGCCCGAATGCAGATCCGCATCGGCCCAAACAGGGCCGGCCCTTTCGGGCTGCTGCAGCCAATTGCGGATTTGATTAAAATGATGACCAAGGAAGATGTCATTCCCCGAGGGGCTGATCGCGTGATTTTCCGCTATGCACCGGCAGTTGCGGCCGCCACAGCCATGCTCATTTTCGCTGTGGTTCCATTTGGAGACAGCCTTATCCTGTGGGGAAACCGGATACCGCTTGTGATTACGGATCTGAATGTGGGGCTTCTGGCGGTTCTTGGTCTTTCATCCCTTGGAGTTTACGGTGTGGCTCTGGGCGGATGGGCGTCCAATTCCAAATACAGCCTTCTGGGCGCTATACGGGGCGTCGCCCAGATGATTAGCTATGAATTGTCGCTGGGGCTGTCCCTGGTTCCGGTGGTCATGATGGCTGGCTCTTTCAGCTTGGTGGACATTGTGGCCGCCCAGACAAGTTATCCGTTCATTTTTGTGCAGCCGGTTTCATTCGCCATTTTTTTTGTGAGCGCCATGGCGGAAATCAAACGCATCCCTTTTGATATGCCGGAAGCTGAAAACGAATTGATCGCTGGATATCACACGGAATACAGCGGCTTGAGATTCGGATTGTTTTTTCTTGGCGAATATGTCACTTTGGTGACTCTCGGAGCGCTGACAGCCGTATTTTTTCTGGGGGGCTGGCACGGTCCATTTTTCCCCGGAATCTTGTGGCTGCTGGTTAAAATTGCGGTTGTTGCTTTCTTAATGATCTGGGTCAGGGGAACCCTGCCGCGCTTTCGCTCCGATCAGTTGATGGATATGGGCTGGAAGTTTCTAACGCCTCTGGCTCTGGTCAATATTGTTGTCACCGGCGCAGCACTGTTGATGTTAAACGCAAAGTAACTGCAATAAAGAACCATTACAAAATTCCGATATGGGAAAATAATCGGATCAAATTTGTGATT
>JBAXVB010000668.1:0-2459 GCA_037129415.1 Deltaproteobacteria bacterium
GAATTTCATCTCCGGTGGCCAATATTTCTGCGATCATGAGTATTCTTCCTAAAGGGGGGGGGGGAACAGCAGGTTGCAGGGAGCAAGTAAGGGCAACCGCCCCCCTACCTGCTCCTAAGCGCTACCAGCATGATATAACATCAGGATAATCTAATATCTTTTGATCCTTGGTTACTAATAACACATTATGAATTCTTGCAGTCGCTACAATTATTCGATCTGCAGGATCTTTATGGAAATTTCCAGATAAATTACATGATTCAAGTGCAATTTCTCCAGACAATGGAATTACCTTTGTACCCACATTATCAATTGCATGTGTAAACCAATCTTTGGGGGACATGTTTAAAATAATTCTCTTTTTCTTTACCATCATAGCAAATTCCCATAGTGAAATCGCAGCAATAAATCTCTGATCGGATGGTGATTTGTTTATAGTCTCTACTGCAACTGATGATAATTTCTCCGGTTCACTGATTGCCCACCACCAGACATGTGTATCCAGTAAAATCATAAATTAATCAAGTTCCCATTCATCCTCAAAAGGCTCAATCAGATCCCCGACAGTCTTTCCGACACCTCTCAAAGAACCGATAAATGGCTTGGAAGATATATTATCTGTTTCTTTCAATTCTTCAAGGATGGTTACAATCACTTTGAAACGTTTCTTTTCAGGCAGCAATTCTATCAACCTGACCTGCCCGTTTTCATAAATTCCTCTGACACTTAACATCTTACCCACCTGTGTTTTGAGTTATTCAAATGACTATAAATGCTCAGGTCTGTGCCGCCCCCTACCTGCTCCCTTATTCCACTTTCCAAAACTATTTGGTGAGCTTGACAACCACGAAACCGGCGTTCATCCGCCAGATAAACATCTGCACGGCATCATTTTTTTTCAGCTTGGACACCAACGATGAATAATCCTGTACGGATCTAATCGCAAGATGGTTGATCTCCTTGATCACGTCCCCAGCCTGAACCCCGGCTTCCGCTGCCTTGCCGCCTGGTTCGATGCGTTCCACCAAAACACCCTCGGTGGGAGACAGATTCAATCGCTGGGCTATCTCCGGCGTCAGATTTGTTACCCGAATCCCCAGATCATCTTCACGACCTTTTTCAGGGCTCTTGGAAGCCATCTTGCTTTCTTCGGGACGTTTGGCGATATCAACCGTAAATGTCTGTTTCTTGTTGTTTCTTAGAACCAGTATCTTAACCTTTTCGCCAACAGAGATACCGGCGACCATAGTGGTCAGATCCCTGCTGGTTTCCACCTTGCGGTCATTGATCTCAAGAATGATGTCGTTTGCCTGAATGCCGGCCAGATCCGCCGGATCACCCTTGACAACTTCCATGACCATAGCGCCTTTTTTTTCCTGAACGCCGTAGTATTCCGCCACATCCTCGTTGATATCCGAGATTACAACGCCAAGCCAGCCTCGCGTGACCTCTCCCTTGTTTTTAAGCTGTTCGACAATGCCTCTGGCCAGATTGATCGGAATGGCAAAACCAATTCCCTGGCCGCTGGCGACGATGGCTGTATTGATCCCCACGACCTGCCCCTGCATATCAATTAATGGTCCGCCGCTGTTGCCGGGATTGATGGAAGCATCAGTCTGCAGAAAATTATCATAGGGACCAGAGCCGATCACCCTGCCTTTGGCGCTGAGAATACCCGCAGTAATCGTCTGCTCCAGTCCAAACGGACTGCCAATGGCGACAACCCACTGACCTACTTTCAGGCTGTTCGAATCGCCGAAAGCAATCACTGGCAGGTTGTTCCCGGAAGGCACCTTGATCAGGGCAAGATCGGTCGAAGGATCTCTGCCGATGATTTCGGCATTATATTCTTTTCCATCCTTGAGCTTGACCTTTATCTTGTCCGCGTTTTCAATTACATGATTGTTGGTGACGATGAAGCCGTCCTTATCGATGATAAAACCAGAACCAAGGCTTCGCTCCTTAAAGTCTTTCTGGGGCTGTTCGCCAAAAAACTTTTCGAAAAATTCGTTGAAACGCTCATCATTTCCAAAGGGATTCTGATTAAAGTGGCGATAAACCCGGCCACCGCCCTGAACGGTTTTCTCTGTTCGCACGTTGACGACCGCCGGACTGACCATCTCCGCAAGGGAGCTGAAACTCTCCGGGACCATGACAACATCGCCGGTTTTGGCCTCTGCGCAAAACATTCCCAAAAGTAAAACCAGTCCAATCAAAACAGTCCCCAGGAAAAAGCCGGAAAAATGATGCCTACTAAAACTACCGTGTTGACCAAACATAATCGCCTCCATCATCGTAAATAATGTTACCTGATACTTACAGAAAAAAATATGAAAAAAACCCGGCAAAACCGGGCGTTCACCTTACCGCCTCAGCAGCGTGTTTCAAAATAATTCAGCTTCCATTGATGTCAACTCTGATGAGATACCTTACCCCAATTCTCTTACATAAATAATCCT
>JBAXVB010000669.1:0-2455 GCA_037129415.1 Deltaproteobacteria bacterium
CTGTTCTTTCAAGGATTTCCTTGATGTACAACCAGATAAGATTTTCAAGGTAAAACAGGTGGGTTGTTATGTAAATTGTTTGTGTAGGTGGTTTAAAGATCAGTGTGACGCACTTCATGGCGGCAAGTCTGGAAGACAGCGCCATGGTTAGCGCCATAGTTTCTCCCAGATCGATACATTTAACCGTATCATCGGTGCTGTGAGCAAAACGGTTCATATTTCGGATAATACCGTCTGCACGCTGAATCTGCTTGCCGATGTTGGCGGCTATACTTTTCAGTTTGGCAGGATCAAGGGGCAGCCCTTTTCCCGCCATGAAAGACAGATCTTCCAGTAGCCCTGCGTTTTCATTGATGATGGCCAGGGCGTTTTTTAGTTCGTGCGAAACGGATGCCGATATGGACCCAAAACAGTGAAGGCCGCATGCTCCAATGGATTCCTGATAATTGCTCATTTTCCGTCTCCTTGTTGTTGCATCACCTCATTCATTTTTTCGAGCAGAGACTCGATTTTTACCGGCTTGACCAGATAAAAATCCTTGCCGGCTTCCGCTGTCCCGATATTAAAATCATCTTCAGAACCATGCCCGGTCAGGAAGATGAACTTCATAGCCGGGCGCAAAACCTGAAGTCTTTTCTTCAGCTCCAAGCCGCTGATTTTAGGCATTTTGACATCAAGAATAGCCAAATCAAAGGACTCGGTTTCAATCAGTTCCAGGGCTGCCGTGCTGCTGGTGACCCAATTGGCATGGATACCTCTGAAAGCCAGGCGTTCTGCCAGTGTTGAAACCAATTGCTCTTCATCATCAACCAGCAATACGCGCATAACCCTCTCCTTTTTTCTTTATATATGTCAATGGCAGAATGATCGTAAATCGTGTACCCTTGCCGACCGTGCTTTTTACCTGAATTTTTCCGCCGATTTCCTGCACCAGCCCATACGTGATGGACAAGCCCAGACCGGTACCGCCGGTTCGGCTTTTGGTTGTAAAAAAAGGTTCGAAAACCCTTTTCATATCCGACTCTGAAATCCCGCATCCGTCATCTGAAACCTCAATGGAGACCTCATCGTCGCCATGCTTTGAAACCCTGATTTCCAGTTTGCCGCCATCTGTCATGGCGGCAAAAGCGTTGTTGATCAGATTCAGAAATATCTGCTGAAGTTTTCCCCGATCGCTTTCAAATTCGGGAATATCATCGGGAATATCAACCGAAATAGTGATGCTTTTGTATTCAGCCTCCTTGCCCATAAATCCCAACACATCCTGAATGACGGATTTTACGCTGAGTTTCTGGACGCTCACTTCGATGTGCCGGGCAAAGTTGAGCAGCCGCTTGGTGATGGTTCCGCATCGTTCCACGGATGAAATAATGGAATCGACCAGACCATTCAGTTTTGAATCATAGACGTAATCATTTCGAAAGGTGAAGATGTCTTTGATCAGCCCGGCTTTTTCATTGATAATGGCCAAGGGGTTGTTGATTTCATGAGCCACACCGGCGGCAAGACGCCCGATGGAGGCCAGTTTGTTGGCATATTCAACCTGATGGAGGGTCATCACCCGCTTTTGGTCTGCTATAAATATGTTGTTGACCAGGTAAGTGGATACGCCGATGACCACGACAAGAATGGTGATGATGCTGACAGCCAGAAACCCGATCAACTGAGAGCGGGTTTTAAACCAGGGTTTCATCAGCTCTGTTTTCTGCTTGGTTACGATCAGAACAAAAGGGGTATCAGTGATATAGGCATAACCGATAATCAGTGCCTTTTCATTCCTGTCCAAGGTCTGGTAAACGATCGTTTTGGGGGAATATTCCGGAACCGGGAGCGGAATTTTTTCCAGCACAGTAGTCTGGTATCGGGAAGGCGTTTGAAGAATGCCGACATGGTTGATGATAAACGCATCTCCCATCCCCCCAACCTCCATTTCCGATAAAAGCTCCTTGAACCGCTCCAAGTCCAGAGATGCCCGTAGAACAAAAGAATATCCGTTCGGCACACTGTGCTTTATGGCAATTACAAAATGGGGAACATTGCGAAGACCAAGAAAAACATCGCTGATGTAAATATTGCGTTCCTGAACCTCCCGATACCAGGCATGGGTACTGTAGTCCACACCGATGAGTTGATATGGTCCGACATAATTGATCTGAACGCCGGATTCGTCTATCATGCCTATATCGGAAAACCCTCCCAAGCTTTTTTTCAGATTTTCCAGAATTGCAGACAGGCGTTCCGGGTTTTTCAGGCTTTCGGGGGTGTTGTCATTAATTATGAAATTCAGGGCGAATTTACGTTCATCCAGAAAAAAAGACAGAGTTCGTCGGGTATTTGAAACCAGACTGGATGTTCTGAGCAGAATTTCTGATTCAACTGCGTTCTGGGTGACGTTGTAGTCGATAATCGCCATGAAAATCAGAGGGATCAGGGCGACTGCTGCAGTCAGAAATGC
>JBAXVB010000067.1:0-15411 GCA_037129415.1 Deltaproteobacteria bacterium
ATATGACCAGGATGATCATAAGACTGAACAGAAGGAAAATTAGTGCAGCCCGATTTGCCTGATTTGCATCTCTAAAAGCTTCGGCGTAATCCTGTCTTACAACCAGCTTCCATCGGGGATTTTCGAGCCAGGTATAGGCGACTAACTGACGTTGAAAATGCCTTCCAGTATCACTATTATCAGGCTCATATATTCCGATGCTGCTTTCTTCGCTGAAAAACTCAACCGGCAACGGAGCCTTTTCCATAATCTTACCGCCGAAACGGGGAGTGGTCTGCAGGATTCCTTCCTGATTCGAAAGATATACTTCACCGGTTGCGCCCATCTTGACGTGTTCAACCAGAGAACGGAAATATTCCGTATCTATGCTTGCCCGCAATATCCATTTCCTGTCCCCATCAATCCTGGTAACAGCAATAATAAAATGGGGCGCGTTGCGAAACCCGGCAAACATATCACTGATATATATCCCTTTAGTCATCACTTCCCTAAACCAGACAGTCTTGGAATAATTTACGTCCATCAGATCATAGGGGCCGATATAATTCAGATGCTTTCCCTCATCATCAATAAGTCCCAAGTCCGTAAAAAAAGAATGACCCTGATTCATCACGCTGAAGATTCGTCTGAGATTTCCCGGGTTTTGCAGGGAATCGGGAGAATGAGTAAGAATTACCAATTGGAGGTCTGAAGTTCGTTCCCGTAAAAAGACTTCTATTACTTCCCGATGGTGGTCAACCTGATTCTTGAAATAGTCCATTATCCGGATCGTAGAAAATCCGGAATAGTAAGCATATATTCCCCAGCCGACCAGAAAAAGTGGAACCAGAGAACACGTCAGGGTGAGAAAAATAAATTTCCGGTAGAGTTTGGAATAGCGCTCTTTCCCCTTTTTTTCCAGATGGGGGTGCTTTGTGGATACGTCTATTTCCTGTTTAAGTTCCATTGACACCCCTTTACTTGAAGATGACACTGTGAACAGCATAACTATGAATTACGAATTACTAATAAAAAAACATCCAGCCTTCAACATTCGCTTTTGCTTTTCCTTCATCCTTCTTCGAACAGTGTGGTTAATGGAATGTTTGATGCAAAATATGTACCATACTTCTCCAACTATGTTTATATGCGTCATTCACAGTGATTGCGGTATCTGTGTTCACAGTATTAATCATTTATTATCACTTTGTTATGCGCTAAATTGTCGTGATTCTTTTTAAGTTGATAAATTACGGGGCGTTTCCAGATACCGGGAAGTGAAAGTCTTTTCAGTAGAGATGATGCCAAAATTATTTACAACATGTAAAGAAGATTTTTTTGACGTGCTTGTCGGTGAAGGACACGATGTGCATTCAATTTCAGCAGCGGTCTGTTTTTAAAAAAAATATAGCTTTTTAAATCTTGACTTTTTTTATTTCGGAGCGATTCTGCATGAATCTTTAAAGAATATCCTTGCAGAAAGTGAGATAACAAGGTATTTCTCACACAAATGAAAGTAGAAATTCTTAAGAATATAACTGGGATATATATTGTCTCGGATCGTGCGTCCCTCTACGAAAAATCCCTGGATAACGTCATTCTACTGGCGGTAAAGGGTGGCGCGGCGATGGTTCAACTTCGGGAAAAGGATGCTTCAACCCGTTTTTTTATCGAAGAAGCTCAACGCATCAAGATAATTCTGGCTCCATATACCGTTCCCTTGATTATCAACGATCGCGTTGATGTGGCGCTGGCTGTCGGTGCCGACGGGGTTCACATCGGGCAGGAAGACATGCCGTATCCGCTTGCCAGAAAGTTGCTGGGGCCTGATGCCATTATCGGTTTATCGGTTGAAACACTGGAACAGGTTGAAGCGGCGGAAGCTTTTGATGTTGCCTATTTAGGTGTCAGTGCGATATTCGCCACACCGACAAAAACCAACACCCGGAATCATTGGGGGATCGACGGGCTAAGGAAAGTCAGAGCCATGTCTCGTCATCCCCTGGTCGCGATCGGGGGTATCAACGCATCGAATGCCGCCGAGGTCATCCAGGCAGGGGCGGATAGCCTGGCTGTTGTCTCCGCGATTTGTTCCGCGCCTGACCCGCAAAAAGCCACGGAACATCTCAGAAGGATCGTTCTTTCACAAGAAGCGAAATCAGGTCTTAGGTAACACACATAAAATAATATCCCGGATCGTGATATTTTTATTTACATGGATGGACAATAGTTGGCTTCTTACATCTTTAAAAATGGAGAAAAAGTGGCGTCTAACAAACACCTTATTAAAAAGTCAGCTCATAACCAATTTTTGTTGATTTCTATCATCGTAGCACTGATAGCCACTACGGTTTATGCACAGGAAAACCCGTCTTCCTTACCGGTTTCCGGTGCATCCACATCTGTGTTGAACAAACCGGTCTGGATGACTGAACTATCCCTTGGGCTTAAAGAAAGCTACGATGATAACCTTCTGGGCGTATCCGGTGACGGTATGCCGAGAAGCTATTCCTGGATTACCACCATATCACCAAAAATCGGTATGGATTTTGCTCCGCTTATAAAAGATCAGAGCGTGTTAAAGGTATTGTCTCTAAATTATGAGCCTGATTTTGCAACGTATTCCCAGGCATCGGAAGAAAGCAACACGGCACACCGAATTTTAAACAAAATCAAGGCAAATTCTGAAAATATTTCTTTCACCTTCGACAATTCCTTCCAATATATAGATGGCAGCAGTACTGCGCCTATCTATCTTGCTCCAGACAATGTCCGAAGCTGCTATGCCCATGGGTTGCCACGAGAACGCCGAAATCAGTATCAAGACCGGACGAAAATTGATTTTCAACTTGACTGGAACCAATTCTTCATCCGCCCAACGGGTTCACTTCAGCTTTGGGATATGTTGACAGAACAGCAGGCAATTAGCGGATATCAGAATTGGGTTGACCGCTATGATATCAATGGCGGGGTGGATTTGGGTCGCAAAACATCCTCGCAATTGGCCATTTTTCTGGGGTATCGTTATGGGCGCCAGTATCAGGATAAAGTTATAAAATCGGATTACACTTCAACTAACGACTATCAGCGGACTATTATAGGAGTTGAAGGCAAACTCTTCAATTGGCTTACCCTGTCACTGCTCGGCGGGCCAGATTTTCGAGGTTACGTTGACAATGCGCCGGTAAACAATAAAAATCAGGTGAATTTTTATGGAGAATCTTCACTGACAGGAGAAATATCGAAACATGATACGGTGATGGTTAAATACAAAGGTTCCCGATGGGTATCAAGTACCGGACAGGTTCCGACTTTTGACACCAGCCTTGACCTGGGTTATCGCCACAGATTCGATACGGCATTAATATGGAACCTGAACTGCCAACTGAAGAACGCTGACTACACAGTCGGGAATCTCACCACCGGGTCGTCCGCCCCCTCGCTTCGTAACGATTGGCTATACGCGTTTTCAACAGGTATTAGCCATAACATCAACGCCAATATTGGGGTCAATATCAGCATCGCCGCCAACCTGGGGCGGAACGAACAGGATGGAATTGCAAATGCCAATTATCGGCAGTTCGATGAGTACTTGACATCAATCGGAGTATTCAGCAAATTCTGACATCGTGAAGGGAAAGATGATGCGCGCGATTGTGTTGGACGGACAACTTCGATTTACGCCGAATTTTCCGGTTCCGGAGGTTCAGCCGGGTTGGGCCAGAATCCGGGTAAAAACGGCAGGTATTTGTCAGACCGATCTGGAGCTGATAAATGGCTACCTTGGATTTTCAGGCGTACTTGGCCATGAATTTGTTGGGATTGTTGAGTCTTGCGAGGAAATCCGGTGGATTGGCAAACGAGTGGCCGGAGAGATTAATGCCGGGTGCGGACAATGCTTATGGTGCCAAAAAGGGCAGAGCAGGCACTGCCCAAGCCGGAGAACCCTGGGTATCGACCGGCTAAACGGTTGCATGGCCGATTACTGCGTTCTTCCGATATCCAATCTGATTGAGATTCCTGCAAATATTTCTGATGATCGGGCAGTGTTGATCGAGCCGCTTTCGGCCGCCTGTGAAATTCTGGAACAACTTTCCCTGAACGGCTCACAGCGTATTGTCGTTCTTGGCGATGGTCGCCTTGGCATCCTTTGTGCGTGGGTTCTGTCAACAGTGGCATCCGATGTCACCCTTATCGGCCATCACCCTGAAAAGCTGGCGTTATCCGTATGGAACAACATCAAGATTACTCATGACGGCAATCATTGTTCCGGCGCTGATGTTGTGGTTGAAGCCACAGGTTCTGCAACCGGTCTTGCAGAAGCCATGACTTTGTGTCGGCCCCGCGGCATTATTGTGTTGAAATCCACGGTTGCAGTATCCGAGGCGATAAACCTATCCCCTATAGTCATTCATGAACTCACTGTTATTGGGTCACGCTGCGGTCAGTTTCGACATGGACTGTCCCTGATGGCGAAGCATCCCGACATGCCTCTTGAAAGACTGATTACCAACCGCTTTCCCATTGAATCGGCAACGGAGGCTTTTGTTATGGCCGCCCAAAACTCCGCTATAAAAATCCTGCTGGATTTATAGCTTTATACTGCGAACGGGCATAATCTGCGCTTTTCATAAACTCCCTCTCCCAGCGGGGGAGGGCTGGGGTGGGGGATCAAAAACGTAAAATTGTGCCAGTTCGCAGTATAGTCACTGCAATCAGGTTAACAATTGAGTTATATATTGCGGACCGTATGAATTTATAAAACCTAAGACTTTTAAAACAACCATTACTGTTTTGATCAGTTTCGAAAGGATGACAAATGGCTACGTCAGATAAAGGGATTCTTCTGGAGAGTGGTACGAATGAACTGGAGCTGATTGAACTCTATATCGACGAAGTGGGAGGATACCGTGGATATTACGGTGTCAATGTGGCGAAGGTGCTGGAGATCATCAGTCTGCCGCCAAACATAGCCAGGCCGCCGAATGCGGCGCCTTTTGTCGCTGGCGTATTCAATCACCGCGGCAGAGTCATCACTCTGGTTGATCTGGCTCTCTGGCTGGGCAAAAATCGTATGGAGGGTGCAAACCCAATCGTGATCATCACGGAGTTCAACAAGTTGACCTCCGCCTTTCTTGTATCCGGCATCACGAGAATCCACCGATCCAGTTGGAAGAACATCAGTCCAGTGGACTCGTACATGCAGAAATTCTGTGATGCCATTACTGGTCTCATCCATCTGGAGAATAGAACGGTTCTCATGCTGGACCTGGAAATGGCCATCGGTGCAATTGATCCACGTCTTGCCGTGCCACAACGCCAACCAGGTGAGGAAAAATCGGCTGTTTCTGAAACAGTTGCCGCTGGGCTGCGCTATCCCATGCGCGTTCTGCATGCCGATGATTCCGGTATGATACGCCGAGCAACGAAAAAATTCCTGGAGGAGCATAAGGAGTTCATTGTCACGTCAAAGGTGGATGGTGGGGAAGCCTGGGAATATCTGATGGACTTCAAAAAAAAGGCCGGCGAGCAAAACAGACCCATTACCGATTTTATCGACTTGATCCTTTCGGATGTTGAAATGCCGCAGATGGACGGCTATCATTTCTGCCAGAAAGTAAAAAGTGATTCCGTTTTGAAGGTCCTGCCGTTTATCCTGTTTTCCTCGCTGATAACCGATAAACTGCGCCACAAGGGGGAATCTGTCCATGCTGACGCCCAGCTCTCCAAACCGAACCCTGATGAACTGGTTCAGAACCTGAAAGATATCATGTTGAAAAGACGATAATAACACTTTATAGTAATCAAATCATAACAGTCCCCCCACTTGGAACTTTTAAAACGATGTCAAGATGTCCCATCACAAAACAGTAAGGAGCCGATATTGATGAATAGAATAGCTGTATTGCCCGGAGACGGGATTGGACCGGAAGTAATGAAGGAGGCACTGAAGGTACTGGAGGTGATTAGGGAAAAATTCGATTTTCAGTTTGAATATCAGGTTGCGGATATTGGAGGATGCGCCATCGACAGATGCGGATTAGCTCTTCCTCCCGAGACGCTGGCGCTATGCGAAAGTAGCAACGCCATTCTCTTTGGTTCCGTGGGAGGGCCCAAATGGGAGAAACTGGTGCCGGAAAAACAGCCTGAACGCGCCGCCCTGCTTCCCCTGAGAAAACACTTTAATCTTTTTTGTAATCTTCGGCCTGCAAAAGTCTATCAAGCCCTTGCAGCCGCCAGTCCTCTGAAGCCGGAAATCGTTGGCGACGGGTTCGACATTCTCTGTGTCCGGGAGCTGACCGGAGGCATTTACTTTGGGACACCCAAGGGACGGGAAGGATCAGGTCCCGAGGAAAAAGCATTCGACACCATGGTTTACACTCGCCGGGAGATCGAAAGAATAGCCCGTGCAGCGTTCGAAATCTCACGGTGCCGAAGAAAAAAAGTTACATCCATCGACAAAGCCAATGTACTGACCGTCATGGTCTTCTGGCGAGAAATCGTCTGTGAGGTGGCAAAGGATTACCCGGACGTGGAACTGGATCACCTTTACATCGACAATGCGACCATGCAGCTTATAAAAAACCCCCACCGCTTTGACGTGCTGCTCTGTGAAAACATGTTTGGAGACATCATATCGGATGAATGCGCCATGCTGACAGGCTCCATGGGACTGCTACCATCAGCGAGCCTGAACGAGAGCCGATTCGGACTCTTTGAGCCGGCTGGAGGATCTGCGCCGGACATCGCCGGCATGGGAATCGCCAATCCTGTGGCTCAGATTCTATCTGCCGCCATGATGCTCAAATACAGCTTTGGCCAGGATCAGGCGGCAATCGCCATTGAAAGTGCGGTGGCGGATGCCTTATCATCAGGAATTCATACCCTTGATTTAGCGTTGGATAAAAATCAGGCGATCGGCACATCGGCGATGGGTACCGCTATTGCCGAGCGGATTATCGGTTCATGAAAACATCCAGTCATATCCGTATGTTTAAGTGTTTCAAGGATGTCAACTGGATATAACCTTTCTGAGCCGATGAAGTGGTAGGGCTTTTACTTTTGCGGTTTTTTTTACAGCGGCCAATGCCTTGTCTGGAGAATGTCTGACATATACAGTGGCTTGCGGATTCGGGTGTCTGATGGCGTTTAAATGGCTCTGCAACATCGTGGTGGTACTCCCTCCCACGATTGCAACCAGTTCATCAATCATGCTCTTCATCTGCTCCGCCTGAGCGTTCATTTCCTCGGCGGCAGACGCAGATTCCTCGGCGGCGGCGGCGTTTTGCAGGGTGATTTTGTCCATTTCGGAAACGGCAATGCTCACATGTTCGATTCCTTTGGCCTGCTCGCTGGAAGCAGCCGCAATTTCACTGATCAGATCCCTGATTTTGGAAATACTTTCAGCAACACTTGAAAAAACCGCGTTGCTCTGGTTGACATGCTCCGAGCCTTCCCGGACTTTGTTAGATGTTCCTTTAATGAGATTTGCGGTGGTTTTTGCGGCTTCGGCTGCCCGAAGCGCCAGATTTCTGACTTCATCGGCCACAACAGCGAATCCGGCCCCGGCTTGTCCAGCCCTGGCCGCTTCAACCGCTGCGTTAAGAGCCAGAAGATTGGTCTGAAACGCGATTTCATCAATAGTTTTGATGATTTTTGAAGTTTCATCGCTGGCTTTCAGAATTTCGGACATGGAAGATATCAACTCGCACATGGACACCGATGCAGTCTGAACGCCAACAGCAGCCTCCTTCATCAGGGCATGCGCATGGCCTGAATTGTGGGCGTTCTTCTTGATCATGGAAGACATCTCTTCCAGGGAAGCGGATGTTTCTTCGATGGAGGCCGCCTGTTCCGACGAGCCCTCCGCCAGGGTTTGACTGGCGGAAGATACTTCGAAGGCCGTGGAGGCAACCTGGTCGGAGCCTTCATTGAGACCGCCGATAACCTCAGCCAGGGGTTTGGTGACAAAATGCGATATAAACCAGGTAAGAGACAGCATGACTGCGATGGCAAGTGCGATAATCATGATGGCAAGCTGATTCCTCATGCTTGACAGCAGGTTGTTGACCTTGTAAACTCCCTCGTATCTCAGATTGTCGGGCACCGCATAACAGACGGTCCATCCCCAAGGTTCAAATTTCTTCAAGAAGACCCATTGTGTAATATTGTTCTGCTGATATTGGAACACGTTGTCCCTGGCCTTAGCCATCAATTCGACAAAGCCGATCTGCCGTAAAATTTCGTCATCTTTTTTCAGTAAAGGATGCATGATTATCGCTGCCTGCGAATCCACAATGAACGGGAATACATCCATACTTTTCGGCTTTTGCTCATAATAACGTTTGGCTAAGTCGTTCAGAATATTAGCCTTGGCATCCGCTTCATAGGTTTTGGCTATCTCGGTTCCGGCAAGGCCGGTGTCGTTGATCGTCGCCTGAAGACTCCGCTGCGTCTGTTCGATTTCACCAGAAATTCCACTCAGCCTTTGAGAATACACCTCGACTTGACCGGTATTAACTACTTGGACAACCTCTCTGGCAATGTCGGCGGAAAGATAAACGGTCAAACCGATCACTCCGATCACTGTAATCAGAAAAGCGAATGCAACCAAAGTCAATAATTTCGTTTTTATCGAATATTTCACTGCACAGTCTCCTTGTCAACTATCGTTGACCGTTTGCCGTTCACCGTTCGCTGTCTAACGGTCAACGTTCAACACTTGCTTGAACAGGCATTGCCGCCGAACATGTTTCAAATCATGATCTCCCTTCCGAAATCCCGGTTGTTCAGGGTAAGACGGAAAAAGAGATCGTGAAAAATATAGCGTTACCTATCTGGCTGTTTTTCAGTCTTTTATAACCTTGGCGGTTTTAATCGTTTCCAACGGAAACTGGATGCCCAGTTTCTTGGCAATAGCCAAATTAATGTAAATCTGGCCTTTTTTATTGGTAATTATTGGAAAATCTTTGGGCGACTTCCCTTCGAGTATATTTATGGCTATTCCGGCGGCCAACTCCCCCTGCTCTTCGGCAAGCTTGGCATAATCGACCAATACGAAAGGGGCGATAAAGTCATGTGTACTGCCCGTGGGTATCTTCGTATTTTCTCTGGTGAATTTCATTGCTTCAGCGTCATCCCAGCCGCTGATGCCCGCGTTGTTGATAAAGATGAGCATATCCGCTTCATCCTGGACTTTGATGAATTCCGTTTTCCACTCCTCGAAAGTATTGACAAACTTTGTTGACGAAAGCTGAACATTGAGCTTCTTCAGGTTATCTGCTTCTTTTCGGTCCGTCTCGTTGTCTTTGCCGATGAATCCCACCCGACTGCCTTTTGCGAATTTTTGCATCGAATCAAGGAGCGGTTTAATGACTGAAACTTCCAGGACACCGGTTACGTTCTTTAATGGAAAGCCATAGGAAGAAGCATCCCAGTTGATCCCGCAAAAAACAAATGGAACATCCGAATCCTTGTAAAACGGAACAATTACAAGTTTTGCGGCGTTGTCATCGGCTGTAATGACGACATCAGGTTTCCAGGAATCAATTTCGGCCTTGGCATCCTCACCTGCCTTCTTCTGCGCTTCCGCCGAAGAATTGCGCTTGGTGTCCATGTGGATGACCTTGAATTCGTACTTGTCGCCGATGGCGCTTTGCGCCCCCTGCACTTCCCCGTCACTCCACACATACCCTGCATGGTAAGAATCGATGAAAAGAACCTTCTTTTTCGCCGCCAGCGTTGTGCCTGCGCAGAAAAAAACCGCCATCCCCACTACCACAAACATTTTCAACACATTGTTAAAATTCATACATTTCTCCTTTTGATAGTTAAACATCATTTCCTATTGTCCCAAATGTACGTTGGATTCCGTAATATCAATTTACGGATTATTGTGCAATACTTATAAGGAGTGCATTATGACAGACGCTATCATGGAGAAATTAGGAACATCCCGGCGATCGCGTTCTTGTAATCCATGAAGAGGTGTTTTATAAGTAAGGAATGATACAGCAGGCAAAAACGATTCTTAAAAACACCTTCGGGTATGATGATTTCCGGCCGCTTCAGCAGGAGATCATCGGAAATATTCTCAGACGAAAAGACACTCTGGTCATCATGCCGACCGGGGGCGGAAAGTCCCTGTGTTACCAGATTCCGGCAATGATGTTCGAAGACCTTACAGTTGTCGTCTCTCCGCTCATTTCCTTGATGAAGGATCAGGTGGAACAACTTACGGCGTTGGGTGTCGGGGCTGTGGTCTTGAACAGCACGCTGTCCTTTGAGGAATATGGGCAAAACATCTCCCGTATTCTGAGAAACGATGTCAGGCTTCTTTACCTTGCACCTGAAACCCTCCTGATGCCAAAAACGCTTGCGATGCTGTCCTCAAGACGCGTGGACTGCATCGCCATTGATGAAGCGCACTGCATATCCGAATGGGGACATGATTTCCGGCCGGAGTACCGTCAACTGGTCGAAGTAAAAAAACAGTTTCCCAAGGCCGTTTGCGTGGCGTTAACCGCAACCGCAACGCCAAGAGTCCAGAAGGACATTCAGACTTGCCTGAATTTTGAAGCCACCAATGCATTTATCGCAAGTTTCAACCGGAAGAATCTCTTTCTGCAGATCGTTCAAAAGGCAAGTCCTGTTCTGCAAACCATTGAATTTATCAAAAAGTTTCCGAATCAGCCGGGTATAATCTACTGCCTGGCGCGCAAACAGGTGGATGATCTCACCACAACGCTGACAAAAGCAGGTTTTTCCGTAAAACCATATCATGCCGGTCTGCCGGATAACGAACGTCGACGGAATCAGGAACGTTTTATCCGCGATGATGTTCAGATCATGACTGCGACCATCGCCTTTGGAATGGGAATCAACAAACCCAATATCCGTTTTGTCCTGCATTATGATCTGCCCCAGAATATTGAAAGTTATTACCAGCAGATCGGACGCGCCGGAAGGGATGGCTTAAGGGCGCATTGCCTGTTATTGTTCGGTTACAGCGATATTCATAAAATAAAATACTTCATCAACCAAAAAGCTGATAAAGAAAAACGTACCGCCATTATGCATCTCAGCGCCCTGATCGGAATGGCTGAAACCGGTGACTGCCGCCGCATCCCCCTGCTGACCTATTTTGGAGAAAAATACGCCAAACCCAAATGCGGCATGTGCGACAACTGTGCATCCGGAGAACAAACGCTTTGCGATCTTTCGATTCCCGCCCAGAAATTCCTGTCCTGCATGAAGCGCTGCGATGAAATGTTTGGCGCAGAGCACATCATTGATGTGTTAAGAGGCGGCAAAACGCAAAAAGTCATGAAATTCAGCCACCAAAATCTTTCTACCTATGGCATCGGGAAAGAATATTCCAAACAGGAATGGTTCTACCTCAGTCGGCAACTGCTGCAAAAAGGATTGATGCTTCAGGACATGGAGCATGGCGCCCTGAAGCTGACACCAAAGGCATGGGAAGTTCTTCGCGGAAAAGAGCTGTTTTTGGGAAAAATGGAAGTGAAACCCGAGCCCCCTTTTCCGGTCAAGGAAAGCGAAAATACTTACGATAATATTTACGATCAGGCCCTCTTTAAGCGGCTTCGGGAAATGCGAAAGGAGCTGGCGGATACGACCAATGTCCCGCCATACGTGATCTTTCCGGATAAAACGCTCATCGAGATGGCGACATTTTTTCCACAATCGCCGGAGAATTTGCGACATCTCCATGGCGTAGGTTCCATAAAACTTGAAAGATACGGCCATTATTTTCTGGAGATCATCACTGAACACTGCAAGGGGCGACTCATTCCTGAAAAACCAAAAAGCATCTTGAATCCTGATGCTTCCTGTCTCATTCTCCCTTTATAAAATATGAATACATTCACTCCAGAACAGATAATTATCGTAAATCAGGCGGCGGCGATGGCCGAGGAGTTGGTCAGTAACCATTATAAGATGTCCCTGACCGAGTGGAAACGACCCCGTTACGACTTTAAAACCCTTGCTGATCTTGATCCCGATGAAATTGTTGACGGACCGCTGGCACAGATCGTCCGTTACGAGGGCAAACCCAAACACACATTCCTTAACTCTTCGACCTATGATTTCTATAAAATTTGTTTTCAAGATCATGCCATCGTGAAACTTCTTGCCCAAAACCCCTCCATTATGTTACTCTCCCTTGTTCTGTATATTACCACACACGAGCTGATTCATATTGTTCGGTTCAGCAAGTTTCTTCAAAATTTTCATGCATCACCGGATGAAAAACAATCTGAAGAAAAACGGGTACACGACAAAACACATGAAATCCTCAGTGATATCAAGCTATGTGGAATGTCGGAAGTATTTGAATTCTCAAAGAGTTGGCGGGTTCCCATTGATAATTTGACAGACTCTTTCGAAAAATATTCCGACTGATTCTTGACAAGAACAATTCTTACATTATGTTTAGTTGGACTCGGACACAGGGATTTCTCAGACAATTTGATCCCAAAATAATTTCAGGAGGATAGCAATATGCCGATTTATGAATACGAATGCACCCAATGCGGTGCCGTGGAAGAAGCCATTCAAAATTTTTCTGACAAGCCGCTTTCTGTGTGCGGTAGTTGTTCCGGTCATCTTCAAAAGCTGATTTCCCAAAGCAGCTTTCACCTGAAAGGAACTGGCTGGTATGTAACGGACTATGCCGGAAAAAATAATAACGCAGTATCCGCGCCAAAAAAATCTGATGATAATTCCGTGTCGCCGTCAGCAGAAACTCCCGCAGCAAGCTCAAAAACATCCGATAGCTCCGATTCATAACACGAGCAATACCCCTGGTATATTTCGAAAATTATCATGAAGGGAGGTGGCCATATCCTGGTGATACGCTTCTGAAATATATGATATATTGTTTTCGATTTTTAAGTAAAATTTTTATACTAATGGAAATAAAAGGAGAATTAAACCATGAAACTCAGACCCTTACAGGATCGCATTGTTGTTAAACGAGTTGCAGAAGAAACCACAACCAAAGGCGGCATTATCATTCCAGATACAGCCAAGGAAAAACCCGCGGAAGGCAAAGTTATTGCAGTTGGAAATGGCAAAGTTGCAGACGACGGCAAACGAATTGCCCTCGAGATCAAAATCGGAGACCGCATTCTTTTTGGCAAATATTCCGGATCAGAAGTAAAAATTGATGGTGATGAATTCCTGATCATGCGGGAAGATGACGTACTTGGCGTAATTGAATAATAACGGATTGATGTTTACAGATGTGGAGGAATGAATAATGGCGAAGATCATTAAATACGATATGAAAGCCCGTGAGGCCATGCTGAATGGCGTCAGAGCTCTTGCAGATGCAGTTGTAGTAACCCTGGGCCCTAAAGGTCGCAACGTGGTTATTGACAAGTCCTGGGGATCCCCCACCATAACCAAAGATGGCGTTACGGTCGCTAAAGAAATCGAACTGTCCGACAAATTCGAGAACATGGGCGCCCAGATGGTCAAGGAAGTGGCCAGCAAAACCAGCGACATGGCTGGCGACGGCACCACGACCGCAACCGTTCTTGCCCGCTCCATTTACGAAGAAGGCCAGAAACTTGTTGCAGCCGGGAATAACCCGATGGCCATTAAACGCGGCATTGACAAGGCCATTGAAGTTGCGGTCAAAGAACTGCACAAAATGAGCAAGCCCACCAAAGACAAACGAGAAATCGCCCAGGTAGGCACCATCTCCGCCAATAACGATGAAACCATCGGCAACATCATTTCCGAAGCCATGGAAAAAGTCGGAAAAGAAGGCGTTATCACAGTTGAAGAAGCCAAAGGAATGGAAACCACCCTGGAAGTCGTCGAGGGTATGCAGTTTGATCGCGGTTATCTTTCCCCTTATTTTGTAACTGATCCTGAAAAAATGGTCGCGGCTCTGGATGATCCGTTTATTCTGATCAACGAGAAAAAAGTCAGCAGCATGAAAGATCTTCTGCCCATCCTGGAGCAGGTCGCAAAAATGGGCAAACCCCTTGTAATTATCGCCGAAGATGTTGATGGCGAAGCCTTGGCCACCCTTGTGGTTAACAAGCTGAGAGGCACTCTGCAAGTTGCTGCTGTTAAAGCCCCTGGTTTTGGCGACCGAAGAAAAGCCATGCTTGAGGACATCGCCATTCTTACCGGCGGCCAGGTCGTCTCTGAAGATCTGGGCATCAAGCTTGAGAACCTGACCCTTTCGGATCTGGGAAAAGCCAAACGGATGAGCATAGACAAAGACAACTCCACCATAGTAGATGGCGCCGGTTCCCGCTCTGCTCTTGAAGGTCGCGTCAAACAGATCCGTGCTCAGATTGAAGAAACTACTTCCGATTACGATCGTGAAAAACTTCAGGAGCGCCTTGCCAAGCTGATCGGCGGCGTTGCTGTGATCAATGTCGGTGCAGCCACCGAAACCGAAATGAAAGAGAAAAAGGCCAGAGTTGAAGATGCCCTGAACGCCACCCGTGCAGCCGTTGAGGAAGGTATTGTTCCTGGCGGCGGTGTTGCCCTGGTTCGCTGTCTGGATGCTCTGGATAAAATGAAACTGAAAGGCGAGCAGAAACTTGGTGTCAAGGTGGTAATGAGGGCGATGGAAGAACCCCTGCGTCAGATCGCCAACAATGCCGGATACGAAGGTTCTGTGGTTATCGACAAAGTCAAAGCCGGTGAAGGTGCTTTTGGCTTTAACGCCGAAACCAACGTCTATGAAGATCTGATTGCAGCAGGCGTAATTGATCCTACCAAGGTTACACGATTTGCACTTCAGAACGCTGGCAGCGTAGCTTCCCTGATGCTGACCACCGAGGCCATGATTGCCGATAAACCCGAAGAAAAGTCAGATGCCATGCACGGCGGTGGCGGCGGTGGCGGCGGAATGGGCGGAATGGGTGGAATGGGCGGAATGGGCGGAATGATGTAATCAGCAGCTCTGCGTTCCTGTCTTATAAAATGCCTCCATGTATCGTTCATGGAGGCATTTTTTTATCAATTTCATTCTTGACATTGACTATCATTAAAAATATAAACAGCGTTTATGTTTTGAATTTACAAGACACTTCGCAAAAAAGTGCTTACGGCGTATCTTTCTCAAATTCGATCACCTCATACATGAAAATGATACTTCCCCCTTTGAAAAAGGGGGATCAAGGGGGATTTTTCAGGTGGATAGCCTCCGAAATCCCCCCTGGCCCCCCTTTTTCAAAGGGGGGAATCCTTTCGATTTTAGTTGTGATTAGCGGGCACAAGAGCGTTCGATGAAATTTAAGAATGATACCTTCCGGCCTTAAAGTCGGTCATATTACGACAATAGAGATTGGTTACGCTTTGCTGTGTTATTTATGATTTTCAACTATATTTTTACGGATTTTCTTCGAATGGATATTCTTTTAAAGGGTGTTGTCGTAATCT
>JBAXVB010000670.1:0-2449 GCA_037129415.1 Deltaproteobacteria bacterium
TCAATGTTTTTGAAGGCCAATGTCTATGAAAATCGCCCATAAATTGACGCTGTATATTTTTGTCACATCGGCTGTGTTTGTTTCTCTTCTTACAGCAGGGATGTATTATATTGCCAGGAACCTTCTGGAGACAGCCATTCTGGAGAATCAGTTGGAACTGAACCGGAGTATAATGACCCTGATTGACCGAACGATCTTTCGGGCCATGCAGGACATTCAGAATCTGGCTGGCGAACGAGATGTTGAGGGGTTTATTACGGTACATGCCGACCATGACGCAAGGACGCAGCAGTTGTCCGATCTGTTGCCTGAAATCCAGGAACAGATCCTGCTGACCGGGCCGTGGCTGGAAATCATGCTGGTCAACCGGGCAGGCAGGATATGCTATTCGACAGATACAACTGAAATCGAGATGCTTTTTTCCGAACGACATGCCGAAGCAAGTACAGAAATGGGTGCCGCACTGCAAGGTACTACGTCCGTCTCTGATGTGGTGATGGCGCCAGAAAACGGCCAGCCCACCCTGGTGTTTGCAACACCCGTCATGAATAGCCGGACCGGCGAGGTTTATGGCGCGGTGGTCGGCCATTATGCCTGGCTGGTGGTACAGCAGATACTTGATGAGCTTCGGCTGCCCATCCGAGCCTATCTGATCAGCCGAACCAGTACCGTTATTGCAGCTCAAACCGATCGTAGGCAAGATGTGCTGGTTCGGAATCTGTCTCCGGTTTTTTCGACCAGAATGGGGAACGGCGCCTCCGGGAATATGGTTCGTCTTGAAGACAATGAGCCGCCCTACCTAATCACGGTGGTTCCGCAAACAGGGCGTTTTTCGTTTCGGGGTCTTGGATGGAGTATGCTGATGGCGGTACCCGGAAACGTGGCCCATCAGCCGCTTAATCAGATGGTTTTGTCCCTGCTGGTCATTTCCACTGCCGTCGTGCTGACCATGGCAGTCGCTGTGTTTATTCTTGGCAGGCGGATGGCCGCACCTATCGTAACGATGAAAGAGGCGGTTCAATCCATTGCAGCCGGTGATTATACACGGCAGATACCCGCCATATACCCGGATGAGATTGGACTTCTAAGCGATGCCATTAACCACATTGCAAAAGATCTGCTTGATTCCACTGTCTCCAGAGACTACCTCAGCCGGATCATTCAGGCCATGATCAACTGTGTCATCGTTATCGAGCCTGACGGATGTATCCGGTCTGTGAACCGGGCAGTCCTGGACCTGCTGAAATATCGCGATGAAGATCTGATCGGCAGACCAATTGGATTTATGTTTGCAGAAGCAGAAGATGAATTTTATCTGGAGAAGATTGGTGTTCTGGCAACCGAACATCCCACTGACCCCCTTGAGGTGGAACAAAGATGGGTGTCCACAGTTTTCAAGGTAACGCAGGATCAGATCAGGTCCCAGGAAAAACAGTTTCTGACCCGCGAAGGGCAAGCTGTTCCTGTTCTGTTTTCCGGCGCGGTCTTGCGAAAGAGGCAGGGCGACATCGAGGCAGTGGTATGTGTGGCTCAAGATATCAGCGACCTTAAACGAGCGCAAGAAGAAATCCGGCAGGCCCAGGCCAGTCTGGTCCAGTCCGCAAAGCTGGCATCAATCGGGGAACTGGTGTCTGGCGTGGCGCATGAGTTGAACCAGCCACTCATGGTTCTTCGGGGAACCACTCAGTTGATGGCGCGAAATCTCCGAAAAGGCGCACTGAATCTGGAGCAGTTGCCATGCCACCTGGAGAGCATGGACCGCAATACCAAACGCATGATGACCATCATCAATCATCTGGGTTCGTTTTCCCGGCAATCGGATAAGGAATTGGAGCCGATACGGGTCAACGGGGTTATCAAAGACTGTTTTCTGATGATCGGCGAACAGCTTAAGCTTCGAGACATCGCTGTGGAGACAGACCTGGATCCGGACATCCTCTGGGTGATGGGAAATACCAACCAACTGTAGCAGGTGATATTGAACTTAGTCATCAACGCCCGTGATGCGATTGAGAGCCGACGTCAGGCATTGGGACAGAATGGAAAGGAGATGGAGCCAGCCCGAATCGGAATCATTTCCCGTTCCGGATACGAAAAAGACGGCGTTGGAACTGTTGAAATATGGATTAAGGACAACGGATCAGGGATTTCCAAGCTGAATCTGAACCGCATTTTCGATCCTTTTTTTACCACCAAGCCAGTGGGGCAGGGTACGGGCCTTGGGTTATCCATCAGTTACGGCATCATCAAAGACCACAACTGAGAGATATCTGTGGCGGAGACCGGGCCGGAGGGGACGACGTTCCGGATTGCACTGCCTGAGAGGGGCTGAAAGACAATCTAATGATTTCCGATGAAATCCGTGAAAAGGTTAGAAATAGAGCCGGTTTTGCCTGCGAATACTGCGGGGTGACAGAAACAGACACAGGCGGAATGCTCACGAATCTGA
>JBAXVB010000671.1:0-2447 GCA_037129415.1 Deltaproteobacteria bacterium
GCCTTTAGCCTTCAGCGACCATGGTAATGGCATGACGCGGACATTCCGTAAGACAGATGCCGCATCCTTTGCAATAGTCATAATCAATGGCGTATCCGAATGTTTCACGGGTTTGATCCAGAATCGACACATCTGGGCAGAAAATCAAGCAGTTATCGCATTCCGTACAACGACCGCAGTGCATACAGCGCTCTGTTTCATGAAGTGCTTCTTCCACGGAAAGAGTAGAGTGATAGGGTTCAAAGGAATCCTTACGCAGATCGGCTGGTTGAATGGTTTTTTCGCATCCCGGCATTTTGATGAAATAATCGTAAACGATTTTTGTTGAATCCACCACTTTCTGGTCATTCTGTAGTACGGGATTCACCGGAGCCCAATTCATATACCTGGAAAAACTGAGAGCATCGCCACTGCCAATGCGAATCTGATTCAGGACATCGGAAAATGCAATACCTCTTCGGTCACAGTCCATGGCGATGGCGGCTTTTTTGCCGGAAGCAACGGCATGGACAACCGTATGCGGGATGTCGATCATGTCGCCGCCCGCAAACACCTTCGCTCCATCGGGATGATCTGATAGAATGGCTAAATCATCCCCGGTGCGAATGATGGTATCGGTTGAACAGACGCGCCTGCCAAGATAATCGAAATCCGGATTTTCCCCGATGGCGATCAGGATGGTGTCTGCTGGTACGTCAAACGTCACGCCCTCCTTACGGATGGGCCGACAGCGTCCGCTCTCGTCAGTTGGGCCCAGTTCCATTTCACAGCATACGAGATTTTCAATCGTAGTGTCCGCATTAATCGTAATATCTTCGGGGGCCGCCAGAAAACGAAAAATGACGCCTTCTTCCTGGGCTTCACGGACTTCTTCCGGATGAGCCGGCATTTCCGTTAATGATCTTCGGTAAATAACCGTGACATGGCATCCCATGCGAATGGCTGTTCGCGCTGCATCAATTGCGGTATTGCCGCCGCCGATCACCGCCACCCGCTTGCCCAGTGCAACAGTTTCTCCCCTGGCTACCTGCTTCAGAATGGTCATGGCGCTCATGATTTGACAGCAGGAGATGTTTGCCGTCAGTTCCATCTGAATGCTTCTATGCGCTCCGGTGGCCAAAAACACATAGTCGAAGGTTTGGGTAAGGGTTTCCAATGGGATATCTTTGCCGATTTCCGTATTCGGCCGCAGTTCAACGCCCATAAGGGATAGCCCCTCAAATTCAGATGCAACGACCTGTCTGGGGAGGCGATAGTTAGGGATACCCAGCCGTAGAATACCGCCCAGCAAAGCTTCTTTGTCAAAAATCGTCACCCTGAATCCGAGCAGTCTGGCGAAATAAGCCACAGACATGCCGGACGGACCCGATCCGACAACAGCCAGACTCCTTATTTTGTCAGACTGGCCGTTGTAATCGGGCAGCTCCGGATGGGGGGTTGCGGGAGCGAATTGATCTCCGACAAACCGCTCCAGCTCCTTGATCTGGATACAATCATCCAGGACCGTCCTGTTGCAGGCATCCTCACAGAATTTAAAACAAACCCGGCCCAGGATCGCCGGAAACGGCTCTTCCCGCTTGAGGTGCCAATAGGCTTTTTCATATTCCTTGTTATTGAGCAGCTTCACCCAGCCTTCGATATCATTACCAGCCGGACAGGCGTTCTGGCACGCCGGAATCTTGTCTTCATAGATTGGCTTGATGAAACGCCAACCGCCGGTTTTATTGTGAAGCATGTTTCCCAGGGAAACATGCATCGGGGTTATGTCACGATACGATTTGAACTCGTGTTTTATCCCCATCTCACTGCGTTTTTTCGCCGCCATAAATTCTCTTCCTTTCCCCTGGCTGATCTCTGCAAAACAGATGTCTCTTTTTTCCGGAAACCCGTCAAACTTTCACCACCTGATTATATGCTGCTTGCGCCGCCTGCTGGTTCTGCGCTTTTTTTACCGGTACATAAGCTTCAATGGCCTGCAGAATGGCATTGATTCCAACCAGACCCGTGGCTTTCGAAAAAGCGCCTAAAATGGCTGTGTTTACAATTGGGTTGGCGGCGGAACCGAGACGATGCGAAACAGCGATGGCAGCCGCATCAATCACGAAAAGCTGATAACCGTCGCCAAAAAATTTCTTGTAAAATTCCGGCGCACGGGATGAGTTGATAACGATGCTGCCATTTTTCTTCAACCCCTCTATCACATTCACATTTTCAAGCATGGAAGCATCCAGCACCACCACATGATCCGGGTGATAAATTTGGCTCCGCAGGTTGATATGCTGGTTGTCAATGCGGCAGAAAGCCGTGACCGGCGCTCCCCGGCGCTCCACACCAAAAGCTGGAAATGCCTGAACAAATTTGCCCTCGATAAAAAATGCCTGTGCAAGAACCTCTGACCCTATAACAGACCCTTGACCGCCTCTTCCGTGGAATCGAATCTCCTGCAT
>JBAXVB010000672.1:0-2436 GCA_037129415.1 Deltaproteobacteria bacterium
AAAATACTTTTAACCACGAAATACACGAAACAAGTAGGGGCGACCGGCCGGTCGCCCACCGCCTTTGCGTGAGAAACGCTCTGGTAGTCGACACAAGATCGTCGGCTACCAGTTTTATATATTTTGGTCATTCATGGTAGCCGGCATGGACCATGACATGAGCGTTTATGAGTTTATGGATTGCTGTGAATCAATCGAAAGGAGTGTAAATCATGAGAAAATGGGTTAGCGCCGTTAACGAAACGCTGAGCAGGAAACAACCGCTTGTCATGGCCCTGATTATGAGTCAGGAAGGATCCACGCCACGCACCGCTGGAACGCGGATGATGATCGGCGCCGATGGATATGTGGGAACCATCGGCGGGGGGCGTATTGAAGCCAGCGTCATGGAGACCGCCCGTGAAATGCTGCACAAGCCGGGTGCAGTGACCATATCCTTTGATCTGACTTCTGAAATCGCAGATGCCATGGATATGGTCTGCGGCGGGAAACTGGAAATCCTGATAGATTCGATTGCTCCAAATGAAACAAATCGTTTGTTCTTTTCAGGTTTGCTTCAGATGCTGGATCAGCGCCAAAAAGGGTTAATGGTCACTGAGTTGCTGGAATCCGGAGTTCTGCAGGTAAAGCGTGCTATTTTGCGTGAGGATGGTGTGGTTATTGGTACTCCGGACTTCAAAATGGAAATTGATTCCATTCCCAAAAAGCTGCATGCGCCCATTCTGATTCAGTCCAGCGACCGAAGGTTTTTTATCGAACCGGTAATGGCGCCTGGAACTGTTTATCTTTTCGGTGCAGGCCATGTCAGCCTTCAAACAGCCATTCTCGCCAAAAGGGTCGGTTTTGAGGTCGTGGTTCTGGATGACCGGATGGAATTCGCCAACACCAGCCGGTTTTCAGATGCCGATGATGTGCGGGTTCCGGCTTCATTCGAGATTGCTTTTGAGGGTCTTGAAATTCATGCGGACAGTTATCTTGTCATTTTGACACGCGGTCATCTTCATGATAAGACAGTTCTTCAGCAGGCGCTTAAAACACCGGCAGGATATATTGGCATGATCGGATCACGAAAAAAAAGGGACGCTATCTACCAGGCTCTGGAAAATGACGGGTTTACCGCCAAGGATTTTCAAAAAGTGCATTGTCCCATCGGTCTTTCCATTGGCGCCCAAACACCAGAGGAAATCGCCGTCAGCATCGTGGCGGAACTGATTCACGCCCGTTCCGTGAAGTAATATGGAAACACCGATTATAACAGCCATCATTCTCTCGGCAGGTCTGTCATCCAGGATGGGAGATTTCAAGCCTCTCCTGTCACTGGAAGGAAAGCTTTTTCTGGAACGCATCATCGCACTTTACCGTTCGGCAGGCATTCAGGATATCCGGGTAGTGACAGGGCATCGGGCCGGTGATGTCATTGCTCTCGCGGAGCGTTGTGGCGCAAAGGCGGTATTCAATCCCGATTTTGCCCATGGCATGTTTTCATCGGTTGTTGCCGGCATCTCAGATATTTCGCAGGATTGCGCCGGTTTTTTCATTCATCCTGTGGATATTCCCTTAGTCAGACGCCAGACCCTGATTGATTTGCAAAATGCCTTCAAGCATGGGAAGGCCAGCATTTATTATCCGACTTTTCTGGAAGAGCGCGGACATCCTCCCCTAATTTCCGGAATCCATATCAGAGCCATTAAAACCTGGACATTGCAAGGCGGTCTTCAGGGCTTTCTGAACGGATATGAAGCCAACGCGATAAACGTGCCGGTTGTTGATCGGTTTATTCTGAAGGATATTGATACGCCGAATGACTATGTATGGGCGCTGGGCTGCATGGATCACTACGACATTCCTTCCGATGCCGAATGCCGGGCGCTCATGATCCGTAAGGCAGTTTCGCAAAAAGTCATTGACCATTGCCGGGCAGTGGCTGATCTGGCCAAACATATAGCAACGGCGCTGAATACAGCCGGCTGTCGGTTGAACATTGAACGAACGGTTTCTGCAGCTCTGGTTCATGATCTGGCCAGGGGCTGCCCCCACCATGCCGCCGAAGGGGCTAATATTCTTCGGGAAATGGAGTTTTCCAGCATTGCCGATATTGTTGAGGTTCATATGGATTACACGGTCAATAAAGAAGCACCGATTACAGAAGCCGAGGTGGTTTTTCTGGCGGATAAATGGATTCAGGAGGATCAAAAAATTAACATGGAAGAACGTTTTCAGGCAAAATTGCAGAAATATGGCGCCGATACCGGGGCTCTGCTGAGTATCCTGAGACGCCGGGATAATGCCCTTGAAGCACAAAAACGCGTTGAAGCTATGGGTTGTACCATTCATGAACTGTGACACCAGTTTATGATTAGCTCGGGAAATAATTAATTTAACGTATCTTTCTTAAATTCGATCACCCCATATATGAAAATGATACTTCCCCCTTTG
>JBAXVB010000673.1:0-2435 GCA_037129415.1 Deltaproteobacteria bacterium
ATAATTTTTTTGGATTTTTCGACAATAGACAACATCTGAGACTTGAACCATTTGGCATTGCCGGCATCCAGTTCTTTTTCCATCAAGGTGACTATCGTTATTTCTCCGATATTTTCTGTGGTTAGTTCCATGTATTACCCCCATCCCACTAAAAAGCAATTACGAATTAACAGTTACTATTTCATAATTCATAATTCATAATTCATAATTTACAAAGATGGTTTCAAGAGAATTTTCAATTGGGTATAGTTTGTATTGTCTTTACCTCTTGAATAAACAACATCATCCATAATTTGAGAAACAATATAAATGCCAAAGCCGCCATCCCTTGATCCATCAAAATTGGGATGAGGAACATCTTCCGGATTAAAGCCTTTTCCCTTGTCAACGAATTCAATCAGAAACATATCCGGGAACAGACTGGCCGTCACCTGAACAATTGCATCAGATCGTCCGCTATAGGCATGGCGGATGATATTGGTGACAACTTCGGTCACAGCCAGCTCAATCATGGATATTCTGGCATCGCATAGCAGCGATTCAGGAATGGTTTCACAAAAATTTCGAATGAATTGCCGAACGCCGGACAGTTCCTTCAAATCACTCGAAAACGTCATTTTTGACTCAGCATCTGGCTGTGACATTTGTGGATCATGAGTACCAATTTTCACAACAACACAGGTAAAATCATCCCTGAATGTTTCCGTCCCTGAAAACGTAACGATATCCGCCCATACATGATTTATGATCTCATTCGGCGATAACCCGGAACAGGCGTTAACCGATTTCACCAACCGTTCTTCACCAAAAAGTCGGCCTCGTGAATCCATGGCTTCCGTGAGTCCGTCAGAATAGAAGAAAAAGAAATCACCCTTGCCAAATGGCGCAACAAACTGAGTGAAGGGTTCGGTTTCCGGAAACCCGATCGGCATATTTATCCCTTGATGCAGGATGCATGTTTGGCTCTCCTGAAGATATTGAATGGTTCGCATGTGGCCGCAATCCACAAAGCGCATCTGATTTCTGGAAAGATCAAACCGGGCGTAGCACAGGGTGACAAATGTCTCCAATTCCTCCATTTGATGAATCATGGCGGACTGAACGCGGCCTACAATGGCATCGGGTTCCGGCAGCAGGTCCTTATGAACACAAGATAATTCAAGCTCATGAATCGCACGAAGAAAATAACTTTTTATCGCGGCGCCCATAAGCGCCGAAGCAATGCCCTTGCCCATGACATCGCCAACCACCACATCTAAGCACTGGGAATCAATGGTAATAAAATCGTAGAAATCACCGTCCACTTTTTGAGAAGGAATGGTCCAATTGGCAATTTCCATCCCCCTGAAATTTTTTGGGGGAACCCCCATCAGCAGGGCTTGCTGAATCTTTGAGGCGGTTTCGATTTCTTGTTCCCGCGATTTCGCCAGTTCCGCCTCAACACGGCGAAGCCGCTTGGCCTGTGCGTCTGTTTCAATGGCTTTGTCCACCAGAGCTATAAGCTGCTTCGGGTTGAAGGGTTTGGTGATATAGTCAAACGCACCGTACCTCATGGCCTCAACAGCGCTGGTGAAATCCTCACTTGCAGTAAGCATGATGGGAGATATATCCCGAACATTTTTTCTGATAAACTGCAGGCATTCAATGCCATCCATGACCGGCATTTCCAGATCCAGAATAACGGCGCTGATTTCATTTGAAATCAGATCAACAGCCTCTTTCCCATTTTGAGCAGTAATCACTTCAAATCCGGTTTTTTCAAATAATTTTTTAAGAATAATCCGGATTATCGGGTCATCATCTGCAATAAGGATTTTCCCGCGATGAGGATTCATGTACTAACCCTTCTGACGGCTATTTTTTGAATTCAAAATGAGCCCGGCGGTTTTTGGCCCAGGATGTTTCATTCTGACCCGAGTCGGCTGGCTTCTCTTTCCCATAGCTGACGCTTGTCAATTTGGATACAGGAACCCCCAAATCCACCAGGAAAGACATGGCGCTTTCCGCCCGTCGCTCTCCCAGGGCTATGTTGTATGCAACCGTTCCGCGATTATCCGTATGGCCTTCGACAATCACGGATACATTCGGATTGTTTCGCATCCATTCAGCTTTGCGTTTCAACACATCGCGGGCTTCCGGGACAAGGACCGCACTGTCAAACTCAAAATAAATATCTTCTGAAACAAAACTGCTACGAGTTGCAGACTGCGCTGAATCCAGCCCGCCCGCTCCGCCTGCTCTTCCAGCAGCTTGATCCTTTAACCTCTGCTCATCAAATCCCCTTTGTTTGGATAGAGCATCCTGCCTGGCTTTTTCAGCATCCCTTGCCGCCGCATCGTCAGAAGCCTGAGTTCCAGAAGCGTCAGAATATATTTTTTTCTTACCACATGAAACCATAAGGGTCATTGCCGGCAAAACCATCATCAGAGTCAACA
>JBAXVB010000674.1:0-2432 GCA_037129415.1 Deltaproteobacteria bacterium
TCACAGCCGGACAGTAGATACGGACGATTGAATAGCAGTGGCCTTCTTCCGATATTGCACATCCAAAGCGTATGAGTTACTGTGCCCATTGTCACCCATTAGAAATGTGTTAATTCGTTTGACAAACATGGCCGCTTTATCATAGGTGAAGGCAATCCGCTCCAGTTTTTTCTGAAGAACCAATGAAAAACAGCACTCTCTGAATTAAAAAAGCTATCAATCAGCAATGTTGCGGCTCTTTCTTCGTTCGACGGTATGGTTTATTATCCCCAAAACTCAATTGCCAATACCAGTTACTGGCATTTCTTGAACACGATTATCAGGGGGCTGACCATGAATTTTGGTACATATTCTTTTCGCTGTTCTTTTAAGACCCACGCCGTTCTTCCCGAATATAAAGGGTCCACCTTCCGGGGGTGCTTTGGCAGGGCCTTAAAACAGGCCGTATGTGTTCTCAGAACCCTAAGCTGCGACGACTGCTTGCTCAGCAACCAATGCCTTTACGCAAAGGTGTTTGAAACCCTGAAAAATCCGCCATCGCACGAATCAAGCCGTATGGCGGCTCAGCCTCACCCCTTTGTGATTGAACCTCCGGAAACCCGTAATACGCATTTTTCGCCAGGCGATGACTTTTCATTCAATATTCTGCTTTTTGGGCAGGCCATCGAAAGC
Source organism: Deltaproteobacteria bacterium (assembly GCA_037129415.1). GTDB lineage: Bacteria > Desulfobacterota > Desulfobacteria > Desulfobacterales > Desulfatirhabdiaceae > RAAP-1. The sequence continues at coordinate 673 of JBAXVB010000674.1, forward strand.
CTCCCATATTTTATCCATGCCGTAATTCTGATGGGGCAGGGAAGCATGGGAAAGCGAATTGGCCCCAATGCCGGTCAATTTGACCTCACCTCTGTTTACCGGGGACAGGATAAGCTCTATAACCAGAATGACAAGAAATTACACCAGGTTCCAGCAATCTCTCTTAACCTCCAGCCAGCGCCTTCCACCGCCTTTGATCGGCTGAAAATCCAGTTTCACACTCCGCTTCGACTCAAGCACGAAAACCGCCTGGCTTCAGAACTGCCGTTTCATTTGCTGATCCGGGCAGCGCTTCGGCGCATTTCATCGCTTCTTGCCTGTTACGACGGGGCAGAGCCTGCTCTGGATTATAGTGGTCTGGTAGCCGATGCAGGTCAGGTATCTATCGCTGAATCCAGTCTTCACTGGATGGACTGGCGGCGCTATTCCTTTCGTCAGCGCCAGGATATGCAGATGGGGGGAATCATCGGAGATGTGCTTTACAGTGGAAATATTCAGCCATTTCTGCCTTTTTTAGAATTCTGCCGAGTTGTACATATCGGCAAACAAACCACATTTGGGCTGGGCAGATTTGATATGGACCCAGATTTGATATGGCCGACTTGAAAACTATTCTGCTGGCGGTTTGCGGTCTTTCTCCCCAGGTCATCACAGAAACCCTGTATGCCCTGCACCAAAATGGCCGCAGCATTGACGCCATTCATGTTATTACCACCCGGGAAGGAAAAGAGCGGATATTTGCAACCCTTTTATCCGGTCAAAACGGCCAGTTTCCCCAATACTGCCGTGACTATGGGATTATTGATACCACCATTGATTTTGGCCCTCACACGATTCATGTTCTCTGCGATTCACATGGCATTGAAATCGCGGACATTAGTACCCAAGCCGATAATGAAAAGCTTCTGGCCCAATGCCTGAGACTGACTCACCGGTTTACCAGCGACCCGGATACCGCAGTCTATTTTTCCATTGCAGGAGGCCGGAAAACAATGAGTGCTTGTCTTACTTTGGCAGCTCAATTTTATGGACGGAACCAGGATCGGTTGTATCATGTGCTGGTCACACCTGAATTCGAACGATCTTCGGATTTCTATTATCCGCCCCTGAAATCCCGGCGTATTGCGTTGCGTGATACGCAAGGCAGGCTGTTTTATATGGATACCCGCTATGCAGAAGTTACACTGGTTCCGCTACCATTTGTATCTATTCGAGACCGTCTGGGTTCTGCTCTTCTTAATCAACCACTCGATCCGGGCACCCTCATGCTGTCTTTGATCCAGGATTCATCGCCTTGTCTTACAGTCGTCTTGAAAGACCGTAAACTGATCTACAAAAAAATGGAGATCGATTTTCAACCAACCTGGTTGGCCCTTTACGTGTTTTTTGTGATGCATAAAAAAGGCTTTGCCTGCACTGGCGAATGTCATCCCGAATGTGCTGACTGCTACCTGGATATTCAGCAGATTTTCAGCCATCAGACCATGATCACAGACATCTACCGGCAGATTGCAGGAACACGTCCGGTTGATGAAATGAGCCAGACCGGCATCACTGGTCTGAATGCCGAGAATTTTAACGGGTACAAAGCCAAAATCCGGAAAGAACTGGAATTGCGATTGGGGTCTGATGTGCTAAGAGATGTCGAAATTTCCAGCCAGGGCAGACGCCCCAATACCAGGTACGGCATCCAGATGTCCAGAGAGCGGATTGTTGTGATCTTTTGATATTTTGGCAACATTGCCATAACGCCAGCTCAA
>JBAXVB010000675.1:0-2432 GCA_037129415.1 Deltaproteobacteria bacterium
TCAATTTCCTGCCTGCGGGAGCGGGAGAGCGGAATAATCTCTTTCGCCGCTTCAACAAGATGAGATGTGGTCAGACGCTTTTCTACTTCTGCAAAGGCGGCATACAGCGCGCTGCCCACCACTTATTCCAGTTCAGCGCCGCTGAAACAACTATTTGCAATAACATCAAATTATACACCATACTGACTGCCATGAGAATAACATATCTTAACGATAAAATGACCGGACTAAAATCTCAATTTCTTAATTCGGCTATCTCCTGAAGATAATAGACAGCCTCTTCAAGACCGACAACACGATCACCGTTGATATCCGAAATAAGGCTGATATCCGGCGACAGCCCCGCCATCAGTCTAAGAATTGCGATAACACTGCTCAATGAGTATTTTGAGAAAACCAGGAGAGTCGGTGCATAGAAATAGCGTGTGTGTGAACCGTCGCTGATCTTTGCGTAAATATAGGCTTCTTGACCGTCACTCATGCCGGATGTGTCCCAATTAACGGTATTTTCTATAAACGTATTACCTGTGACAGAGTGTTGGATAGGAGCGATCAACGAAGATTCGATATCGTTATTGTTGTAAGGATTACGATCAATATCAGCAAGAAGAGTAACTATGCTGCTGCTGTTATAATCAAGGACCACATATCGCAGATCAAGTTTTGTACCGATCGGGATAACATGTCTGCCATGACCGAGATCAGAACTGTTCTGACGTACTTGCAGGTCAGCAATATTAGACCATACAGCCTCACTCCATAAAAGATTCTGACGCACCCCGTTACCGCCTATCAATGGATTTTTATGAAGTCCGTCACTTTTACGGACAGCTGTTCCTTTAATCCGGCTGAAACAAAAACCGGTCTGATCTCCGCAGGACTCTTCATCGGCGAACCATGTGCTTCGTTCCTGTGAATCAATGGAAGCCTCTCCGTTATTGACCGGATTCTTCAAATCGGCAGTTCCTTGATACATCAGGTAAATATTCCGATGATTCGGATATACGGAACCATTTTTATAATAGCCGCCGTTCATGGCACCCCAGACACGGTTATAAGCACCTGAAACTGATTCACCTTTGGGGCCCTCAGTGTTTTGGAGATAAACATCGGCAAACACAACATTTTCATAAATTGCCGTAGGTATGTCAATGATTTTGGTTAAAAACGGCTGCGGGTCGCTGGCGGTTAGCGGGTGCGGATCCAGCGGGGTCAGATGATCCACAAGTATTCCTTTTTCACCGAGCAGCCGGGCTATTTCACATATCATGCCGCCGCCCCGACTGTGACCGATCAGGTGAATGGGCAGTTCCGCAAGAGGAGCTTTGCCTTTCTGACCGATAACCATCTTATCAATGATGACTTTCGCAACATCTTGTGCCGATGGTCCTCCGGTGAGATGGTCCGCTACTGCTGACCAATCCAGAATAATCAGAATCTCTCCGCCGGTTCCCGAAGTCAGATCAAAATTCCACGGATCACAGTTGGCTACAAGGTTGCTGCCTGATTTTGTAACCGTGATCATCCCGTAATTCTTTTCACCGCCAAGGTGATTATCCGAAACAGCATTCCGCATGGATTCAAGCCACACAGGAGTTCCGTTGGCGGACGGATTCCATCCGTGGGTTACAATGGTTACACCGTCAGCGTATGCATGGCAGGCAATACACAGGTCAAACAGAAGCATAAATACAATCCAGAAATTATTTTTTTTCATGATTACTTTCTCCTTTTAATCCTAACGATAAGCTAACCGGCGTGCGGGCCTTATCGCACGTCCGGTTGAGTGACTTGTGTACGCCCGGCACGGGCGTGAACTTATGGGGTGAAAGTCCCCTGTATGTGAATCCTGTCAGGCACCAATACTGACATAAATACTAACCAAAGGCAAGGGCGGAACCGCGAGGAACCGTCCGAGGGAAGCCTGATCGTAACGCGGCTACCTATATAGTGTCTGAACGTAAACCCCTTAACAACATGATAATATATATGATATTTATCCACAGAGAATGTCAAAGCAGCCTGGAAAAGGGTAAAAGCCAATAAAGGCAAACCCGGCTTCGATAGAGTAACCATCAAGGACTTTCCCGACCACTTTCGCCCTCTGTGGCCTGTCCTGGATTCCATTGCAGGCATGTTCGTGGATAGAATTTAAGCATGTTCGTTCCATCATACCGATTGGTGTGGCGAACGTCGATTGATATGCACTCCAAAACCTTCCAGTGTACAGGGATTATACATGGCAATTGTGGCCCCCCCCCGATGTCTGGCAATAATTCCAGCGGTACATTAATATATTTTCGCTTATGGTATCCAACAGGCTGTTTTCTTTTTGTTAATTGGACGGCTGACTTAAACCCGCTATAGTTACCTCCGAAAACTCAACTCCATTCAGTTCATTTCTTTACCTTCCCAGTGGTGCCTTCGACGTT
>JBAXVB010000676.1:0-2431 GCA_037129415.1 Deltaproteobacteria bacterium
TCCACAAATTCTTTCATCTCTCCGGCGCGACCATTCATTTGCTCAGAAGCTGAGGAAGATTCCTCGGCATTGGCGGCATTCTGCTGAATAACCTTGTCCATCTCGGCCACGGCATTGTTGACTTGTTCAATTCCCATGTATTGTTCCCGCGATGCTGCTGCGATCTCGCCTACCAACTGCTCTACTTTCGTTGTGCTGATTAAAACACGTACAAACTCGCTGTTGGTGCTTTCAACCAATCCAGCCCCTTCGTGAACTGTCTTGACTGTAGTTTCGATCAAAGTGGATGTGTTCCTGGCAGCCTCGGCAGCACGCTTGGAAAGATTTCTTACTTCATCGGCGACAACGGCGAATCCTGCACCCGCTTCACCCGCCCTGGCAGCCTCAACAGCCGCATTAAGCGCCAACAGATTGGTTTGAAAGGCAATTTCATCAATTGTTTTAACGATCTTCTGGGTTTCTTCACTGGCTATGAAGATTTCTTTCATGGAAGCGGTCAATCGCTCCATGGATTGATTGGTTTGCGCAATGATCTGTCTGGATTCCGTCATGAGAGTATTGGCCTGCTCGGCATTATCAGCATTCTGTTTTGTCATCGAAGACAGCTCTTCAATTGAAGAGGAAGTCTCTTCGATAGATGCCGCCTGCTCAGATGCCCCTTCAGCCAGTTGTTGACTGGCGGAAGAAATCTGCCTGGAACCTGAAGCCACCTGCTCCGAACTTTCGGTTAAACCTTCAATCACGGAGTTAATGGGTTTGGTGATTGATCGAACCAGAATAAATGACAGAACCCAGAAGAAGATGATACCCACAAGTACAATGGCTGAAATAAACGCCAAGGCGGATCGTTTCTGCGCGGTTATGGATTGATCAACCTGGTTCAGAAGCGCATTTGCTGCTTCGATGATCTGTTTTCCAGCGTCATTTAGAAGTTTAACCCGTTCACTTTCTTTCTCGTACAGTTTTTGAGATTGTTCTATGAATTCAACGAACTTCTTCAGGGATTCCCGGACCGTGGCTGCGGTCTTGATGGAGCTTTCATCTTTTATGGCATAGGCAATTTGTTCCAGTGCAGTAAGAAGCGCCTGAAGATCTCCAGAAGCAAGCTTCTTATATTCAGCAATAAATTTCTCATCACCGCTCATCATGAATTGCAGTTGCAGCACCTGCAACTGGATAAACGTGGTTTTGCAGTCTCTGACGGTATTAAACATCCCAAGTTCACCGGCGCTGAGGACATCTCCCTCCATTCGCAACATGGCCTCCTTCTTTTGAAGGTCAGTGATGATGGCCTGCAGAAGCGCTTCGGATATCTGGAGCGGCTTGACCATTTCAACCTTTAAGCTGCTTTGTTGGCCGTGAACTCCAACAAGTTCATTAAACAATTTCTGATATTGGTCAAACTTGGTACCGATTATGTTAATTTGCGCCAAACCTCCGTCAATTTCTTTTTGTTTAAGCGCATTTACATTGATATTGACATCCCGGGTCATTTCATCAAACTGCTTTTTTAGTTCGGCTGTGTAAAACTGCAAATAGGTTTTCTCCGTTACCCTGGTAGCCAACACTTTCTCAACAATCGTATTTACATCGTTTTTGATCAGGTTGGCTACTTCAGTGCGCGAATAATAGAATACCCCTGTCCCAACAATAGCCAGCACCAGGAATGAGGCAATTCCCACAAAACCGTATAACTTCTTATTTAGGCTGACGTTGCCCAAGTTTTCCAGCATTGAACAGCTCTCCTTTCTCATATTTCTCAAACAGAAAACAGCAGGCGTTCACGGAAGCTCAGGATCAAGGTTCCGTGAACAGTCGCCAAGGTCAGTGGTCGGGAAAAACACGGAAACATGACAACAAACCGTTTAAGTCCGGGTAAGAGACCCCGATCTACAACATTTTCAGAAAGAATCGTGTGTCCCGATTGGTTCTCTGGTTTGATTCTCTGGTTTGATTCTCTGGTTTGATTCTCTGGTTTGATTCTTTGGGCTGATTATTTGATCAATTTTTGAACATCGGCTTCCGGCAAGTCATAAACACCACACCCAACAATAAAATCTTCTCCCTGAACATTACACAATTTCACGAAAGAGACCTTCTGGGATGTTCCTTTTTCACCGGGTTTTGGCCACATGTAATCCACCCATCCGGATCCCTTTTCTTTGGCGATTTTGTTCATTTCAATAAAAAACCGCTTTCCATTGGTATCTTTCATGTCGGTAAGTAATTGTCCGTCCATTTTGTATTTGATGGGATGCATGCGCATCACACACGCCATATCGTGTATCCAGATATAGGTACCTGCAAAAACGAATTCACTGTCCTTCCCCTTGAACTTTGAAAAACCCGCTTTTCCCTCTTTCTGCAGAAGCGCACACGCCTTGTTCACTTTGTCCATGATCATTTGAGGCGTGGGCTTGGTTGCCGCAGT
>JBAXVB010000677.1:0-2431 GCA_037129415.1 Deltaproteobacteria bacterium
TCCAGCAAAATCAGACGTAATTATAAAATGTTAAAAAAAATAAGCGAAATGTAAGGACTTTCTGTCAAAATGACTGATTTCATCCGGCAAGACAATGCTGTTTGCACTGGAACACACAAGCGGCATCTCAAGGGTGAATAAGTCGATTTCTGAGAGTGCGGACAAAGGGCGGACAGATAGCATTCCTCCAGTTCTGGCATGAAGGTAACGGTTCAGTCCATGCTGAATCTGAGAAAAAGATACGGCAACCTGAATCTCATCAATCATATCTCTGGACTGTTGGGATTCAAGAGATAAAAATCTGATACCTGCAGCCTTGTTCTGGTTGAATCGGGCCAGCCCTTCAGTTATAAATCGTGTCAGAGCTTGACAGTCTAAAAGATGCGCATCCCGCTGCATTCCATCCAGAAATTTATCCACCAGGCATGGATCTGCCTGAGCAACCCGCATCAGTTGCCGGATTTGAAAAAGCCGGCGGGAAGGAGAAAATGATTGAACAGCTTTGGGGATGATGTGGCAGAGATGTTTGCACTGGTTATATGGCAGCTCCGAAGAAAGGACGCTGCCAAGAAGTTCCAGAAAGACAAGGCTTGATTCGATATCCGCGGATTCAAGGAGATAAGACAGGGTTTCAACTGGCTCTTCCAGCGTGTATGTACCGATTTTGAGCAGGGAACAGGTCGTATCGTTAAATTGTTCGATTAGCCTTTTATTCCCTGTTTTGAGAACTGGAACCAAGTGGATGGCCATAATCCTGCCGATTGCAGCGTTTTTTGCTCCAGCCTCCCTGACCCTGAAATGGAACGCTCTTGTGTCGGCTATTTCCATAAGATCAGGGGCTGTCCTTCCTGCGAGTTCAATAAGCCCTGTTGCTACCGCATGACCAAAGGCGGTTTCCTGAGACAGTGCCCAGATCGTCTCCTCAACGATCATTCCGAGTTCTTCTTCAGTTACAGGGGGAATACGGCCTGATAATTTCTCCTGCACGATGTACGCGGTTTCCGGGTCTGCCAGAAACAGCGTGGACATCAGTTCATCACATGCTGTCATGCCTTTCATCTACCTCTTGCGCACGATCAGGCTTCCGATAGAGTATCCGGCCCCGAAGGAGCAGATCACGCCGATGTCGCCCCTGGCAAGGTCCTGGCTGTACAGGTGAAAGGCGATGATCGAACCCGCGGAAGCAGTGTTGGCATAACGATCCAGAACGATGGGCGCCTCATTGATGTCGGCCTCCCTTCCAAACAGTCTGTTCGAGATCAGGGCATTCATGTTTATATTGGCCTGGTGCAACCAGAATCGCTTGATTTCAGGGACGGTTAACCCCTGACTTTCCAGGTGGCGCCGCAGATGCTGTTCCGCCATAGGGCATACCTCCTTGTAAACCTTGCGGCCGTTTTGATGGAAAAGCTTGTCTGCACTGAACGGATTCACATCGCTTGCGCGGCTGATGTAACCGAAATTGGATCTGACATTGCTGGAAAACTGTGTCATAGCCTTTGTGCTGAGAATATCGTAGCAGTGAAGCGCAGTGCAGGTGTCGGCTCTCTCTACAACGGCGGCGGTTGCAACGTCTCCAAAAATAAAGTGACTGTCACGGTTGCAATAGTCAACCTGGGGTGATGTCAGCTCCGGATTTATCAGCAGTACGCAGCGCGCTGTGCCGGCGGCCACCATCTCATAGCCCCGATGCAGGGCGAAGGTGGCTGCCGAGCAGGCCACCAGCATGTCAAAGCCAAAGCCTTTAATGCCCAGTTCGTTTTGTACCTCAATTGCAATGGCTGGGTAGGGGCGCTGGGTGTAAGCGCAAGAGACGATCACCGCATCAATGTCTGAGGCATTTTTATTGGCAGCCTTCATGGCATCCCGTGCGGCATGAAGTGCAATCTCAGCTTGGTCGGAAAGCGAATCTTCCGGGCGCTCGGGTATGGAAGGACGCATCCGTTCAATGTCAAGAATGCCGTCCTTTATATAAGCGTAACGCTGTTTGATGCCGGAGGCCTTGACAATAAATTCGACTGAAGATTTTTGAATGGCCTCCAGTTCACCGGCCTGAATAGCTGTAGCATGTTCTACATTGTACTTGTCGGCCCACGCATTATAAGTCGCCACAAGCTCTTCGTTGGTGATAATATGTTCCGGGGTCCAAAGGCCCGTGCCGCTGATGACTACGGTGGTTTGTTTTTCTGATGGCATGGTTATCCTCGTTATTGCATAAAACTGACAATTTAGCGGGTTAAAGATTTGCCTTGATCATCGCTTCAGCCAATAAGGGTTATTTGTTTTTGAGATAAATTATCAATTAGAAACTTTCCCCTGACGTTTGACAGGGTTCATGCCATTCATTTTGATAATTTGAGATCCCTTTTCCGACAGTGTAAAGTCGATGAGTTTTTTTATTTGACCGGTCGGCTCTCCCTTGGTGACATAG
>JBAXVB010000678.1:0-2421 GCA_037129415.1 Deltaproteobacteria bacterium
GCAGAATTTTAATGGTTTCAGATATTTCTTCGGCGGTCACGCCCTTTCGAAGGGCTTCCAGGCTGTGCATGACAGATGAAAAGCGGACACCTTCCGCGGCGCTGATCCACTCCAGTTGAAGCCGTTCTGGGCGGATGCCGAGTTTGGCCATTTTTTTGTGGACTTTCTGAATTCGTTTTTCGGTCCATTTGTTGGCGTCAATGTAATGGCAATCCCCAATATGGCAGCCACTCACCAGAATGACGGGAGCGCCTTTCAAAAAACCATCCCAGATGAATTTTTCATCCACACGACCGGAACACATTGTGCGGATCAGGCGTACATTGGGTGGATACTGGCATCTGGACACCCCGGCATAATCCGCGCCGGCATAGGAACACCAGTTGCAGGCAAACGCAAGGATTTTCTCTGCCGGTTTTTCGGTCAGCAAGGCATCCACCTGATCAAGAATCTGCCTGTCAGTAAAATGGTTCATGAGGATGGCATCAAATGCGCATTCGGCGGCGCAGGTGCCACAACCAGCGCAAGCGGCCGTATTGACTATTGCTGGAGTCTTCTTTTTCACATCCACGGTAATGGCGTTGTAGGGGCAGACTTCGGCGCACTTGCCGCACGATTTGCATTTCTCGGCAATGACTTCCGAGGTAATGGGGTCGGTAAGAATTTCACCCCGATGCATAAGGCGGATGGCCCTTGCCGCCGCAGCAGAGGCCTGAGTGACGCTTTCCTTGATGTCTTTTGGCCCTTCAGCGCATCCGGCGTAAAAAACGCCGCGGGTTGCGGCATCCACGGGCTGAAGCTTGGGATGAGCTTCCAGAAAAAAACCATCCGATGTCAACTGCAATCCCAGCATTTCCTGTATCATACGCGTACTATTTGACGGCTTCATGCCGACAGCCAGCACCAGCATGTCCAGATCAAAGAACTCGATTTTTCCCAGAGCGGTGTTTTCAACAGCCACCCGGAGACTGCCGTCAGGGTTTTCCTCAACCGTTCCTGGAAGCCCCCGCAGGTAATGGACGCCCAGCCGCCGGCTTCTCTTGTAAAGATCCTCAAACCCCTTGCCGAAAGCCCGAATATCAATATAGAAAACCTTGACATCTATATCTTGGCAATGCTCCTTAAGCACCAGCGTACTCTTGATCGTATTCATGCAGCAGACATTGGAGCAGTGGGCGCTTCCCTTTCCGGCGGATCTTGAGCCCACGCACTGGATAAAACCAATGGATTTGGGTTTCTTGCGGTCTGTAGGACGCAGTATCTCGCCTTTTGTGGGGCCGCCGGCATTGACGAGCCTCTCGAATTCAAGACTGGTCAGAACATTTTCAAACCGCGTATAGCCGTATTCATCCATTTCCGTGGGATCGTAGGTTTCCATACCGGTCGCCACCACGATGGTACCCACGGTTTCCGTGATTTCTTCATCTGACATGTGAAAACTGATACAGCCTTTCTTGCAGGCTTCAACGCACTTGGCGCAAACAGCAGGATTATGCCCCAGGCACTCGTTGACGTTGATCACATACGCGGAGGGGACAGCCTGCGGAAAAGGTGAATAGATAGCCTTCCGGGAAGAAAGGCCATAGTTGAACGCATCGGGACGAACCACAGGACAGACTCGTGCGCAGTCTCCGCATGCAGTGCATTCCTTTTCATCCACATAACGGGATTTCTTAAGGATTTTCACTTTGAAATTGCCGACGGAACCTTTTACTTCCTTGACTTCACTCATGACATAAAGCTTGATTCGGGGATGCCGACCGACATCCGTCATTTTTGGCCCCAGAATTCAGATGGAGCAGTCCATGGTGGGAAACGTCTTGTCAAGGGTGGCCATGACCCCGCCGATGGAGGGCTTTTTTTCCACCAGCACCACGTCATACCCGTTGTCCGCAAGGTCCAGCGCCGCCTGAATTCCGGCCACGCCGCCTCCGATCACCAAGGTCCGTTTGACCAGTGGCAGTTTTTCCGGCTCCAAAGCTTTGTGACTGCGAACCCGCGATATGGCCATTCGCGTTAAATCCATGGCCTTTTCAGTGGCGGCCACTGGCTCGCCGATATGCACCCAGCTACAGTGTTCCCTTAAATTGGCCATTTCCAGAATGTAGGGATTAAGTCCTGTATCCTGAACCATCTGACGGAAGGTAGGTTCATGCAGCCTCGGCGAACATGACGCCACCACCACCCGATCTAATTTCTGCTCCAAAATATCTTCCCGGATGCCTTGCTGTCCAGGTCCGGAACAGGCATAGGGAACGTTTCTGGCGATCTGCACATCAGCGATGTCGCCTGCCATTCGGGCCACTTTTTCGCAATCGACAGTTTTGGCGATATTCATGCCGCATTGACAGACGTAAACGCCGATGCGGGGTTGGGTCGTCGGATTATCAAGTTTTTCCATTATCATTATCTCGTAATTAG
>JBAXVB010000679.1:0-2419 GCA_037129415.1 Deltaproteobacteria bacterium
GGGTCATGGGGGAACAGAGCGCCCGGCAGCTTCGCGGAAAAGCAATGGAAGATGTTATCTTTTCCGGCACTTCCGGAATGCCTCCGCTTAATATGGCGGAAGTGTCCCTTACGCTTATCAACGACAACGGTTCCGCTCCGGAATCGCTTCGGGAATTTTCAGAAATCATGCTGACCCGGCGGATATACCGCTCCGGCGAAAGTGTTTATCTGATCAACAAACAGCCCTGCCGGCTGAAGGATATTCACCATGTCTTCATGGGAAGCGGCATGGGCGCCAAGTCCTACGCCTTGATTCAGCAGGGAAACATCGGCGCCATTACCGAAGCCAGTCCGGAGGAAAGAAGGGGGTATATTGAAGAGGCTGCCGGAACAACCCGGTATAAAGCCAGCAAAATAGAAGCCCTTCGAAAGCTGGAATCCACCCAGCAGAACCTGCTTCGGCTGATTGATATTTTGTCTGAAGTCAGTCGCCAGATGAAGACTCTTGAGCGCCAAGTTCAAAAAGCCGAGCGTTACCGCAGATACCAGAGAAAAATCAGGCGTCTGGATATTCGGCTTGGACTACATTCCCATGATGCCCTTTCGCTTCAGATTCAGCAACATCAGGTTCTTCTGGCCGAGGCCAGCGATCAGGACGTCTCCTGTCAATCCCGATCTGGCCAACTGGAAGCTGCGATTGAGGCCATCAAATTTCGTCATGTTGAAATCCATGAGAACTTGTCCGACTGCCGGTCCCGGAAATTTGAGTGCCGGCGACATATTGACCGGATAGAAAATGATCTTGGACATTTGAAAAAAGACATGCTTCGACTGACCGCCGAAACCGAAGTGATGGAAACCTCCCTCTGCAATCTTGAGGAAAAAGCGGATAAAATCACACAGGAAATTTCGGATTTACAAAATCAGGCCGATATTGCTCAAAAAGATATTGATGCCGTTTCTGTGACGCTGGATGCGGAAAAAACATCATTTCAATTAGCACAAACCCAGTTGACAGATCTCAAGAAAGAGCGCGATGCCATCAATGCCCGCCTGATGGACTTAACCGGGCGGGAAGCGCGGCATCAGCATGTCTTTCAGCACGCTTCATCAAGCCAGGAAACCCTGAAAAGACGCCTGAAACGCGCCGATGAAGAAGAACATACTGCCAAAAATGCTTTGTCCGAATCCGAAATAGCGGAAAACACGGCCAGAAATGCTCAGATATTTCACAAGGACGAGGTCGCCAGGCTGGCGGATTGTGTGGATGAGCAGAAACAGCGGCTTCTGATATCGAATCAAGCCCTGGGACAACAGGTCAAAATTACCCAGAGCCTTGATTTGGAAAAAAACCGGACGGGTACCAAGTATGGCGCGCTCAAAAAAATGGCGGACAATTTCGAGTGGTATAATGGGGGAGTCCGGGCCATAATGAAACAGGTAAATCAGAAATCCGGATCCGATGCGCCAGAATTATCTGGAATCATCGGCCCGGTCGCCGATATACTGAATCCAGACCCCTCTTACGAAGCGGCTCTGGTGGCGGCGATGGGAGAATCCCTTCAGTATCTTCTAACAGTGAATTCGGAAGCCGGGCTTCGGGCCATTTCTTTTCTTAAAAACAATCAGGCCGGACGCTGCGGATTCATTCCAATGGATGACATCAGAAAGCCGCCTGAAAAGGCTGTGACGTGCGAGGACAGACTGATCAGCCATGTCCATGTTCTGCCAGAATACGAACCTGTTGCAGAGGCCCTGCTTGGTAATATGGTTCTTGCTGAAACCCTTCAGGAAGCAATTCGCATTCAAAGTAATTCAGAATCCGGCCAGGTAGTCGTCACCCTGGATGGACAGGTGATTTCTCAGCAGAAAATCCTGATCGGCGGCAGCAGCGATTCATCTGCGGGGATTATGGCCAAGAAAAAGGAACTGGCCGCCCTGGAGCTGGAAATCAGCCGGATCACACTGGATCATGAAGCGGCGCGCAAAACCCAGACTGCAATGGAAGCTGATGTCAGGGAACAGGAAACCCTTCTTCAGAAAAATATTGAGTACAAAAACGATGCGGTTTATGAAGAAGTTCAGGCGGAAAAACATGCCTACAAAGCTGCGGAAATGCTCAAACAGGCCAGGCGGAGGCTGGAGATGGCGCAACTGGAACAGGAACAGATCAGCGGCGAAGACACAGACATGGAAGCGGAAGTAGCCCGAAATAATGCCGCCTTGTTGCAGGTCCAGCAGGAACTTGCATCTGAGCAGGCCGCGATTTCACAGAAAGCGGAGGCCATACAGGCGATTTCCCTGGAAACGGAAGCCGCCAATCAGCGGTGGATGGAATGTCAGCTCCAACGGAACACCCTGAATGCCCTGGTGGAAAATACACGAAACACCCTGAAGCGGCTGTTGAATTTTCGTGAAGATGGGCTGCAGCGAATCAC
>JBAXVB010000068.1:0-15241 GCA_037129415.1 Deltaproteobacteria bacterium
TGAAGTAGCTGCATTGTCCAGATAGATAAGCGCTTTATCGTCCAAGAGAAACTCCCCATAAATCAAAGAATGGTGAATTGTGAAATTTTACTTTTCACCATGTATGAGAATTCAGATTCAGTTGCAAGTTTTGGGATTGGGGAGCCCTGAAAGTCTTCGGGCTCCATGTTTGAGTCCATCCGGGAAAACTTTTTCCAGCGCCATCACACTCAAGCCGGTTCCTTCTTTAAGCTGACGATTCATGGGCGCTCGTCCATGATAGGCATAATATTCCCGCATGAACCGGACCACGCGCAAGTGCTGATCCGTAATTTGGGTTAACCCGCGTTCTCTGGCCAGTGTCTCGAAAACTGCTTCCGACCAGTCGTCAAAATCATTGAGAAAACCTTCTCCGTCAAAGAGAATTTTCCTGCCGTCCATGACGCGCACACAGGGGCCATGATCCGCCTGATGGTCACCTGAATGCGCATCCATGTATCATTTCTCCGGATTCAAGGCAGCCTTGACTTTTTCCGGTGTAGCAGGCAAATCACATATCCAGATTCCAGTGGCGTTTTTGATGGCGTTAATCACCGCCGGAGCTGTCGGAACCATACACATCTCACCAACGCCGGTAGCACCAAGAGGCCCTTTGGGCCGGGGAGTTTCGCGGACAATGGTTTCCATCTCGAAACTGTTCCGGATCGTGGGAAATTTAAAACTTACCCAGTCCCTGGTCTTTCCGGCGATATATTCTTCCCTGAGGGCAAACCCCACTCCCATATCCATTCCCCCCTCCAGTTGACCGGTCAGGTTCTGGGGATTGATTACCTGACCAGCATCCACGGTCGTGGTCATTTTAAGGATGCTGACCTGGCCGCTTTCGGTATCCACTTCCAACTCAACCATCTGCACTGCATGAACCTGGGACTCAAAAGATGGGCCCTGGCCAGTCTGGGTATCCAGGGGGCCGGCGTCTTCGTTTTTCTTACTGCCCAGAAAACGTTTGGGTTTGCCAGCGGTTTCAAGTTCTTCCGACGTGCATGATCCGGTTTCCTGCATGGCGGTTTTTAGCTGTTCAAGAGCGTTAATCAGAGCCCCCCCGATCATGTATGTGATGCGGCTGCCCGCGGCCGGACCGCTGGCTGCGGTGTTATCGGTATCCCGTGTGTAAAGACGCACCTTTTCCAGTGGGATTCCCATAAAGGCCGCTGTCAATTGGCTCAGCATGGAGTCGTTGCCTTCACCTGGGTCCGCTGCTGCTGCATATACGCTGATACCGCCGTCAATATCCAGTTCGACCGCGGCTACTGATACATCTCCCGGACCTCCGATTCCAAAAGCGCCGGTTCCCAGGCCCACGCCGCGCTTGATCCGGCCCTGGCGGTGCGCCTTCGCTTCTTGTACAGCCCGTTCATAATGTGGCCGCATGGCTTCCATGAGTTCCGGCAAACACCATTGTTGAACAATCCGGCCGGTGGATTTGCTTTGACCTGGCTGAAGCGAATTTTTAAGCCGAAATTCAAAGGGATCCATTCCAATCTTGTCGGCCAGCATATCCATGGCGCATTCAAGAGCGAAATTGACCTGGGGCGGTCCAGCACCACGCGCCGCGCTGCCCCAGGGATTGTTGGTATAGACCATTCTGGCCCTGGCGTTGACGTTGGGAATATTATACGAACCGGAGAGCATGAGCAGGGACCGGTTCACCACCACATGGCCAATGGAGTAGTATGCGCCTTTGTCCACCAGATAATCATTGCAGTAAGCCGTCAAGTTCCCTTGGGCGTCTGCTCCCAGCTTAACGTCCATTTTGAATGCGTGGCGCTTGGAACTCATCAACATGCTTTCGGTAAGACTTGGAATATATCGAACCGACCGCTTGAAATGAAGCGCCGCTGCGCCGGCAATCCCCTCGGAAATTACGTCAATTTTAATGCCGAATTGGCCACCGGAATACGCCTCCCGATAGCTCATGTTTTCCCAGCCGAGCGCAGCCTGAAGCATCCCAAGATGAAAATGAATGTTGATACTGCGGCCAACGATCACCAGCCTTGCATCCTCGCCTTCTTCCTGCTCTTCCCAGTAAGCCACTGTAGCTTCAGGTTCCAGCGGCGCCTGGTGATTGATTTGGGTATTGAACTGCGCTTCGATAACAGCCGCTGAATTTTTCAGGGCCTCTTCGGCATTGCCTTTGATCTGGGGCTGCTCAAAACACAGGTTGGGGAAATCATCGTGGATTTTAATTGCATCGTCACGAAGAGAATCTTCCGGACAGCTCATCACCGGCAGTGGTTCAAGTTTCACGATTACGGTCGCCAGGGCTGCGTCCGCCTGGGTCTGTGTATCGGCCGCCACAATCAGAATCGGATCACCGATGTATCTTACCCTGTCTTTACAGAGTACCGGGCGGTCCGCCACCAGATATTTCAAGATATTGGTACCCTTGATGTCCGAAGCGGTGAGTACACCCGCAACCCCAGGCATTTTTTCCGCAGCCGACACATCAATGGAAACAATGCGTGCATGGGGAACTGCGCTTCGCAGCACCGCCAGTTCCAGCGCATCTTTCAGCCGGATATCGGCAGTAAAATGAGCTGTACCGCAAGCCTTTGCCAAAGCTGATGGACGTGGATGGGAAACCCCCATCACTCCATCCGAGGATTTGGGATACATCGCATCCGGCGTGGTTTCCCCGCGGATGAAACTGCCTGCCAACTGGACAGCTTCAATGATTTTTTTATAGCCGGTACAGCGGCAAAGATTCCGTGTTAGCGCTTTTTTTATCTGATCGACTGACGGATCAGGAATTGCGTCCAGCAAAGCCTTGGTCGCCATGATCATGCCTGGCGTACAATATCCGCACTGGATCGCACCGGCCAGAACGAAAGCTTGCTGAATAAGATGGGGGTTTTCCGGGGTGCCCAGCCCCTCCACGGTGATTACCTGGGCATTGTCTAAGGAATGAACCTTGGTTAGACAAGAAAGAGCTGTTCTCCCGTTGACTATTACCATACATGCCCCGCACTGACCCTTGCGGTCGCAGGACTGTTTGGCGCCGGTCAGTCCCAGATCATCACGCAGCAGATCGAGCAACACCCGTTCCGGTCCGATCACAAATTCATGCCTTGCTCCATTTACAATTAAGCAAATCTGTTTCATCGCCCCTCCATTGTTTTTGATAAAACCTCATGTTTCGCAAATAAATTTACTTATGGCTTTGCAATAACGATTCATGGACCACGAGACATAGTGCAACGAACAATCGCTGCCAGTGCTACAACAATGACAGGTTAGGCGTGTAACGCAGCGATGAATTCATTCTGTGATACGCCAGCTTGCCTAAGTATTCCGGCCAGAGTTCCCGCTTTCATCTCTTGATGGTTTGGTACAACACAGCCCAAAGCGCCCTTCCGAAGAACGATGTGGCTGCCACGCTGCCGTGCGGCAAAAAAGCCCAACCGCTCCAGCGCGCGTATCACTTCTGCACCGGAAACGACGGGCAGTTTAGGCATGTTGAGCCACTTGGAAAGTTGTCAAAAGCGGGCGAGCATAAACTGTCAACGGGAATTCTTCAAGGTAAATTTCAGTAGCCTCGCGCAAATTAGATAAGGCTTCTTCAACTGTCTCACCTTGTGTGCTTGTTCCAGTTTCAGGGTTCAAAGCAACGTACCCACCTTCATCCGCTGCTGTTAAGACGGCAGAAAGTTCCATAATGTCTCCTGTTAGGCCTATTGAATTTACTGGCATACACTTGCTGTTTGGTGATCCAGGCAAAAAACGGCTTTCAATATCGCATCGCCCTGAGGCCCGTGTCCTGTCGGAAAATCCGCAGGATTGCCAACTTTGGGATCGCTGCACTGCGCTCCTGTTCCCGTGGACATCAATCCATCCCGCTCTGGAAGAATCCGATGGATCAGTCTTATAGCCCATAGCTCTGCCAAATGCAACATAAGCTGCATATTTGCCCATGCCATTTGACGTGGCATGAACAAAACGCAAAGAGGGAAATGACCGGCAAACGGCTTTCCCTCTTTGCGTTCCCGCATTGCCCTGTGATTGAGAAGGGACTCGGCTAATCACATGACAAATCTTGTAGGGGCGACCGGCCGGTCGTCCCTACCAACATTTAAAATGCAAAAGACAAAGTTACCCCGCCGTAAACGAAACTGGAATTATCGCTGATACTGCTTGCGGTAATGTAATCACTGGCGGTTCCGGAAAGCGGAAACGAATAGGCGATCATGGGTTTTACGGAAACATACTCGCCGAAGGGTATTGTAAATCCGGCCGATACCAGTCCATTGTGAAGCGCTCTGTATTTATTATCGGGATTCTTGGTTTCAACAAAGTCGCTGTCGTCAGAATAATAATATCCTGCGGACGCCGCCATATCCAGAGTGATTTTATCGACGATCGGCTGTGAATGCGAGATGCCAAAGTTCACATACCAGGCCGATGTATGGGCGATTTCCCGGTAAACGGACAGGGTTGGACTCAAAATTGTAGCAATGGTTGCGGAAACAAATACCTCCTGTGAATCCAGCGTGATAGAATCAATATCCTGTGAGCCGGCCACCGGCGTACCGCCCAGCGCATAGTACATGTACCCGCCGCTTAGCTTAACCGGCCCAAGGGTCTTAGCGTATGAAAGTGTGATATCAGTTTCAGTGTATCTGGACGTATGCGCGTCAGAGCCACGGGTTTTCAGGTCTGTATCCATATTTCCCCAGACATTAAAACTGAACCCCTCGTAGCCCAATGTAACGGACGGCTGAATTACGACACTGTTATGGCTCAGTTCCAACCCTCTCCAGATGTACTGGCTGAAAACTCCCAAATCCAGTGCCGCCGTTGGCTTGGATTCGGCTGCTACCGTTGGCGGGGCTGCATCCTCCGCCAGTGCGATTGCATGTCCGGTAAAAATGACTGTAGCCGCCAGAATGCATGTCAAGAAACATCGATTCATCTTCATTCTTCTTTCTCCTTTATTGGTGATATTTGATGAAAAATTCAACTGATATAAACCCTTTATAATCATCTACTTAAAACTTCAATAAATTTCAAAGTCTGTCGAGTTTTATTCTGTCAATACCTGCAATTCGGTCTGTTAGCAGACGTTTTCCGGACCGAATCACAGATAATATGGTTATTTTTTATGCTACTTGCTATCTATGCGCTTTGTTGCGAATGGTGAAATCAGGATATGCGGTAACCGCAACTTCGCTCTGATCAAGCCCTGCCAGTTCCATTTCCTCGGAAACCCTCATTGGAACAATCTTGTCAAGAATCTTAAAGAAGACATACATGACGGTAAAAACAAAGACGATGTTGGTCACAATGCCGATAAGCTGGGCGATAAGCTGGGATGCGTCGCCATAAAACAGCCCCTTGACCGTTCCTGTCACTCCATTAAGATTATCTCCGTAGGTTCCGTCCGCAAAAAGCCCAAGCGCCAATATGCCCCACGCTCCATTGATTCCGTGAACGGACACTGCACCTACCGGATCATCGACTTTCATAACCCGCTCCACAAAAAACACGCTGATGCAGAGAATTATGCCGGCAATGGCACCGATAATCACTGCTGAAACCGAATCTACAAACGCGCAAGGCGCTGTTATGGCGACCAGGCCGGCCAGAAAGCCGTTGGCAATCATGGATATATCCGGTTTGCCGTATCGAGCCCACATATAAATCATGGAAGAAAACGCCGCTGCAGCGGATGCCAGCATTGTGTTTACGGCGACAACGCCGATTCTTAGATCGCCGCCGGCCAGCGAAGAACCCGCATTGAATCCAAACCACCCGAAAGCCAGAATGAAGCATCCGGTCAGCGCCATGGGAATGTGGTGCCCCGGCAGGGCGTTTGGTGAGCCATCAGCCCGGAATTTGCCCAATCGCGGCCCCAGAACAATTGCGCCTGCAAGTGCTGCCACGCCGCCAGTCATGTGTACGACCGATGACCCGGCAAAATCCACATGGCCATGGCCGAGGGCGAAATTTTTCCCAAGTTGTGACAGCCAGCCGCCGCCCCATACCCAGTTGGCGTAAAGGGGATATACTATGCCGGCAATAAAGAATCCGTAAACCACAAAGGACTTGAATGTCCAGCGCTCCGCCATGGACCCGGTCGGTATGGTGGCAGTGGTATCCATAAACACCATTTGAAAGAGAAAGATTGAAAACACAACTGCATCATAGCTCATGCCGGAGAGGAAGAACCCCTTTGTTCCGAACAGCCCGAACTCCTTACCAAAAATATTTATCACAAATTCGCCGTTCAGAACCAGCCCGCCTCCAAGAGAGGCAACCCCTCCGACTCCGCCCATTTGAATGGCGAATCCGCATATCCAGTATGCCAACATGCCAATGACATATATCATGAAGTTCATCGCCATTGTGTGACCGGCATTCTTGGCTTGCGTGAATCCCGTTTCTGCAAGGGCGAACCCGGCCTGCATGAACATGACCAGAAAACCACAAACAAGAACCCAGACCATGTTGATGGCGATCCGGTTATGACCGACCACATCCGCCAGTTTAACGGCAAGGGGTTCGCTGGCTGCAAAGTTTTTCATATCATCTGCAGTCGGGGCTCCGGCGGTCGCCCCAATCACATCGGCTGCACCTCCGGTGTTTGCGCCTGATGGATCAGGCTTTGGCGCCGGCGCAACCTCAACAGCCTGCGCCGGCTCTTCTGCGATCAAAAATGTTGGGGTACTGCACAAACTGACCAAAACAAGCAAAATCATGATGAACACAGTTTTCAATCCTTTTTTCCTTTTCATGCGAGAGTCTCCTTTTATGATTCGTGTGAGAATTTGTACCCTGATAAACTTTAGATAAGCAATTACGATGCCACAATATAATGCACTGTAATTTATGATTATTTGTATTAAATCACAAAATACAATGTGACATTTATGTTTCATAATCGTTTTATTATACAAATTTGTATTTTCAATAAAGAAATTCGCGGCATTCGAGGAGAATCCTTAATGACTGATTTCCACCATTAGAAAAGGGGGATTAAGGGGGAATTAAGGGGAATTTATAAGCTACCTTGTCGCATCATACGCCAGGCTTTCGGCATAGACCAGCCCGTCAAGCAGGACGAAATACCAGTGGCGGCCGATAATATAAGCACCGTAAATCGGGTGCGTATCAGGATTTGCCTTCTGCGCTGCAACCATTTCAGCCAGAAGTTGTCCTGTCGGATCGTTTGTTTTGAGAAAGCCGGCGAAGGATGCGCTGTTCCTCATCAGAGACTGAAGGGAGTACAGCGCGATCCATTCCTGAAGAAGTCCGTAACTGTGGTCGGCATACAGACCAAACTCTTCTTCAACTTCCTCTTTTGACCATTGAGAAAAGGGTTTCATAATTTTGCCTCAATCACAGAATATTCCGTTTTTCTTTCCCATCCTGTTCCCTCTTTGACAGGGCCTATTTACAACTCGATGGCGCTGGTTTGTCTGCAAAACGATCAGCAATCCATCCGAGGAAATCTGCCTGCGCCCTGCCCGGCACCCGGAGGTGGTCTGTATCGGGGTAATGGGTGTAGGAAATGGTTGTGCCGGAAGCACATGCCGTCTTTACATAAGCCTCCGATGCTGCAGGGAAAATTATCGGATCATCGTCACCCTGGTAGATGGCTATCGGCGCCTTTGCAGGGACAAACCCCAAGGCCATCTGCTCAATACGTTTCAACCAGGCCTCCTGGTTCTGCGGGTCCGACCGCGTCGCAGACCCCTTCCAGGCCTGTATGTAGTCGAGTGACTGACCCATCTGTTTGTTGCACTGGTGTTTCGAGGCTTCCTTGATATACTCGATGCCCAAGGGTGTCAGCACGTCGGAGAGCTTGAGTTCGGGAAAGGTCGTGGTCATTGCATACTGCGCCATCGCTGTCTCAGCGCCCATCATCGTAGTCAGTTTCTTACCTGATGCTATGATCTGCGCCTCGATCTTGCTTTGTTCCAGGGCGTTGACAGGCGCCAATGCTACAGCGCCAAGAATCTTGGTGGAAGAGGCGACATAATCGGCAAGTTGGCCAGCCCAGACGGCTGCCTGGCCTCCCTGAGACCAGCCTAACACCACGGCTCGCTTCCCTGCTCCAGCCTGGGGAATCTGCTGCGCCGCCACAATAGCGTCCAGCACATTGCGTGCCGCAGTTGGACCAACTAAGTATTGGTGAAAACCCGGGGTTCCCAGGCCCTGATAATCTGTGGCTACCACAACATAACCAGCGGCAATCATTTGTGTTAGACCGGGAACACCTGCATCAACGGAATCCGGGCTGTCAGGAAATGAGTAGAAAGAGGCATCCTTGGCAGGGTTATCAACCAGGGTAATCGCACAACTGCGAGCCAGACCGGCGGTGCCGTGAGCATAACTGACCACGGGGCGATTGCCGGTTTTTGCCTTACCCGCAGGTGCGATGACCATACCCGAGACAGGAACCGGCGTATCGTGAATGTCCGTAGAACGGTAGAGTATCTTCCATGCCTGTGCGCCGGGAATATCGGTTTTAATCTTGATTGCCCAGATCATATCGCCGTGCTTGCCAGGTGGCAGCGGATCGGGTGCGTCATAGACGGATCGCCCATTGGGGACTTCGCGCGCCGATTTCTCGGCGGCACCCGCGACGATGTTTGAAAATGAGCCTATGAGGATTATAACAACAGCCAATAAACATATATCTTTTATGTAATTCAGGTTTCTCATTTTTCTTATTCCTTTTTTTTGAAATTATGCTGCAAGTACTGCTCTGCGGATGCCCCCGGTTACTTCATCCTTTTGCCTGCGGCAGCGATATGGTTACCGATCGGAAGTGTCACCACCTCGCCCTACCCCAAAAAATGTTAGGGCGAGGCGTGACTCTCGCCAAATATCATTAAGTCCGATTTGCAATCAGTGTCATAAGATTATGGCAAATTCATCGTATATGGGCCAAACCTTTGGTATCCTGAAGACGAAAACCAGACGTACCAGTCCGAGCCAACGATAACTATTAGATCAGCCAACCCATCGCCATCGATATCGGCGAGTTTGGGCGTTCCCGAAATACCCATATTATATGGGCCGGAGCGCACCTGATGTTTCGAGGCAGCACTCCATGTGTACCAATTCGACCCCACTGCTATAACAAAATCAGCCTTCCCATCGCCGTCAATATCGCCTGCGGCGGGCAGGCCGTGAATGCCAAGATCGTAGGGGCCAAGGCGCTTCGTATAACCCGAAGATGAAGTCCAGACATACCACTGTGAGCCCCTAACCACGATAGCATCGTCCTTTCCGTCCCCGTCAATATCACCGGTCATTGGGTGGCCGTAAATCCCCAAATCCCAGTCGATACGCTTCGTATAACCCGAAGATGAAGTCCAGACATACCAACGTGAGCCATCAACCATGATGAGATCGCCCTGTCCGTCCCCGTCAACATCGCCTATTACGGGTGTACCGAAAACGCCTCGGTCATACGGTCCATAGCGATTAGAATATTGTTTGGAGGAGTACCATACATACCAGTTTGATCCCTCAACGCTTATGAGATCACCCTTTCCGTCCCCATCGATATCACCACATGCGCTACTGACGCTGGGAATGGCGGGGTAAAGATAACCTACGCCAGACCCAATGCCGTAAGTGAATTGATAATTTTGACTGTACACATATATCACACCTCCTGGATCGGCGCCATAATTCCAATTTGCCGATATGAACTGGACCCTGTTGCCTGTTGAGGGTTGCAAGGGGTATTCCTTGCCCCCAAGAAACAAGGACACAGCGCCGTCATTAAATCCCGCCAGGAAGGTAGGAAAAGGTGGAGGGGAATACCCGGTAGAGGTTTCCCCCTGTGGCGCCATATCAATAATGCAATAAAAATTGTCATTGTTGTGTATCTGAGTCCAACTAGAAGTAGGAGTGTAGGAAAGAATCGCTCCATCCATCAGGGTTACAAGTACGTTTGGCTGCTGGTTATTCCAAAATTGCGCTTTTAGCTGATATACGGGATTAGACCAACCGGTATTATGAAGTTCAGTCCATCCAGAACCGTTCCAGTACTCGACTGCACCATTTCCAAGCCCTACCACCGCTTGAAGCTTGTTGTTCGAGTCCCAATATGCACTGAGCTGCATGATGGAAGTAGCCCAACCTATATCCTGGAGTTCAGTCCACGAACTTCCATTGTAATACTCCACCTGTCCGTCAGCGCAGCCAACAACTATTTGCGGGGCTCCAGCACCAGCCGATTCACCCCAGTTGACGCTCATTTGCAAAATTGCGCTGGAACCCGTGCCAATACCAGCTAAGTGGGTGATATTTGCGCCATCACAATACCAAACGGAAGAATCGCTAAAAGCCGCCACATATTGCGAAGGGGACCCTTTTGGATTGCGGGATATTTGAACAACAGCCCCGTCACTTATGAAAGTCATATAGCCCGGCGATTGAGGCGCAGCACTGGACATGTCAAAGCTGGCGATCTCGCCTGCCATCGTGCCAATACTTGCATTGGCGCCAGTAAATACTGCTATCGTCGATTTGCTATCCAAATTTTGGGTACTGAGCCAGGATTTGTCATAATTATATCCATATATTTGCTGTCCCTGGACGAACGTTACTGGAGGCGGTGGGGCTTCGCCGTAGTAAGTCCAGCCAACCCAGTTCACTCCGGCCAACTTGTCTATATTGTAATCACTTTGTCCGATGTTTATGGCGTAATTAAAGATTAAGTCTGTGGAAATGTCCGGATCGAATCCCGCCATTTGAGTTTCGAGATTGACGATGTCTGCAACAACTTTCGCTGCTGTGCCCGACAACTTGAAGACCGATGCAAATACGTCACCACATGTTTCGGTACTATATGTGCTGTCAACATAAGTCCCTTGCGATACGGCAAAAATACCGGAATTGGAAACACTTGCGCATGGCGGTAAATCTGTGTGATATTCAACGTTGATTTGCTGATTTATAGTGTTGCCATCGTAGAAATTATAAACAATGTTGAATTGATTTTTATCGTGTGTACCGTCTGTAGATGCCAAGCCTGTGGTTAAGTAAATGGATTGCCCTGGCTGCAAAGCCCAGGAAGTTGAGGTACCATCTAGAAATCTCGCGCCCGCGTTGTTATTGTTTTGCAACGAGATGAACACAGGTATTTCAGCCGCATTGGCGATATTGATCTTAGCCTGCCAAAAATGTTCGTCACTCCACGCCTTGTTAGTTATTATACCCAGAACTGCTACTACCATAAACGAAAATAATACAATTTTTTTCATGTGATTCTCCTTTTAACCCTTGAAATGTTATTCTGCATTGGTTTCTTGTACTTAAACATAATACCTCCTAAAGAATGTGGTTAGAGAATGGGTTTTTACCTTTCATCACGAAACTGTGTAGTGGAATGCTTAGGGTTGTAATTGTAACGACAATAGTCCATGGAGTTATAGGGCCCCACTGATCACTCCCTTTAGCATTGTCCAGCCTCATAATCTGAACAGCTATCATGATAAACGAAACAAACACATTTTTTCCATCTGTCCTCCTTTTTTAGTGTACACGAACATAAACTGCACTTTTCAATCCACCGCAATGACGCAAAGGATGCAAAGAAAATCATAATTTCATGGATGGATGAACAGCCGTTTTTACCGATCCAGTTGCATCATCCGATCAATTCGACTATAGTACGAAGCACATATGATGTCAAAGATACACTATGTTTAATATCAACTGGTTATGAATCTGTGATGCCGAAAGCTGGTGTGCAAAATGGATACAATTGATCATAATGGGCACTCATAATGGATACCAGTGCTGAAAAAAAACTGGAGGGCAAAGTAATGCCCAGGTTTTAACCGTTGACCGTGAAAATACTTTTAAACCGCGAAACACAAGAAACACAAGAAAAAAATGGGCATCCTTCATTTTCTTGTTGACACGTAACTACTCAGGCATAGTAATTGTTTTTTTATCCTTTGCTTTCGCGTGTTAAAGGATGTAGGTTAAAGGCGTAACAGCAATTATTATAAGTAGAACACAATTAAAGTGGAGGCCAAAAATGATTATTTTTAATACACCTATGGTCAAGCGTCTATTGAGTGTCACTGTCGCTATCGGATGTATTGTCGCTTTTTGCACGGGTATTTCAACAGCAGTTGAACCAGATGCGATCTACTATAACGGCAAGATCGCCACACTTGATGCGGCAGGCTCCGCCGTGCAAGCCGTCTCTGTTAAGGATGGGAAGTTCCTGAATGTCGGCAGCACCGAGGAAATCAAGCAACTCGCAGGTAAATCGACCCGGATGGTTGACCTTGGCGGAAAGACAGTCGTGCCCGGATTGATCGATGCACACACTCACCCGATGGAAACCATCATGATGAAGGACGGCTGGGTCGATGCTCGTTACCCTGCCTGTCCGTCAGTGAAGCAGGCTCTCGTGGACATCGCCGCATGGATACAACGCACGCCGAAGGAGAAGTGGGTATTTGTCGCCTGTGTTTCAGCAAGCGAAAATAAGTTTATCGAAAAACGGCTTCCGACAAAGGCCGAGCTGGATAAAGTGGCTCCCGACAATCCAGTGGTCGTCGCCGATGGTGCTCATTTTGAACCATTGGAGGCTGTGACGGTCATGGAAGCCCTCAAGATGTGGACCATCTGGGCGGCGAAGTCCATTGGCGAGGAAAATATGAAAGGCTCAATCGAGCCTGGCAAGTATGCCGACATGGCCGTACTCTCCAATGATATCTTCACGATGCAAAGGATGGACTCAAAGACGTGAGCATCCTCAAAACAATTCTTGGCGGCAAAGTGGTGTACGAGACGAAGCAGTTCCGAGGCTGCAGCAACAGCCGTGGAGGCTATCTCCCCATAAGCCGGGACAGACTGGCTGCTCCCGTAAGTATTTGAGAGCAAAAGTGTCCCGGCTTGTAGGGGTTAGGCGTTATGGCAAACTCTTCGTACTCCCGAATGTCATTTGTTGAGAGTAGAAGAGAGGATTGTCGGAGTATTTTCGCCTGTTTGAAAGAAGGGTGCAGTGTAGTATTCATTTACTTTGCCTAATAGCCATCCGCCATCTAATTGATCTCCTCCTGGATATGTACCAATACTGGTTGACCTGGTGCCGGTTCCCCAAAGAATAGCAAAGACATTTGAATTCTCCGCCATAGCAAGATTTGAACTACTCCAGTCGCATGCGCTGTTGTTGCTGCCGCAGGTGCTGTTTAGGAATTGCGCAGTATCAACCTTTTGGTATGAACGATAGTAAGTGCTGAGTGGTCCGGAGGGAACATTCGCTGTGCTAAATCGCTTATCGCCAAATAAGAACTGGGCTTCTGTTGACATGGTATTTTGATTCGTTACATCCGCGCCGATATGACCACCCGGTATCTGCCAAAGCATGGCGGGAACACCCAATTTGGTTGTAATAGCTTTTACAAAGCCGAAATAGCTTTTCATATCTTGTTGATTGAAAAGATAGCCATTTGAAAAGGTGGAAACATAACTGCTAAGTCCATTAACTCCATATTTGTCAAACACAATAAAATCAGGCTTGTAACTTCCTGTATAAATTCCTAAACTATTCCAGAAAGTAGATATTACGCTTGCATAAGCATTAATATTCGAGGAATTAGGAATGGTATGAGTCCATAAACCATCATATAAGCCAAGCCACGGGGTATCATAACTAGTTCTTATGTTTGAGTGCCAGCCAAAATTAGCTTTAGGTGCATAATTTTTTACTATCCAGTTGATTGTCTGAATATAACCGGCAAAATCCTCAGTAACCGTTGGAAGATTTACCGATGCCGTGTTATTGTTAACTGATGCCTTGGTGACACTCGTATAGTTGGCAACCGCTGTAGCGAAATCAGCTTGAGAAGTACTATCAGGCTTATTGTTGATAAAATAAACAGCTATTTTAAGCGCCTCGATTACTTGTAATGAGCAATTGGCTGTGCAGCCACTTACTAAAAGATTCGTTGCGTTTGTATTTGCATTGGCGCTATTTATAACGTTAGCTATAAAATTAGGGTTAGTCTTATTGGCCGCACTGGCGTTAGTAAATAAAAACTGTTCAATCTCTCCCAACAAATCCGGGTTTAATATAATGCTTGTATTGATGCTGGACTGGGCGCCAATTGCATTACAATCCTTCATTAAGTTGATAAAGTGCATAGCCATATTGTTGAGTGTAAAATCAGCCTGCAAGATTTCAAGACTTTGACTGCCATTGGCTGTATATTCAACAAGAACCGGCCTAACAGAATAATAATTATCCGTATGACTCATTTGCAGATTGGTTAGTTCGTATGCATCGTCAATCAGAGAGTTGATAACACGGGGAGCTACAATCTGACCTGGAGCACCATCCCCTGTTGCATATTTATTGATAGCTTCAATGTTTGCGAAATAAGGGATATCATGCATTGTATCCATTGCCGAACCCATAGCAATATGGTTCGGCCAGTTTGATGGGGCGAAAGATTTCGGATAAGAAACTGGTTCATTGACAGTAGCGTTCGGGATAACAGCGACTGGTTGGAATCCTTGCACCAAATTTGGTCCGGCGTAACCGACGAATATGACGGCGCCTGCAACGCCAGATACATTCGCACTGTATATAGGCGTGATAGTTATAGGCATTGGGGGCGTTGCGGTGGTTGTGGCCGCGTAGGAAATTATATCACTCCATTTTGTCTCTTGTGTCTGTGGTGTCCACTTCCCCGATGGCAGCATGTAATACCAGGTCATGTAGTCATCATTGGGCATATAACCGATGACAAACAGGGAAAGGGGAGTCCCGGCTGGTAGCATTATATCAGGCTGCACGGTTACAGCTAAAGTTGTGTTTGTTAGTGGACCTGATACAGCACCCGAAATTGAATAATTCGCCGCATATACTGTACTTACCTGCATGAGAGTAATTGCAATAACCATCAATATTGATTTCTTGTATTTAAACATAATACCTCCTAAAAAATGTGGTTAAAAATTGGGTTTTTACTTGTCACCACGAAACGGCGTAGTGGAATGCTTAGGGTTGTAATAGTAACGACAAATCCGGTCATCCGGTGTCATCCGCTTTCTACCAAAACCCATGGCCCCAAGATTGATCTTGCTGCTCGATAAACAACAAACTGCCAACAGCGATGCTCTCTGACCATCTCCTTTCCCGGATATTCTCTTCGCTTTTGAGAGCCTCTTCAACCCAGCTTTGGTGAACTTCAGGAAAAATTCTTTCTTGTGATAACGA
>JBAXVB010000680.1:0-2417 GCA_037129415.1 Deltaproteobacteria bacterium
GTTATTTCGCCAACTTTCACAGTCCAGTTCGCGGGTAAATATCCAAAGCCTTTTTCTATTGGAGTGCCAATAAAATTGGTGATTTTTGCTGCAAGACCTGGATTTTCCAGTAGTGTCTTTGCAGTCTTTAAATCTATCAAATCAAGTTGTTGAAATGTCATCATCAATAATCCAGATCAGGTATATCAGGGGATAAGTTTCTAATCAGTCGAAAGACCACCTTTTAGAATTTTGAGTTTACTACGGAGTGTTTGCCGCTTGAATTCCTCTGGCCAATCATTAAGTCCTTCAAGGTCTTCTATCATTTGGCACACCTGCTCATTTGAAACGTTAGGTGCTTTTAAGCCAAAACCATTGCCTGTGCCTGTGGCCACGGCGTATTTGAGTAATGCTCCTCCAATAAACGCTAAATCTGCTATATTAAACGGTTCTTCAGCATCACATTTTGTACACTGAGTCACCAGTGCATCAGGAACTTTTTTTTGAATAATTTTTCGATTAGCCCCACAGAAACACGGGATTATATTGGAATCCATAATCTTGAAAATTGCATGTTGAGTAACCATTTCATCCATCATATCATCATCTTCTTGCATTGGATTCCTTATTAATATTGAAATTTACATGGATTCGATTTTCGGTATGATTTCCTTGGCATTTCGTCTCAATCTGAAAATGTCGTAAGGGATCGTCGGGTCCACAAGCAAACATAACCGCCGTGTAATTTGACATACCCGCTCTCTGCTGATGTTATGAGCAATTCCAACATTATCGTATGTTTCTCCTTTAAGAACGGCGATTGTTATCTCCTTGTTCCGTTTGCTTCTGCTCAGCGTCATAATCCCTCTTTCAGGAGCCATGTTATTCTGATGACACAGTTCTTAAAATCCTTGTCTGCTTGCGTTTATTTCTATCTCTCAGCAATAGAAGGCATTTTATCAAACCAAGGTTTTGCTTTCTCCAGTTGGGATGCAAACCTGAACAATGTGGCTTCATCGCCAAATGGTGCAATGAATTGAACACCAATCGGTAATTGATTAACCGTCCAATGCAACGGAACAGACATTGCCGGCTGTCCTGTAAAGTTTGCTATCTCAGTGAATGGAAACTTTACAAAACCTTTTACTGCCATCCTATCTGTCATTCCTGACCATTTAAGAAGCCTTCCGCATCCCAGAGAATTCAAGGTTTTCATTAATGAGATTTCAAACGATTTTGGTTTGATTTCACCAATTTTGGGAGGAGGACATGCGACTGTTGGTGTCATATACAGGTCATATTTTTGATGGAATCTTCCCATAGCTCTTGCAATATCATTCCAATATCTTTTTGCAAATACAAAATCTCCAGCGGAAATCGTTCTTCCCAATAGTCCAAGAGTCCAGGTAAGAGGTTCAAGCTCTGAAGGTTTAAGTTTCTTTCCCGTCATTGATTCAATATGTTTTATCTCAGCGGCGACTTCACCAAAGTATAAGGTAAAATAACACTTTGCCATTTTCATACCATCTATTTCCGGACAATCTTCTTCCACATCATGACCCAACTGGAGCAGAAGCTTTGCTGTTTCATAAACAGCCTTTTCGCATTCAGGATGAACCGGTGTATTGACTGGAGATTTGGTATTAAAGGCTATTCTGAGTTTTCTGGGTGGATATTTAATTTCATTAAGATACGGTAATTCAGGAGGAGTTATGATGTATGGTGCGCCAATATCCGCTCCTTGAAGTATATCCAATGTAGCAGCGCTATCTCGAACAGACCTGGTTATTACATGTTTAACGACCATACCTTGCCAGATTTCACCATCATTTGGTCCTGTAGGCGTTCTCCCGCGTGTGGGTTTCAGCCCAAATAAACCACAAGATGAAGCAGGTATTCGGATTGATCCCCCTCCATCACTTCCAGATGCCATTGGAACCATACCGGCTGAAACGGCAGCACCAGAACCACCGCTTGATCCGCCTGATGAATGATCTAAATTCCATGGATTCCTCGTTGGGCCATGTAAATCAGGTTCGGTCTTCGCCAACAATCCAAATTCAGAACAGTTCGTTTTCCCCAGAATCACAAGCCCGGCCTTTTTGTATCTCTTTACGATCTCACTATCTGAATCTGGAATGTAGTTCTTCAAAGCCTTTGATCCACACGTCATTGGAACACCGGCATATTCGCTGATCTGGTCTTTCAGAAGGAATGGAACTCCAGCGAGCACCCCTTCTACAGGGATATGGTTTATTGCTTTTCGTGCTAAATCGTACATCGGATGGATAACGGCATTAATCTTTGGGTTCAGTTTTTCAATTCTACGGATTGCTTCTTCACAGAGTTCAGCAGGCGTAATCTCTTTGTTTCTGACCAGTTCTGCCAGGCCAATCGCATCGTATTTTGTATATTCACTGAAAATTGTCATGATGCAG
>JBAXVB010000681.1:0-2415 GCA_037129415.1 Deltaproteobacteria bacterium
TCTAAAGGGGGAAATCAGTCATAATGATCTGGATGGAACGACGATCAAGGCCGCCCATTAATAATACTCTTGATCTTAAGAATCTGCATGATATGATAACCTATACTTTGAGTGGTCAGTGACTGAATTTTTATTCACTGCAGAGACGCAGAAATTACAGAGAAAATATTAAATTAAGATATTCTTTGCGTCTTTGCGGTGAATTCAAAAGAGCAGCTAATGTCCCTGTGCAGCATAAAATAAACAGTTTTTTAATTACATATAAACAGGATACCGAGCCAGTCCATGAAACCCCATATCATCATTGATTCTTCCGGCATCGAGCGGATATTGACCCGTATAACCCACGAAATTCTTGAAGTGCATAAAGGAACGGAGCAATTAACCCTGATTGGCATTCAAACCCGTGGAGTACACATGGCTCGACGACTTCAGAGACGCATTCACGATATCGAAGGCGTTGAAGTTCCTGTGGGTGTTCTGGATATTACCCTGTACCGGGACGACTGGACCCGCATCAGTCACCATCCGGTGATTCAGGCGACAGACATTCCATTTTCGGTGGACGGGCGTGATGTCCTCCTGATTGATGATGTCCTGTTTACCGGAAGAACCATTCGGGCCGCCATGGATGCTCTGATTGATTTTGGACGCCCAAGGCGGATAGAGCTGGCGGTTCTTGTGGACCGTGGACACCGGGAGCTCCCGATTCAGGCCAATTACGTTGGGAAATCCATGCCAACCCGGCGCGCCGAAAACGTGAATGTCATGTTTTTAGAAAGCGACGGCGTAGATCAGATCGTCCTTGAAGAAGGAAGGGAAGAAGATGGGAACTGAAGAGCATAAGGCAACTGCGCCCAAAAATCTGAGCATCGGCGTTCTGTCCGTTTCAACCACCCGCACACTTGCAGAGGATAAAAGCGGTCACTGGATAAGTAAGCATTCAAAAAAAGAAGGACATCAAGTGGTGTGTCACCGGGTGATTACGGATGACGCGCAGATCATCACACAGGCGGTATTGGATGTTCTCCGCGATCATTCTCCCCATGCGCTCCTTTTAACAGGCGGGACAGGAATCAGCCCGAAGGACGTCACAATCGAAGCGATTCGGCCTCTGCTTACCAAGGAATTGACCGCCTTTGGCGTATTGTTCAGTCAACTTAGTTTCGAAGAAATCGACTCTGCTGCGCTGCTATCCCGGGCCATGGCAGGCGTCATTGACAATGCACTGGTGTTTTGTATGCCTGGCAGCCTTAATGCATGTAAACTGGCCTGCAATGCACTGATATTCCCTGAACTCGGGCATTTGGTCCGCCATCTTCAGGAAAGGTAATAAGGAGGAAACACAATGGATAGAAGAGATTTTCTGAAAATGTCTTTAAGTCTGAGCGCCATGGCTTTTCTTGATGGTCCGAACCACTGGTCTGTTTCTCGCGCAACTGCGGCGGATTCGCCCGTAAGTCTGGCATCTCTGCCATATACCAAAGATGCACTTGAACCCTATATATCTGCACGAACACTTGAATTCCATTATGGCAAACACCATCAGGCATATATTGACAATACCCAGAAACTGATCGTTGGAACCGAATATGCCGGGCTTTCACTGAAGGAGATCATTCAGAAATCCAGCAAAAATCCCGAACATGCAGCCATCTTCAACAACGCCGCCCAATCCTTTAACCATGAGTTTTTATGGAAAAGCATGAAGTCCGGCGGCGGCGGGGCGCCAAAGGGGCGTATCGGCCAGGCGATTGAGAAATCTTATGGCAGCCATGCGCAGTTTGAGAAAGAATTCTCACATGCCGCCATGACTCAGTTCGGAAGCGGCTGGGCATGGCTGGTTCAAGACGGTGCTGTTCTGAAAGTGATAAAAACCGCCAATGCAGACACGCCGATTACACAGGGATTGACCCCCATTCTGACCCTGGATGTATGGGAACACGCCTATTATCTGGATTATCAGAACCGCAGAGCCGATTATGTCCGGGCATATCTGGACCATCTGATCAACTGGAGCTTTGCCGAAAGCAATATGACTGGATAACATGAATGTATGCCCCACATCTGTTTCGGGATAACCGTTCACTCCCCTCCCAACCTCCACCCGCTGGTGGGAGGGGTCTGAACAATTACGACCCAGCAACCGGGGTCGGACCTATCTATCAAATTTAAATTGCACCATAAATGCGCCAAGGAAGGACATTTTCATGGCTTAAATAGGCTTTTTCTCAACCAATTGGTTGCTGCGTAGTCAAGAAGATTTGTGTATTCTTTCCAATTTCCGCTTGACGCAAACTCGGAAATGGATTATATTCGAGCTGAAAATTGTAGCTCCCCCAAGGTTTCGACCTTGGGCCGCGGAGCCTCCTTCGGGAGGCTCCTGCTTTTTGGAGACATGATGAGAACAGCCAT
>JBAXVB010000682.1:0-2408 GCA_037129415.1 Deltaproteobacteria bacterium
GGCAGCGACTGCAAGAGCGCGAGGAATTCGTCCCACCAGAAATATTCTCTCAAACCTGCTCGCTCAATGGCATCATCGGCAAAGATGGCTATTGTTGTCAGAATCAGCGGCAACCAGATGCGTCGAAGTGCGGGAGACTCGGCTGTGGAGGCAGAAACAGAGGTTCCGCCTCTGGCAATTTTGATCAATGCCAAATACAGGACATAACCCAGGAAAGTCCCGAACAACAGAATAAGTCCACCGTGGGCAATGGGGTTTACATGAAGCCATTGTATCAACATAACTATTTCTCGTCTTATATATTTTTGATATTGGTTTTCATCTTCTTAGTGCATTCGGGACAAATGCCGTGGCTGGACTCAACTCGCATCTTTATCGTTTTCTTTCTGTTTCCGAATCTCGTCAAGCAGTCGATGTATTTCGACCAGGGCATCATTCTGTGCAGTTAGGTGATCGAGGATGGAGCGAACTTCCTCCTCTGTCTTTTGGCTGATCTGATAATCATTATGCGCCTCCAGCCGATCTCTGACAGCCTGGCGGTTCTGGCTCATCATGATGATGGGTGCCGCATAAGCCGCTTGCAAAGAAAGCACAAGATTCATAAAGATGAAGGGGTAAGGGTCCCAGTGATGAAACCAGGCAAGCACATTAACAGCCGCCCAGGCCATCAGTATCGCTGTCTGGACTATGATAAACCACCAACTGCCAAGATTCGTTGCGACCCAGTCCGAAGCTTTTTGCCCGAATGTTAGTTGGGCTTCGATGATCTCATTGGTGTTCCGCACCGGTGGATGCGTGTGTCTAAATGGTTCTGGAAATCGGGGCTTGACCATGTTCATTCCTTTTCCATAGCATTTTTTAGTGAAATATTCGCTGAGTTTAAACACGAAGCAACTCTATTCATGTAGTGGCGTTCTGGTCCCCGCAATTTATTCGTCACAGTTGCGGGCTGCCGGGCTGCCTCAACGGCCTCTGTTTGAACATGTACTTCTTCCCCCAAGATGCGAAGCGCGGCCAGATTGTCATCAACCTCCTGAAAGGCGGTAAGAACGATCTGGCGATAGGAAGCGGTGGTTGCATCATAGGCAGCCAGTAACTGGTCGCTCTGCGCCCGGCGTAAGCCTCCATCGAAAACTGTTTGTGAAATCGACGGACCGACAGACCAGAGGCGGCTGGGCCAGCTCAACCACTGGTCCACATTGATGCTTCAATACCAGCCAAAGCACCTATATGAACGGTTGGATAAAATGCAGCCTGAGCCACACCAATCTGTGCATTGGCCATTGCCATGCGCCGCTCGGCTGCGGCGATATCGGGTCTCTGTTCAAGGAGTTCCGATGGCACAGCAAGTGGGATGGACGGCAATGTGGGAACAAGTGGCGTAACAGCAAGCCAGAATTCAGAAGCCGATTTGCCGATCAGGGTGGCCATGGCGTGTTCCACCTTCGCACGCTGCAAACCGAGATCAATCGCCTGAGCTTGAGTACTTTTAAGCTGGGTTTCCGCCTGCAGTACGTCCGATTTGGCAACTACGCCGCTATTGTACCGGTTATTCGCCAGTTCGAGGGATTTCCTGTAATAGGTTACAGTTGAATCAAGGAGTTGTTTCTGTGTATCAATCGTCCGCAGTAGGAAGTAATCCTGGGCCAGTTCAGCCTGAGCGCTCAACAGGACTCCTGCCAAATCCGCCGCGCTCGCTTGGGCACTTGCCTGACTTGCTTCAACTGTACGGCGTATCCGGCCCCAAAGGTCGGTTTCCCACGAAAGGTCAATTGGAAGTAAAAAATCCGAGATACTGACCCCGTTCTGACCTGTATTGAGGTTATTTGATGCGACCGAGCGTGTTGCGGATGCCCCGACAGCAAGTGTTGGGAAGTAGCCTGCCCTGGCGGACTGAACCAAAGCACGAGCCTGGCGAAACTGCGCTTCTGCGACCCACACATTCTGGTTGGAAATGATCACCTGCTCTTCAAGCGCATTCATCTGCGGGTCATTGAAAAGTTCCCACCACGCCTCATTGATGGCATCGTCTTTCGGATTCGCCTCTTTCCAGCCGTCAATTTCCTTGTAGGCAACCGGAACCCCGGTAATCGGCCGCACATAAGCCGGACCCACCGTGCAGGACGTGACAGATGTAAGCAGTCCGACGGCAAACAGTACGATTTTCCATCTTAAAAGGGTCATTTTCTTTCTCTCATTGCAACAAATCAGGCAGTTGGACCGATAACCGAAGTATGAAGATTTATGGACATTATTAAACCATAAATCGCCTTTTGTCCATCCATCTTCCATCTTCCATCTTCCATCTTCCATCTTCCATCTTTAACCATTTTCATTCAGTCCATATCACTGAGTCCGTCTGCGCTTGCTGTCTATCCATAATCTGAAACGGTCCAGATAAAGGTAAA
>JBAXVB010000683.1:0-2407 GCA_037129415.1 Deltaproteobacteria bacterium
ATCAAGGAAGGTGGAAAGTGGAAAGTCTGCGAAGGTTTTTTTTCAATATCTGAAAGCTGATGATTTATGATTGGCTCTAACCCCGATCCGCCATGATTCTGATTGAAAAATCTC
Source organism: Deltaproteobacteria bacterium (assembly GCA_037129415.1). Classification (GTDB taxonomy): domain Bacteria; phylum Desulfobacterota; class Desulfobacteria; order Desulfobacterales; family Desulfatirhabdiaceae; genus RAAP-1. The sequence continues at coordinate 115 of JBAXVB010000683.1, forward strand.
CTAAAGCCATGTCCCCCGTTTACGCCAGGATGCGCCAACTGGCTCGCCGTATTGTATCACGGTTTCCACAGCCTGCTTTTTACAGGGACTTTTCATCTCTCATTGATATATCGAGAAGCTTTTTTCGTACAAATCCGGTTTTGAGAAACCTGTACGCGTTTGTCGCCGATCACCTTGAAGACGATTTCGGGCACGGGCTTGACCATGCCGTCAAGGTAACCGTTGACGCTGGTGTATTGATGATGATCGAAGGCAGTCGCTGCGGGTATTCGGATGTTTATGCGGAGCAGCGCGTCATTGTTGTGCAAAGTGCGGGGCTTCTTCATGACATCAAACGGAAAATGAAGCATCATGCTGTTGAAGGGGCGGAATATGCCAGGAAAACGCTCCGAGCCTATCCATATACTCCTGATGAAATTGAAGATATCTGCCAGGCTATTCGCAATCATGAAGCATTTCAGCCTCCTGTCAGCATCAACACGATTGAGGGGGCTCTGGTAGCCGATTGCCTTTATGACGCCGATAAATTCCGCTGGGGACCGGATAATTTTTCGCATACAGTGTGGGACATGGTGTCTTTTTTTGACCCGCCTTTATCAGAATTTCTCAGCCGCTATCCCAAGGCAATGGAAGGGCTTTTAGAAATCAAGCAGTCCTTTCGCACTCAAACCGGAAAGGCTTATGGCCCCGAATTTATCGATATGGGCACTGCAATTGGAGAAGAACTGCTAAATGTGATACAATCGGAGATTATCTCTGATGATGCTGCTTTTGAAGGAAAACGATAAGTTCCGGGTTGATTTCGCCTTGGGAACTGAAATGGATTGATGAATCAATGGATTTTTTTCTCTGTGTGCTGGGTATGGTCATGATCATCGAAGGGCTTCCGTATTTTGCTTTTCCGGAGCAAATGAAATCCTGGGTATCCAAGATGCTGGAAATGCCGGATGGATGGCTCCGGCGTTTTGGTTTGGTACTCATGTTCACTGGCCTGTGGCTGGTGTATCTGGGAAAAAGTTAATCTGATGTATGCTCTGGATGATTATGATTATGAGCTTCCTGAGGATCGTATCGCCCAGAATCCTTGTCAGCAGAGAGATCGTTCCCTGTTGCTTCATCTGAATCGCAGTTCGGACAATATCGCTCATCGGGTATTCTGCGATTTGCCCGACCTGATGCGCTCCGGTGATGTGCTGGTTGTCAACAATACAGAGGTCATTCCCGGCAGATTGTTGGGACACAAAGATACCGGAGGCAAGGCCGAAGTACTGATATTGACGTATGCAGATGGCCAGGCGAGCCGAAAAATGGCTGGCGAATTTGAGTGTAAATGTCTGATCAAAAGCTCAAAAAAACCCCGGACTGGTTCAATGATTTTTTTCGACGGTGGCCTTCGAGCCGAGGTGCTTAGCCCTTCGGGAGACTGTTACGAGGTCAAGTTCACCTGTGAAAATGATTTTGATCAGGTCCTGTATCAGGTGGGGAAGACGCCTCTCCCCCCTTATATTCGAAGAGAATCCGAGACCGGGTTCTGCGAAGATCACACCGCTTATCAGACCATCTACGCGTCTGAAAAAGGGGCGATTGCCGCACCAACGGCCGGATTTCACTTTTCAGCGGACCTGATGACTCAATTGCAGGCCATGGGAATCGTGGTGGTTCCCGTTACCCTTCATGTGGGCTATGGCACATTTATACCTGTAAGGGTGTCGGATATTCGCGATCACCGGATGCACAGCGAGACATATACAATTACCGAGCAATCTGCTGAAATAATTAACGATGCCAGGGCAGGCGGTGCCCGCATTGTGGCTGTCGGCACCACCAGCGTTCGAACTCTGGAATTTTCCGCATCTGAAAACGGAAGGGTCATGGCGGGAGCAGGGCCTTGTAATCTGTTTATTTACCCAGGTTACCGGTTCAAGGTTGTGGATGCCATGATCACAAATTTTCACCTGCCCAAATCGACGCTGCTGATGTTGGTAGCCGCTTTTACAGGACGGGACTTTATTCTGAATGCATATCAGGCAGCCATTCAAACTGGCTACCGGTTTTACAGCTATGGGGATGCCATGCTGATTGATTAGACGGGGGCTCAACTGGAATTTAAAGAAATATCAAGGTCAACAACAACCCAGGCAAGGGCCGGAATCATCCAAACGGCGAGGGGAGATATTAAAACCCCGGTCTTCATGCCGGTCGGAACGCTTGCGACCGTCAAATCCCTTTCGCCCGAAGACCTGCATTCTTGCGGCGCCCAGATCATTCTGGGCAATACTTATCACTTATACCT
>JBAXVB010000684.1:0-2405 GCA_037129415.1 Deltaproteobacteria bacterium
GCGGAGCCTCCTTCGGGAGGCTCCTGCTTTTTGGAGACATGATGAGAACAGCCATCTGTGTTGATGGATTCAACCTTTACTACAGGACCGTAAGGGGCACGCCTCATAAATGGCTTGATCTCAGGGCTGTCTTCACTAAAGTCCTCAAACCTTCCCATGAGATTGTCATCATAAAGTATTTCACTGCCTTGGTCTCCTCGACACCTCAAGACCCCGACAATACCCTCCGGCAGAAGACCTACCTTCGGGCTCTTCTGTCTTACGCTCCCGAGATCAAAATTCATTTTGGACATTTTCTCAGTCATGAAGTGAAAGCCCCGCTGGCTCGGCCCGTAGCAGGGAAAGCCTATGAGACTATCATCAAAACAGAGGAAAAGGGATCGGATGTCAACCTCGCTGTCCATCTGCTGAACGACGATTGGCTTGACCTTTATGATTGCGCAGTGGTGGTTTCCAACGACAGCGATATTGCAGAAGCTATGCGACTTGTCAGGCTTCATCATCCATCCAAAATCATCGGTTTGGTTTCACCCGAAGAAGGACGAACGTCCAAACAACTCAAAATTCATGCGAATTTCATAAGACCCATCCGCAAGAGCGTTCTTGCTGCCTGCCAGCTTCCGAGCCCAATTCCCGGAACTTCCATTTGCAAGCCTGCGTCCTGGTAAGGATTGCAGGATAACGGGGCGATGGGGTGCCGAAGGTGGCCCATCACGTAGTTAAGCAGTTTCTGTATATCATCTGGTTTAAAAAAATATACAGAATAATTATGTGTTTCTTTTGCATAATATTTGTATTTCCCCCTTTGATCCTGGCGTCTATATCGCTCTATTGCATCTCTTCCTTCAAACGGTCAAACTGCCTTTCCAGTTCATTATAGTCAAGCCTAAACCGGTGCCACCGTACTGCCGTGTGGTCGAAGCATCCGCCTGGGTGAAATCAGAAAAAATCAAGCCGAGATTTTCTTTCTGAATCCCAATGCCGGTATCTTGCACCGCAAAGCGCAGAAGAACATTGTCTTCATTATTTTCAATCAGTTTAACACGGACGGCTATTTCGCCGTGATGGGTGAACTTGATGGCATTTCCCGCCAGATTGGTGAGTATCTGGCGCAGTCGGCCCGGATCACCCTGCAGCAGTGACGGTATATTCAGATCAACCGCGCAGAGAAGCTCCAGCCCCTTCTCATGAGCCCGTACCGCCAAAGTGACGACGAAATCGTCCAGTAGATTCAATAAATCAAAGTCCAGTGTCTCCAAATCGAGCTTCTTTGCCTCGATCTTGGAAAAGTCGAGAATATCGTTTATCAGGGCAAGCAGTGATTCACCGCTGCTGCGCACGATTCCGGCATAGTGCCGCTGCTCATCGTCCAGGTTAGTATCCAGAAGCAGCCCTGTCATACCGATGATGCCGTTCATGGGTGTTCGGATTTCATGACTCATGTTGGCCAGAAACTCGCTCTTGGCGTGGTTGGCGGCATCTGCCTGTGCATTGGCTATCAGAAGATTCTCGTCAGCCAGCTTGCGTTCAGTGATATCGCGGCTGATGCCAAGTATTCCGATCAGGGTTCCATCCTGATCCAGATAAGGTGTTTTAGCGGTTTCCAGCAGTATTTTTCGGCCATCAAGACAGGAGAACCATTCCTCGTTGTGTTGCATCTGGCCCAACTCTATCACGCGTTTGTCGTTATCCCTGAAAGCATCCGCGATTTGCTTGTCAACGAGATCGTAGTCGGTACATCCGACAATCTCATCCCTTGATTTTCTGGCAAGTTCGGCGAAGCGGTGGTTACAACCCAGATAAACGCCATTGATATCCTTGAAGAAGATGACATCGGGTATTGAATCGAGCAAAGCGCTAATCAAACTGGACTGCCGTTTGATCTCCGCCGTCTTCTGCTTTTGCTCGCTGATGTCGTGTGTGACTCCGATGAGTTCCTGAAAATCACCATTGCCGTCATACACAGCATTTAGGGTAATGTCGGTCCAAATCGTTGAGCCGTCTTTGTGCTTTATTATCATCTTTTGGCAGCCATTTTTCCAGCATTTCCGCCAACGTCTGGGGCGACACCGGCTTGGTGATGTAATCATTCATGCCCGCCTCCAGGCAAAGCTCACGGTCGCCCTGCATCGCACCGGCCGTCATGGCGATAATTGGAATTACGAATGAAGAGGAAGAATCGTCAGTTTGCGCTTTATTCGTAATTCCTAATTCGTAATTCCTGATTTTCTTTGTGGCCTCAAATCCGTCCATCACGGGCATTTTAACGTCCATCAGCACCAGATCGTAGGACTTGGACTGCAGGGCGATAAGCGCTTCCGCACCGTTGGATACTGCATCAGCGTGCAGGCCCAGTTTCTTCAGGATGCCCAGCGCCACCAGTTGATTGGTGACGTTGTCCTCGG
>JBAXVB010000685.1:0-2401 GCA_037129415.1 Deltaproteobacteria bacterium
ATTGCCGGAAAGAACTCAAAAGGATAGAGAATCCCTGCGGCGACGGGTATCAGGATAATATTGTAGAAAAAGGCCCAGAACAGGTTCTGGCGGATGGTTTTCATGGTTAGCCTGCTTAGCTGAATGGCACGCGAAATCCCGGCAAGGCTTCCGCTGGATAAAATGATATCGGCGGTTTCAATGGCTACATCTGTCCCGGTTCCGATGGCAAAACCAACATCAGCCTGAGCAAGAGCGGGGGCATCATTGATGCCGTCTCCAACCATTCCAACTTTTTCGCCTTTTTCCTGCCAGGTTTTGACAACGGAGGCTTTTTCTTCAGGCCGGACTTCCGCCTCCACGCTGTTGATGTTGACTTGTCTGGCAATGCTTGCGGCCGTCATTCGGTTGTCGCCGGTCAGCATGATTACTTTCAAATTCTGACGACGAAGCTCCTGGATCGCGCTTGCGGAATCGGGTTTCAATGTATCGGATACGGCGACAAGCCCCCACAATTGACCTTCGACGGAAACCATCATGACAGTATTTCCACCGGATTGAAGCGATAGAATAGCTGCTTTGTCGGATTCTGGAAGAGCAGCGGCTTCAGAAAACCACTCCGGTTTTCCCACCTTTACCTGTCCTCCCCTGATGATGGCCTCAACGCCGGCTCCGCTGGTGGATTTGAAGTTTTGTGGATCAGTCAGAACCAGTCCTTTTTTCAAGGCTTCATTAACAATGGCCTTTCCGAGAGGGTGTTCGGACCCTTTTTCAATTGAGGCCGCCATCTCCAGCACCTGGTCTTGGGATCTGTCTGGGCTGCCGAGTGGTATGACGGCAGTCACCGAAGGCTTGCCCATTGTGATGGTGCCTGTTTTATCCAGAATTATGGTGGTAATGCGGGTTGCCATTTCAAGTGACTGGCTGTTTTTAAAAAGGATGCCTCTTTCAGCGCCTTTTCCGGTTCCGGCCATGATGGCTGTGGGTGTCGCCAGCCCCAGGGCGCAAGGGCAGGCGATCACCAGAACAGCCACCATCCGGATCATTGCCGGAACAAAATGGCCGGTTATTCCCCACCACAGAAAGAATGTAAGGATGGCGATGGCGATAATCGCCGGAACAAAAACAGCCGCAATCCGGTCCGCCAGGGCCTGAATCGGTGCTTTGCTTCCTTGCGCTTCCTGAACCAGGCGGATGATTTGGGCAAGGGCCGTGGCTTTTCCCACTCGGGTCGCCCTGAATTTTAACAGGCCATAACCGTTAATGGTTCCACCGGTGACGCTGCTGCCTGATGTTTTATCCACCGGCATTGGCTCGCCGCTCAGCATGGACTCATCTACCGTGGACTCGCCTTCCATAACAACGCCGTCAACCGGAACCCGCTCTCCTGGACGCACAAGGAGAATGTCTCCGGTCCGGACACGGGCGATTTGAACCTGGCTTTCCGTGCTATTCGTCAATACGGTCGCCGTGGATGGCCGCAGCCCGATGAGTTTTCGAATGGCCCCGCCCGTCTTTCCCTTGGTACGTGATTCCAGCATCTTGCCCAGCTTGATCAGGGTGATGATGACGGCTGAAGTTTCAAAATACACATGGTCTCCCAATACGGGGAAAAACAAGAGCGCAAGGGAATAAAAATACGCAACCGAAGATCCCAGGGCGACCAGGACATCCATGTTGGCGCTTCGGTTTTTGATGCTTTTGATGCCGCCCGCATAATAATCCCAGCCCGTGTAAAACTGAACCGGCGACGCCAGTAAAAAAAACAGCCAGTTGACCCATGGTGCATGGCTCCAGTGTCCGATCATGCCAAAATCCCGGGCCATGCTCCAGAGAAAAAGTGGCAGACTGAACAGGATACCGACAATAAATTTATGCGTCTGATCCTGAATTTCAGCATTTCTGGCAAGTTGTTCAATATCCTCTGCATCTTCCGAGTCGTCTTCCACTATGATCGCCTTGAATCCAGCTTTTTCAATGGCTGCCGCCATATCATCAATACTTGCCGCCATCGGGTCGAATTCAACAACGACCCGTTCGGATGCAAAATTCACGGTGGCCTTCACGATGCCGGGTACTTTGCGGGTCAGGGTCCGTTCGATATTCATGGCGCAGTTGGCGCAGGTCATTCCGGTTACCGGAAACTCAACCTTGGCGATTTGGGGCAGGAAAGGCTTATCAGTCATGGCATTGCACCTTTTTGGGCCAGTCTTATATTTTGGCGGAATCGCCTTAGGCTATATCATGTAGTTGCCGGATAATTGATGTCTTTTAAAAAATCCTGAATCTTGTCAAGAGTTAAAGGCGCATCCCATTCAACGGTAATCTGCTTTTCGGCAGGATTACCTTCAATGGTAACAATGCCTTTGATTTCAGTCAGTTCATTTTTGATGGCCATGACGCAATGTCCGCATGAGATATT
>JBAXVB010000686.1:0-2401 GCA_037129415.1 Deltaproteobacteria bacterium
ATTTTCTGATCATACAAAAGTGTCAACTACTTTTGAGGTAATATGAAGGATGCCCTATTCATTCCTGTGCCAGACGGCGCAATTGATTTTGGGAGTATCGGTCCCGATATAGAAACAGCCAGCAGGGGAAGATTCCCATCCGCATCTATTCGACTTGAGGAAGGCGGCGCTTATGGCAAGTCACATATTGCGGAAGACCGAATCAAGGAATTCAAGGCAAATGGGTATAATAACGAAATAGATGCGCTTTCGGACATCACCCGACATTATACAGAAATCTACGAACAACCCAACGGTAGGCTTCTGCTTGTAAAACGAAACGGAAGGGGAAAATTCGCGGCAGTTGAGTTGCAAAATAACGGAGGATATTACGGCGTTACAACATGGTTTCTTGAAGATGCCAAACCAAAAAGTAAAACACCTTATGAGCAGAGAGGTGGAAGAAAGTTGCTCCTGCGTGTCGCGCACGCTGATGATCCTGACCAATCACCTTCGTTTCCTGCCCCCGTGGAAGAACCCGGCCAGCCCGAAGGCAGCAGACGCTCGAATTAGAGCAACTTTGAAGACAATATACCCACTGAAGAAGCGAATGTCAAGGTGTTCCCCACATGCGTGGGGATGAACCGAAAAAACAACTGGATGGCGCCTGCCATCCAGTAAAAACACCGGAGAGAACTGATATGCTTACACATGACCAAATAATAAAATATCTTGAAGAACTCAACCATGCGTTAAGGGATATGAGCGCTATTGGCGAAGTCTGCATTTATGGGGGAGCTGTGATGTGCTTGGTGTTCAAGTCGCGGCCAGCAACAATGGATGTTGATGCTGTTTTTGAACCTTCCAGGAAAATCAGGGATGCGGCAGCCGTAATAGCCGAAGTCAATGGACTAAGAAAAGACTGGTTGAATGACGGAGTAAAGGGGTTCGTCGTAAAACATGGCCAAAAAATTTTATTTAATTGGCCCAACCTAAAGGTCTATTACCCGGAACCTGAATATCTTTTAGCCATGAAAGCAATTGGGCTCCTCGCTGTCTACAGTGGGTAAACCTGTTGAAATATGATGGACGGCGTGTACTAATAGGAGATTACACAATGGCGCAAATTCAATGAAACTCGGGGAATGTTAAAGTTTGATTCTATTCGTAGTGTTCACACTTTGATGCCGAAAATGAATAACCCGGCGCTCAAGGATAGTTATCCTTAAACGTTGCGTTAAATTCTCGATATTTGCCCGAAAAGGCCACACAGCAAGGGTTTTTCGATGAATAATAGGTATAATAACCTTATTTTATTCATGTCTTGATAGAGTTAACTCATAACTTACTTAATTTACAACATTTTATTGTTTCATAAAGCAGGGAAAACTCTTCTTTTTTGAAAATCAACAGCTAAGAATAAGTCTATCAAATCAGATATTTACTGTTACCATATAAAAAAAGCCTTTATTTTGAGGCTCTTTCAACATATTGTGGCCATAACACTTTGAATATACAGGTATTTAACAGTTTTATCAAATTTTCGCGCAATGTTTAAGTTATCCCATTTTTGAGCATTGGGCGGTCCAGAAATATTAACAATACCTACAAGCAAAAAGCGGTGACTGGACGACAAGGCAGGTTACAGGAATGGTGTTGGACGGTTGGGCGATGAAGGTGGGGGGCTATAAAGTATGAGAAAGGAATAGCCTCTGGGTCATGGTACTGGGACCCTGGGGTTGTAAATCTTGACGGGTTTTATATAATGACCATGATGAAATGTTCATAGATTTAGGACAATGCTGTCCAAACGAGATGCGTCCTCATTTTCTGTTCGGGGGGTCATTATGATGATACATGGGATTATCAGTTATTGTGATGGTTGTCATATTTCTTGACCATGTAGAAGGAAGCTATCCAGTCCATCCAAAATAAGCAAAAGCCGAAATGTGGAGGGACGACATATTTGCCGTCCCTGTCTCAAGGAACGCTATACACTTTGTTTTGTCCAATGTTTTGCAGAAACAAAATAATGCTGCCAGAAAAAAGCTTTATTCTATTGCAGCACCAAAACATCAAATATCTAATGGAATCAAATGAACAACATCATCGCGGGCGCGAACGCACTCCAAACCCCCGGCCGCGGTACGAGTTAAACCGGTCTTCCAAGATATCGCCGCCGCGGAAGAAGTCGAAGTACCACGCCGACGACGAATCGCTAGGTTCGGCCCAGACATAATAACCAGTTGTTTTAAATACAGAGTCCAGTTTCATTCCCCACCACTCTTGCTGATATATAGTTATCAACTCCTGGCGCGTCGGCATACGCCAGCCACCTCCCATCACCGTGCAATTAGCCACCCATTGCTCAGCTTGTGGGTAATTCGTATCGCGATCCGGTCCAACCACCCATTCAAGGTCA
>JBAXVB010000687.1:0-2400 GCA_037129415.1 Deltaproteobacteria bacterium
GGATGAGCTGCTGGACTATGTGGGATTAAGGCGGCTGCCGGAACTGAAGCCGTAGTACCGCGTGTCAAATGGCTATAATATGTCCAAGCATGAATTGGGAATAGAAATCCAATGGTCAACACATATTTTTACAATAATAATTTATTTATGATTAATATAAATGCCTATTGTTATGAACAAAGGTTGCTCAAAACGCCTATATTAGCGTATAAACTGCTCATAAATAATCGCGCAATAATGAGTATTACACAGACCAGAAAGAATACCAATGCTGATAGAACCCAAACCCGTTTACCGAAGACTGATTCTTCCCTGGTACGATTCCGAAATTGTCTGTTTTGCAACGCTGTTGTTTGCAGGCTTCATCCTGTTTGTTGGATACCTGGGAATTCATACCGCTTATGAAACCCCGGATTACCGACAATATGTCTGGATTCCGGGGCTGTTGATAGCAATGGGCGTGGTGCTTTTTGTATCTGTCGCCATACGACTGATCAATCGCTATGTGCAGCGGATCGACAGATAACACCGGACATGTACGGATATATGACCTCGATAAAGTGGTGAAGAATCTTGGCGGTGACTCCCCAGATGGTGACATCCTGATAGGGATAGAGCAGGGTGAATACATCCGGTGTCCGTCCATGATAGCCTTGGGCTGTATGGATATTCACCAGCGTTTTCAGCGGTATTTTCAGCGTTCTGGAGATTTCGTGCGTATTGTGTCGGATGATTCCGTTTCCATCCCATAAACCTACAAAAACCTGAATATCTTTATGGTTGATTGTTTGAAAATGCCCCAAGCTTCCCACATAATCCACATGGTCCCGCGAGATGTCGAGTTCCTCCTTTAATTCCCGAAATCCGGCATCCATTGCGCTGATATCCTCCGGGTCAATATGCCCGCCCGGCAGCGCTACCTGATTGCGCCAGGGGTAGCCTTCGGTGTCCGCCTTCTGAATCGCGAGAACATGGGGATTGACCTTATCAAAAACCAGCAGAAATACGCTGGTGGACTGGTATCGGCCATCTTCAGGGGGGCCAGGATGCGACGCTGCATCCATAATGGTTCTTAAACACAATGTATTAACTATCATTCCCCCCTTGTGCGCTCCGGGCGCTTCAAAGAAATCCATAAAACCATCTTACCTGACCTTCATGAAATCCTTGAATGCCATTTGTTTATAGCTGTTGGTCTGAATAAATTTCAATATCGGCAGGAGATTATCCGCCGGGATATATCCCGGATAGTTTGATATCTGTTCTCCGGTTTCTGAAACAAACCAGTTGGACGGCAGCCCCCGGACCTTATATCGGGTGGCCAATGAGTTTTCCTTGTCGGAATTCACTTTGATGGCAATGAAGTTCTTGTTCAGATAGGAAACAATCTCTGGATCAACGAAAGTTCCCTTGTCCATTTTTGTACAGTAGCCGCACCAATCAGCAAAGAAATTGATGAATATCTTTTTATGCTGATTTTTTCCCAACGTCATTCCCTCTTCATAGGAATACCATTTGATGGTTTCGGCAGAGAGACTCTTCGCAGGAAAGGTTGTCATAAATACAGTCAGGCTCAGAAGAAAAAAGACGATAAAGCGTTTCATAAATAAAATCCTTATATTTGAAGATTGCGACATTGTACTGTACGCGTGGATAAACTGCAGTTTTCGATTCTAAAAACTCAGTCATTGACCGCTCAAAGTATATCAGAGGAAAAGAATCATTTTATTAAATACAAGCGACAGCCCCACCAAAATCAAGAGGATGCCGGCGATACGATTAAAATATTTCAATGCTCGTGTTGCTTTTTTCAAAAATGACAACATTACATTAATAAAAAAGGACACAAATAAAAACGGAATGGCCAGACCGAACGAATAGACGCTTAACAGCGCAATGCCTTCATGAATGGTTTCCTTGCTGCCGGCGATAATCAGGATGGAACCCAGAAGCGGACCGATGCAGGGACTCCATCCGGCCGCAAATGCCATTCCCACCAAAAATGTTCCCATAAAATGAATGGGCTTCTTATCCAGATGCACGCGTTTTTCAAATTCCAGCGTATTGAAACGCAGCCATCCAGTCAGGTGAAGGCCCAGAAACATTATTAGAACCCCGCCGATGATGCGAATGGCATCGCTGTAAATCTGAACAAAACTTCCCAAAAAAGACGCTGATGCGCCCATAAGGATAAAGACCGATGAAAACCCTAATACATAAGCGATGGTCGAAAGAACAACTTTTTTTCGAATGTCGTTGTCGCATCCGGTCAGTTCATCAAGTGTAAAGCCGCTGATAAAGGTAAAGTATGCGGGAATAAGCGGCAAAATACAAGGAGAAAAAAAGGACAAAAGACCGGCCAGAAAGGCTGCCGGATAGCTAATGGTTTCTGCAAACATG
>JBAXVB010000688.1:0-2399 GCA_037129415.1 Deltaproteobacteria bacterium
TGGCTCCGGCGATTTCATCACCGGTCTGCTGGTAAAACGATGGATCGGACATGGCCTGATACAGGTTCTTCTGCTCGGCTTCGAGAACCTCTATTTGGTGTGGCAAAGCTTCCAGTTCCCTCTGCTGCTTGAAGCTGAGCGTCTGGCGACGTTCGCGCGCAGGCTTTGGTCTTTCAGCCTTGATCTTTTCCGCCTTGATCGGCAGTTCAGGAAGCCTCCTTTGACGCAGCCAGTCATCATAGCCCCCAACGTACTCACCGATATGGCCCTGACCCTCAAAAACGAGCGTACTGGTCACGACATTGTTCAGGAAAGCCCGGTCATGACTGACCAGAAGCAGCGTTCCCGGATAGTCGAAGAGCAGCTCCTCCAGAAGTTCCAGGGTTTCGGTATCCAGATCGTTGGTCGGCTCGTCCATAATCAGGACATTGGACGGCTTGGTAAAGAGTTTGGCCAGCAGCAGACGGTTCCGCTCTCCGCCGGAGAGAATTCGGACAGGAGACCTGCTGCGTTCCGGGGAAAAGAGAAAATCCTGAAGATAACCAATGATATGCCGGGACTTGCCGTTGAACTGGACCGTATCATTTCCCTCACCAACATTATCTGCTACGGATTTGTTTTCATCAAGCTGAGCACGGAGTTGGTCAAAATAGACCGTTTCAAGGCGAACGCCATGCCGGAGCGATCCTTGATACGGACATTCCCCCAATAGCAGGCGAAGAAGCGTGGTTTTGCCGGAGCCATTCGGTCCAATAATCCCCACCTTGTCGCCACGCTGAATGACCGTCGAGAAATCACGAATCACCGGTGCATCAGGGTCGTAACCGCAGCTGACATCTTCAGCCTCAACTACGAGTTTCCCTGAACGCCCGGCATCCTGGGCTTGCAGCCGGACTGATCCTACACGATCACGCCGGCTACGTCGATCCTCCCGCATCTTTTCCAGCATGCGTACACGGCCCTCATTGCGGGTGCGTCTGGCCTTGACACCTTGCCTGATCCAGGTCTCCTCCCTGGCCAGCTTCTTGTCAAACTCGGCCCAGTGTCCAGCTTCCGCGTCAAGAGTCGCCTGTTTTCGCTTTTGATATGTTTCATAGTCGCAAGACCAGTCGGTTAGAACCCCACGATCCAGCTCGAAGATACGGCTGGCAAGCTTTTGAAGAAACATTCGGTCATGGGTGACAAAGAGCAGCGTTCCGCCGTAGCGCAGCAGAAATTCTTCCATCCAATTGATCGCATCAATGTCAAGATGATTGGTAGGCTCGTCCAGAAGCATAATATCCGGGTCGCTTGCCAAGCCTCTTGCGAGCATCACGCGGCGTTTAAGCCCGGCGGAGAGCGTTTCAAACCGGGCATGATGATCCAGGTTCATGCGTGAAAGGGTTTTTTCCACCTGCTGGCGTCTGCTTACATCTTCAGAAACAGGCAATGGCGGGTCCGACCCAAGTCTGCCGGCGACAACATCAATCGTTGCACCAACCAGGCCCCGTGGCACCTCCTGGGAGAGCATGGCAATCCGCACCCCCTGCTGACGGACGATCTCGCCGTCATCCGGCAGAATATCGCCATGTATCAACTGCAGCAGGGTCGATTTGCCTGCGCCATTTCTACCCAGAAGGCAGATGCGTTCTCCTCGCTCCATCTGAAGATTCACATGGTCCAGCAGCGGGTGTCCCCCAAAACTAATGCTCACATCCTTAAAGCCTATCATCGCCATGCAAAACACCCTTCACGTTCGGATAACGCTCAAATCTTTCAGTTAAAGGATAAATGTTCTCTCGAACAGTTCCCTAATGGCTTTTTTACCGTTTTCTTCCAGAAAGCGCGTTCCCGTACCAGCAAAATTAACATGAGTGATGATGGGCTCGTCACCTTTTTTTCGCTCGACCCAGTCGGTATGATTCCAACTGAACCATGCATTGCGTTTCTGATCGAACACATACAAGGGTTTGTTGCAGAGTTTGCTGAACTCGGCGCCCCATCCCGTGCCGCCTTTTACGGTTTTATCCGCCAGTATCTCTCCGATCACATAAACTTCCTGTCCATTATTGATCTGATACCATATACTTTGCAGGATTTTGCGAAATGTAGGATTATCCGTGAAACGGCGATTCATCAACCGCGACACATATTCCAGACTTACGTCTCCATTTTTTAATTCCTCGCGATTCAGGACGCGCAGCCCTCGCTGCCGAATTCTATTGTGTCCTTCAAACGTGAAATTCACTTCTTCAATTCCAAAATGCTCGGCATTCATCCCAAATTCAGATTCAGCCCCATTTGCGCCTCCGCTGAAAAGAATCACATCTTCCGTCTTCATCTTCTTTCCTTTCTTAAAACCCCAGTTTTTTATGGATATACTGCAAGTGATGTTATACTGCGAACAGGCAGACTTACTT
>JBAXVB010000689.1:0-2398 GCA_037129415.1 Deltaproteobacteria bacterium
AGGGAAAAATCGAAGCCCTGGAAGAGTTATATCGATTCAGTCTCTTATCAAAAAAGCAGATGAAAAAAATGATTGAGCCGCTTAAGGAGCAACTGCAAAACCTGCAATCATCAGAAAAAAGCGCCCTTGAGGGTCGCATAGTACAGAATCCTTGTTCATCAAGCAGCGCCGATGAGCCAAGCCTGACCCCATGACCATAAGCCCACCCATCTCGGCTTAAAAAACTGTGTCACTAATCCAAGGGGCGGAGCCTTATCCGAGGCTGATCGCCCCTGTGTATGAAGATGACAAAGACACCCAGACATCTGCCGATGCCTACATCAGCGGCGCTTTCACCTATTATTTCTGAAAAACCCTCCGGGATGTCCAGGGCGCCATCACCCGCGCCGAGCTTCTCAAAAGCACCTGTTTCATTTCTCGGGTCACGGCTCCCAGATTCGGGATCGGGACGGCGATGAGCTGAAGGACCAACTGGATGAGATAATCTGCCCGCACGACATGGACTGGGACGGAACCTACATCGTGGATGATGATCTATCAAAGATGGCGATATTGGGGATCAAAATGCCTATTATTGGGATATGAATCATAAAAATTCAAGTACTTAGCGCGGCCAGACCCAACTGTCACAGCAAAAGGAGTTGATAAACAATGGAAACAATAAAGACGCATGTGAATATACCGGCTGATCGTCGTCTCGTGATTGACTTACATATCCCTAATACCATTCCCACCGGCAGTATGGATGTTGTTCTTGTTTTTCATAGTAACAAACAAAAAAAAACGCAGCGTTCCATGATTCTTGGCGATTTCAAAGGAAAGATCAGGATGGCCGACGACTTTGACGAGCCGCTGGGTGATGAGTTCTGGTTGGGAGAAAGCAATGAAATTCCTGCTTGATACGCATGTATTTTTGTGGATGGCGGCAGAACCTGAAAAATTGTCTGTCATGGCTGAAGAATGCATAATGAATGCAGAGAATACTTTGTACTTGAGTATTGTGAGCCTGTGGGAAATGCAAATTAAAACACAACTTGGGAAGCTGATCCTTGATGTGGCGCTTAACGAACTTTGGCAGAAGCAACAAATACTATCAGACATTCTGTTATTACTTCCAAAAGAAGAGCATGTGTGGGAACTTGGGAACCTGCCGCAACTACACAGAGATCCTTTTGACAGGCTCTTGATCGCACAGGCGAGATACGAGAAGATGCTATTGATAAGCGCTGATGATATTATAGCCAAATACGAAATAAGAGTAGTTTGGTGAATGTGAGGGGTCTGACTGTAATGAGATGAATTCGTAACTGGCAGGCGTTGCATGATGGCTTGGCAGACATGGGAGAGCGATTCATCCTGCCCGAGTCCATTCCGCACAGCGATTCTTCCTGGTTTGGTTTTCTCCTCACCGTGCGGGAAGAATCATACCGATAGCCAGGCATTTCGGCATCCCTGCATTATTTCTGCCATAAATTGTGTCCAATGAAATTGTCAGCAACACATATCTTTTATGTCAACATAATGACCCCATTTACAAACGATTGGAGATATCGTGTATGAAAACACAGACAACCGTAAGGATAGACCAGAAGAATTACATACAGGCGAAGGAGATTTTGGAATATTTGGGCCTGACGTATTCGCAGGCAGTCAATATATTTAACAATATGATCATTTGCCGTAAAGGTTTGCCGTTTGATGTAAAAATTCCAAACGATGAAACACTGGCTGCAATGGCGGAAGCCAGAGAGTTAGAAGGAGATTTTGTTTCCATCGATGATTTTACCAGATCACCTGTATGAAACTATTCAGAACGAAAATATTTAAAAAAGATTATCAGAAAGTTCAAATGACTGATGATCAATATGCCAGGTACATAAAATTCTTATCCGTCATGTTAGAGGGAAGAGAATTGCCGATCGAAGCAAGGAACCATAATCTGATTGGAAATTATTCGGGTTTTAAAGAATTTCATATCGGCGGCGATCTGCTGGTCGTGTATTACATTGAAGATGAGATTATCCGGTTGACGAGAATCGGCACCCATTCCCAAATATTTCAAATAGTTCGGAGACATTGAGTCAGATGGACAGGCAGAATTTTGAGGCTCAGATGAAAGCTGCATATCAGGGGCTGGCAGAAGAAAATATTCGAATCTCAGATGATTTTAAATACTCTGATTCAGAAAACCTTTCTTGAGGGAAAAATGTCGCTCAGCGCTGTCCACCGTGGTGAAATTTATTTTGCGGACTTGGATCCGGTTGTCGGCAGTGAAACCGGAAAGACCAGCAAATATCTGCTCACCAATGAACTCACCTGGGAAGCCAACAAAATTATTTCCGTTTACAGTAATCGATGGGTTATCGAGGAATTTTTCAGGAATGCAAAGCAGTTGACC
>JBAXVB010000069.1:0-15209 GCA_037129415.1 Deltaproteobacteria bacterium
TGATTCACCCGTTTTATCGCAGAGTATTACAAACATATCTGGAGCCTGCTGGATTTGAAATTCTTGATCTGCCATTTCTTGAAAATGGGCTTACGGATTTATCTCTTCTGGAAGGGACATCAGATATCGCCGCTGTCGCCCTTCAATCCCCGAATTTTTTCGGCTGTATCGAAGAGCTGAAGACCGCCAGTAAAAAGGCGCATGAGATGGGCGCATTGTTTGTCGCCGGATTTACCGAAGCCCTGGCTTACGGACTCTTGAAAAGTCCTGGAAGCCAGGGCGCGGATATTGTTTTCGGCGAAGGCCAAAGCCTGGGAATCCCGATTTCTTTTGGAGGGCCAGGGCTGGGAATGCTGGGTTGCACTTCGGAGCATACCCGAAATCTCCCCGGCCGGCTGGTCGGCAAAGCCAAAGATTTAGATGGGAAAGACGGTTTCGTGCTGACCCTTGCCACGCGAGAGCAACACATCCGGCGGGAAAAAGCCACGTCAAACATCTGCTCCAACAACAGCCACTGCGCCTTGACAGCCGCCATGTACATGGCCTCTTTGGGAAAAAGCGGATTTAGCGATCTGGCAAAATTGAATCATGACAAGGCAGCCTATCTTTGCCGGCAATTTTTGGATGCTGGTTTCCGAATTCCGTTCAGAAGCCCATTCTTCAATGAGTTCGTAGTGGAATTTCCAAAAGGATTTGAAACCAGGTATCAGAGTTTGGTGGAAAAAAAAATCGTGGCAGGATTGCCTCTGTCAACATTTTATTCGAAACTCTCAAACCATTACCTGTTCTGCGTAACCGAGACAGCGTCCAGGGAAGATATGGATGCCCTGATTCAGGAGGTGAAATCATGACTGAACCCTTGGGTGCAAGCGGTTTGATTCTGAATGAAAAATTGCTCTGGGAAAAAGGCCAGAAAGGCAGAAGCGGGTTTTCCATGCCCGAAAGTGATGTTCCTTCCAGCCTCCTACCGATGGAGCTTGTCGGCGATGGCCCGGACTTTCCCGATCTTTCCGAGGTTGATGTGGTCCGGCATTACACCCGGCTTTCGACCTGGAATTTTGGCGTGGACACGGGTCTCTATCCTTTGGGATCATGCACCATGAAATACAATCCCAAAACCAACGAACGGCAGGCGGGTCTTTCAGGTTTTAGCGGCAGTCATCCCATGCTGCCGGAATCACTTTGCCAGGGTGCGCTTAAGCTGATGGCTGATCTGGAGCGGTTTCTGGCTGAAATTACCGGCATGGATGCGATTTCGCTCCAACCTGCAGCAGGGGCTCACGGGGAACTAGCCGGAATGCTGGTGATTCATGCCTGGTTTAAAAAGAAAGGGAATTCCCGCTCCAAAATCATCATCCCCGATACCGCCCATGGCACCAATCCGGCAAGTGCAGCGCTTTGCGGCTACATCCCGGTTCAAGTACATACCGGAGCAGAGGGCATTCTTTCTCCGGAGACCATTGCAGCGGTCATGGATGAGGAAACCGCCGGCATCATGGTTACCAACCCCAATACTCTGGGGCTTTTTGAGAATCATCTTAAGACCATTAGCGAAATCGTTCACGCCAAGGGCGGGCTGGTATATGCCGACGGCGCCAACATGAATGCGGTAATGGGAATTGCCGATATGGGACGGATCGGAGTGGATGTGCTGCATTTAAACCTTCACAAGACTTTCTCTACCCCGCACGGCGGCGGCGGCCCAGGCGCAGGACCTGTCTGCGTAAAAAAATATCTGGAGCCGTTTCTGCCGGTTCCCCGGATCATACAAAAGAACAATGGTCAGTACGCTTTGTCAGAGGATTTTCCAGAATCCATCGGAAAGCTCTTGACCTTTCATGGTCATTTCGGCGTTTTAGTCAGGGCTTACAGCTACATTCTATCCATGGGCGCAGAAGGACTTAAAAAGGCCAGCCAGTTAGCGGTATTGAATGCCAATTACCTGAAGGAGCAGTTAAAGGATACTTTTCATCTGGCATACGACAGGCCGTGCATGCACGAGTGCGTATTTTCAGATCGTTATCAGCAAGAATATAACGTGACGACGCTCGACATCGCCAAGCGCCTCATGGACTATGGATATCATCCGCCAACCATTTATTTCCCCCTGGTAGTGCATGGTGCGCTGATGATGGAGCCAACCGAAACCGAGTCCAAGGAAGATCTGGATCAGTACATTGATGCCCTGAAAAAAATAGCTGTGGAAGCAAAAGAGATGCCCGATGTTCTCCGCTCCGCTCCAACCCGCTGCAAGGTCCGGCGCCTTGATGAAACAGCGGCTGCCAGAAAGCCGTGTCTTGCTGGATAGTTGATATAATTCGTATTTATCTGTTTGAATAATCTTTGAAAGGTGGGGCAATGTGCATACCGAAGAAATATTACACCAAATAACAAGACCTTTCATATTAGCGGGCATATATAAAGATGAAAAGACGGCTTTAACGGATATGACATTGGATTGTGTCCGCCGTAAAATTGAACAATATGATAATGATATTATTTTGCTACAAAAAAAATATGGCTGTGATTTCAATCAATTTACTGAAAAATTAAAGAATAATGTATCACTTGAAATAGAGGATGACTGGATGGAATGGAAAGGTGCCAACGAGATGCGACAAGCTTGGAAAAATGCTAATAAAATGATTATCAGCAATGAATAATCGTATTGAATCATCAAGGGTCATATCACATTTAATATCCAGCCATCTTATTTCTTCATTAAAGATTATAGCCATAGATGAAATTTTCTCACGAAGTGTGTTAAGGTTACGTTGCAACCTTTTGCCATCTTCGTATCATCTCGATATCCGGCTAATCCAAACAGAGATTGAGACGATATATTCCTATCAACTTTTTACAGATCAGCCAATTGTAAGATGGGATAATGCACCTCATTTTCCATTGATAGCAACATTTCCTCATCATTATCACAATTTAAAAGGAGAAGTTGAGCCATCACCGCTGAAAGGATTAATTTTTGAGGACTCGAATTATGTCCTTGAAAATATTAAAACCATATTGATATCAAATGAAATCTAAAATAACAAAAGATCAGTACCGGAATTTGACGAGAAGGGAATGGTGATGGTATGGTATGCCATTGACATGGGAACCGCTGCATATACGGAAGTGTTAAACCTTCAGCGCACATTAGTTGAGACCATCCGTCGTGGGGTCTGTTCCGGAGTGGTGCTGATGGTTGAGCATCCCCCCGTATTTACCCTGGGACAAAGAGGGGGGATGGAGAACCTGCGGGTGTCTCCAGCGTTTCTTGATAGCGTCGGCATACCAGTAATTCAGGTGGAGCGAGGGGGCAATATTACTTACCACGGACCCGGACAACTGGTGGTCTATCCGGTGATTGATCTAAAGATGGCCGGAATATCGGTTGCCGGTTATGTCGAAGCACTGGAAGAAGTCATGATCCGGACAGTGGCAGACTGGAATATTGCAGCCAACCGAAATCCATTGGGGCGTGGGGTGTGGGCGGGAAATGCCAAGCTTGGCAGTATCGGCATCCGTGTTCGACGAACCGTTGCCTTTCATGGAATGGCTCTAAATGTTTCGATTTCCATGACCCCCTTTGAGTGGATCAACCCCTGCGGAATAGAAGGCATTCGCATGACATCAATGGTTCAAGAAACTTCAAGCAAGGGGATATCCATGGCCGCTGTCCGCCGGGCAGTGGTCAAGCATATTGAGGCAGTGTTTGGAACCACAATGACAATGACGGATGAAGCCGAATTGAAAACTCTGATGAACAGCCCTGACCCGCAAAAAGAGGTTGGAATATAAATAGGCGAACTTCAACTATGAAAAAACAGCTTCGTTCCTATCGAAATCTTATTCATGGCGACAGACTTATAACATTTCAGGTTACAGTTAAAGAAACTGATCTGATGGTATGCGCTTCAACTTCTCTGGTATCTCTAACCCGCGAACGAATTCTGACCTATCGAAATCATCTGGAAAGCTATATCGGGCAATATCCGGAGTATCAGAGAACCCTTCAGCCTTGGCGCATTTCAGGGCCAGCTCCGGCGATTGTTCTGGATATGGCGCTGGCTGGTGAAAAAGCCGGAGTCGGGCCTATGGCGGCTGTTGCAGGCGCTATTTCCGAATATGTAGGAAAAGATCTTTTGTCCTATTCTGATGAAGTTATCGTGGAAAATGGTGGTGATACGTTTTTCAAGACCAATTCTCCAGTAACAGTTGGAATTTACGCCGGAAACTCTCCTTTAAGCCTGAAAGTCGGCCTGAAGGTGGATTCAACGGCCCATCCGGTTTCCCTGTGTACATCATCCGGCACAGTAGGACATTCGCTGAGTTTTGGGAAAGCCGATGCTGTATCCGTGATGTCCGACTCATGTGCGCTTGCAGATGCAGTTGCAACGGCTGTGGGCAATCGTGTTCGATCCGCCGAAGATATCTCAAGCGCAATCCAGTTTGGGAAAAGCATCCCCGGCGTGTCTGGACTGGTCGTCATTATCGGAAAAGATATGGGCCTGTGGGGAAATTTTGAAGTCATTCCCCTCAGAGGAAAAAAATGTTGAGTTTTTGGCATTAACAGCGTAAATATGCAGCCCATAGACTTTGGAATGCTGGTAATAAGGCGATGGGTTACTGGCTGGATTTTGAACAAGCTTTTTCCTTAAACTTTGTGCTTTAGTATCAGGAGGACGGCAATTTTGGAAACCATGTGGGCTCCCTGGCGCATTGAGTATATCAAGTCTGAAAAAGAAAGTGGATGTGTGTTTTGTCATGCGCTGACAATTCACGACGAGCTGACCCTCTACAAAGGCGATACCACCCTTGTGGTCATGAATAAGTACCCGTATATCAATGGCCACCTTCTGGTTGCACCCATTCGGCACTTATCCCGGTTGGATGAACTTTCCCGGAATGAAATGCGGGATATTATGGTAACCGTTGAAAAAGCGATTCACATCGAGAAGGAAATCATGAAGCCTGATGGTTTTAATGTCGGCCTCAATCTTGGCAAAGTGGCCGGGGCTGGTATTGAAGAACATCTGCATTTTCATATTGTTCCCAGGTGGTTCGGGGACACGAATGCACTAACTGTTTTTGCAGACATTCGCGTCATTCCCGAACATCTTAAAGCCACTTTTGATTCTTTAAAGCCGTTTTTTTCGCAGTTGGGCCAAACAATTTAACCGGATGCGGGTTGCTTCAGTGCATTCCAAAAGCCAAAAATGTAAAAACGTCAGTAAAGGAGTTACCCGTTGAAAAAAATCCGAATTGCGCTCTTGCTTGTGGCACTGGGCTTTGCCGGCCTGGTTATTTATCAGAACATGGAGTATTTGGTGACTCCAGCCAACCTTCACCTGAACCTGTGGATTGCCGGGTCTTATAATTCAGACGGGATAAAAAATGCACAGTTGATTCTGGGGGCTTTTTTTGCCGGGCTCCTTATTTCCTATTCTCTTTGCCTGTCTTCCCGGTTCAAAAACAATAAAATTATTAAAAGCTTAAACACAACCCTCAATGCTCAGATGGAAACCATAACAGCACAGAAGAGTGAACTGGGTAAATATCAGGGTCCAACGTCGCAGCATGATTCCATGCAGACCGAGGTTTCAGCAGAAAACATCTGATTTGCCATGCTTCCTTCCCATACCACCCCCATGATGAAACAGTATATAGCGATGAAAAGCGAGAATCCCGACGCTTTGCTGTTTTATCGTATGGGGGATTTTTACGAGATGTTTTTTGAGGATGCGGAAATTGCATCACCCATTCTGGAAATAGCGTTAACATCCCGAAATAAAAACGATGAATTCCCGGTTCCGATGTGCGGCGTTCCTCATCGGGCGGTTCAGGGTTATATTGCACGGCTGATTGATCAGGGTTTTAAGGTTGCTATCTGCGACCAGACTGAAGACGCGTCACTGGCCAAAGGATTGGTCCGCCGCGAAGTGGTTCGTGTAATCACTCCGGGAATGATCGTTGAAGATGCGCTTCTGGATGAAAAGACCCACAATTTCATATTGGCCTTATGTCGGCATGACCGGGATATCGGGCTGTCCTGTCTGGATATCTCGACAGGGACATTCCGGATGACCCAGTCTGAAAACCTGGATGTGATTCGGGATGAAATCATTCGAATATCCCCCCGTGAAATCCTTCTTCCTGAATCTTCACAGCAAGATTCGGAGCTTTGCAGCTTTCAACACCTGTTTTCCGGAAAAGCCGTTTCCTATACTCAGGATCAACATTTCGAATATCGAAATGCCCGCGAAAAACTCATCCGGCAGTTTCAAACATTTTCCCTGGAAGGATTTGGATGTGAAACATTATTTGCCGGGGTGGGGGCGGCAGGTGCGCTGATCAATTACGTTCAGGAAACCCAGAAACAGGCAATTGATCACATCTCCCGAATTGAAACTTATATTCAAAGCCAGTTTCTGATGGTCGATGATGTCAGTTGCCGCAACCTGGAGTTGATTAAAACCATACAGGGCGATTCCAGAAAAGGAACCCTGTTAAGTGTTCTGGATCGAACCATGACGGCGATGGGGGGAAGGCGTTTCAAAAACTGGATGCGCTATCCACTCATGAACGTTGAAAAGATACAGTTGCGTCTAAATGCCGTTGAAGAGGCTAAAACCAGTATCCAATTGACCCACACAATTCGGGATGCTTTAAAAAAGATCGGCGATATGGAACGCCTGGGGAGTAAAATCGTCATGGGCCATTGCAATGCCAGAGATCTGCTTTCTCTGTGCATATCTCTGGAGGCGCTTCCCGGTATTCGGGATACGCTTGAACCATTTAAAGCCGAGCTTTTTCAGTGGGATTCTCATGGTCCTATCCTGGATGAGCTCGTTAAATTGGCGGTGTTGATTAAGAGCGCTATTCGGGAAGATGCCCCCCCCGTAATCCATGATGGCGGCATGATCAAGCTTGGCTTTGATGCGAAGCTTGATGAATGGATCAGGATCAGTCGGGACGGAAAGGGTTGGCTGTCAAGACTTGAAGTTGAACAGCGGCAGGTAACCGGTATTCAATCTCTTAAGGTCCGATTCAACAAGGTTTTCGGGTATTATATTGAAATTTCCAAAAATCAATCCAAGTCGGTCCCCGCCCATTATATTCGAAAACAGACCCTGGTCAATGCTGAAAGGTATGTTACCGAAGATTTGAAAGAATTCGAGTCAAAGATTCTGAGCGCTGAAGCCGAGCGATCAACCATGGAATATCAGATATTTATGGATATTCGTCAAGCTGCCGCCGACAAGCATAAGGCGATTCTTCAGGCTGCAAATTTTATCGCCGACGTTGACTGTCTGATGAATCTGGCTGATATTGCCGACCAGTATGACTATACCCGACCGGAAATTCGCACTGATGGCGTTCTTTTCATTGAAGATGGACGTCATCCTGTGGTAGAACAAATGATTGTCGGGGAGCGATTTGTCCCTAATTCGATTTCAATGGACGATAATCAAAATCAGGTATTGATTATTACCGGGCCGAATATGGCGGGAAAATCCACAATCCTGAGGCAGGTCGCTCTTCAAGTGCTGATGGCGCAGATGGGCTCTTTTGTTCCCGCCCGCAGCGCCGCCATTTCGCTGATTGACCGGATATTTACACGTATTGGGGCGTTGGATAATCTGTCCAGCGGCCAAAGCACATTTATGGTGGAGATGGAAGAAACTGCCAATATTTTGAACAGCGCCACATATCAAAGTCTGGTCATCATGGATGAAATCGGCCGGGGAACCAGTACTTATGATGGGTTCAGCATTGCCTGGGCTGTCGTGTCCTATCTTCATGACTTGAAGGGCAGAGGGGTTAAAACCCTTTTTGCAACCCATTACCACGAGTTGACAGCACTGGAGCTGTCAAACCCCCGTGTAAAAAATTTTAATATCAGTGTCAAGGAATGGAAAGATCAGATCATTTTTCTGCGCAAGCTGGTTGAAGGCGGCACCAGTCGCAGTTATGGGATTCAGGTGGCCAGGCTTGCCGGAATCCCCGAGTCTGTCGTTACCCATGCCAAAGCTATACTATCAGACATAGAAGATGATGTTAAGCCATTTCCTGGTGCTTCCAAACTCGGTATCAGGAGAAAAGCTTCAAAATCGGTTCCGGTTCAACAGGGATTATTTTCGGACATCGAAAATATTATTGTTCAAAAACTGAAAAGTATCGAAATCACTACCATGACTCCGCTGGATGCCCTGAACTGTTTGAGTGAACTTCGCATTCAGGCCATTCAGAAATATGCAAATAATTAGGTGACAAACGACCGGTACATGGTTCATAAACTGCCCGTAAAGGCTTTCATAAAAAGACATTTCTGAATAAATGATGAACAGACGTATTATATATTGGGGCGTAATTTTTTTATTCGCAGTTTTCTGGGGTGCTTTACCTTCTTGTGCATCAACTGCAAAAGAAAGGTATGCCCAGGCGGATTCCTGCTATCATAAACTACTGAACAGCCCGGAAAAACAAAAATTAAGGCACAACTGGATACAGTGCATTGAAGAGTACCAGGAAGTTTACAAGTCGGAACCGGATGGGCAGGTGGCTTCCGCTGGCCTTTACATGGTTGGGTATTTGTATGATGAAATGTATCGCGTTTCCAAAAAAACTGCTGATAAAAAAGAAGCCATTGATTGCTACGAACGGATTATCCGCCGGTATCCCCAAAGCAGCTATCTGTCAAAAGCAAAAGATGCTATTGACAGATTGTCCAACCCTGAAAACTACAAGCCGACATTAAAAAGCAGCGACAATCTACAAAAAACAGAAAAAATTGCAGGTGAATCCGATCCGCCTGTTTCCTCCGCCCCGGTAGATTCGTCTTCTCCCCCGCCTTCCGGCTACAGTCGGATCAGCGATCTTCGCGTCTGGTCTAATCCCAGCTATACGCGAATCGTCATTGATGCCGACAAGGAAACAACTTACGAACACCGCCTGCTAAAAAAAGATATTGCGCTCGATAAACCTCAGCGACTCTATATTGATTTTAATCAGAGCAAGCTCAGTAAAAGCCTTAAAAATTTAATCCCCATTGATGATGATTTGTTGATTGATGCACGGGCCGGTCAGTACACTCTGGATTCTGTACGAGTGGTAGTCGATATCAAATCGTTTAAATCCTATAAGATTTTTTCACTGAATAACCCTTTTAGAATAATTATAGACATCTGGGGAGATGAATCCGGTTCGGCACCGGTAGATCAGCCCTCTTCGCCTGCGCCTATATCGGCTTCCCATAAAACAACCCATAAAAGCACTGGAAAGAGAATTGCCAAGGATACCGGGAAACATTCAAAAATCGATCCCGGAGCCTTGGCCAAGCAGTTGGTCCTGGGAGTAAGCCATATCATCATTGATCCCGGACATGGCGGCAAAGATTTTGGAGCTCCTGGAGTTGTAAAAGGGGTTTATGAAAAAGATATCACTTTGGCTATCAGCAAGAAGTTAGCCGCTAAAATTCGGGACTCACTCAAATGCGAGGTCATCATGACCCGAACTACAGATCACTATTTGACGCTTGAAGAACGAACTGCAATAGCCAACACCAAAAATGGAGATATTTTCATCTCCATTCATACCAATGCCGCAAAAAATCCAGATGCTTATGGAATAGAAACATTTTTTCTAAATCTGGCGACTGATGACGAATCCATCCTGGTGGCTGCGCGTGAAAACGCCACGTCAACCAAGAATATCAGTGATTTGCAAAGTATTCTGACCGATTTGATGCAGAATGCCAAGGTCAATGAATCAAGCCGCCTTGCCGCCAGCGTCCAGGATGTTTTGTGTAATCACATGAGTATCAAGTACAGCAATGTCAAAAACAAAGGGGTGAAAAAAGCGCCGTTCTATGTGCTTTTGGGTGCACAGATGCCTTCCATACTGGTGGAAACATCCTTTATCAGCAATGAACGGGAATGTGCACGGCTGGCCTCGCCGGAGTATCAGGATCGGCTCTGTGATGCCATCATTACAGGGGTCAGTCGCTATATTAAAGCTACCAATCCGACCGCTTTTAGTAAGAAGCAAAAACCAGATTCCGCACTCGCCCAAATGATGAATGATGAATGATGAATGATGAATGATGAATGATGAAAATGTTTCTCATGCGAAACAAGTAAGGGCGACCGGCCGGTCGCCCTTACTTGTTTCGTGTATTTCGTGGTTTAATAGTATTTTCACACTAAAAATATGGAGGATGTTTTATGGATTTGAATCACATATTGTTCCAGATTGAAGAAGGGATCGCCACCTTGACATTCAACCGCCCCAAGGCGCTGAATGCTTTAAACAGCGAATTGCTGGATGAAATGTCCCGGACCCTGGATGCAGTGGCTGCGAATGAAGATGTTCGAGTTCTGATCCTGACCGGATCTGGAGACAAGGCGTTTGTTGCGGGTGCGGACATTACGGAGCTTGCCAGATGCAATGCGCTTCAGGCAAAGGTCTTTGCAACCAAGGGGCAGAACGTCATAAGCAAGCTTCAATGCCTGGATATTCCAGTCATCGCAGCAGTTAACGGATTTGCGCTAGGCGGTGGTAGTGAAATCGCCTTGGCCTGTGATTTTATTATTGCTTCTGAAAACGCCAAATTCGGTTTGCCAGAAATCACATTGGGGATTATTCCCGGTTTTGGCGGTACTCAGCGTCTGCCAAGGTTGATTGGTTCGAACATGGCCAAGGAAATGATCTTTACCGGAAAAATGATTTCAGCGGCGGAAGCCCAGAGCATAGGCATGGTCAATCGGGTGGTGTCTGCGGATGCTTTGATGACGGACGTTATGAACACCGCAAAAGCCATTTACCAGAAAGGGAAGGTCTCCCTTAGAGCAGCCAAACAAGTGATCAACGCAGGACTGAACGTTGATTTAAAAACGGGTTGCCGTATGGAAGTGGATGCCTTTGCCCTGTGCATGGCCAGCGAAGATGCCAAGGAAGGAACAACGGCATTTCTTGAAAAGCGAAAAGCGATTTTCAAAGGCAGTCTGACGGGTGAATTATAATTGCTCACGATAGGGAGTTGTTTTAATGATTTACGATATTGAGTTTGAAACCTTGCCGCGAGAGGCGTTGGCTGCTATTCAGCTCAGGCGCCTCAGAACAACTCTGGAACGGGTATATGCTGCAGTTCCGTTTTATCGAAACAGATTCCAGGAGGCTGGAATCACGCCCAACGATATCCGGACACTTGAGGATTTTCAGCAACTGCCCTTTACCACCAAAAAGGATCTTCGGGACAATTATCCTTATGGTATGTTTGCGGTTCCAATGGACAATGTGGTTCGAATCCATGCTTCATCCGGAACAACCGGTCAGCCAACTGTTGTCGGTTACACGGCAAGAGACATCAATACCTGGTCGGAGCTGATGGCCAGAGCCCTTACAGCAGGCGGCTCCGGCCCCAAAGACATTATCCACAACGCCTACGGATATGGTCTTTTTACCGGCGGGCTGGGTGTCCATTATGGGGCGGAAAAACTGGGCGCTTCAGTTATTCCGGTTTCCGGTGGAAACACCAATCGCCAGATCATTATCATGCGGGATTTTGGGCCGACTATTTTGACGGCTACTCCGTCCTATGCCCTTCACCTGGCTGAGGTGGCGGAAGAAATGGGGGTTTCATTTGAAAATCTGAAATTCAAGTACGGCGTCTTCGGCGCAGAGCCTTGGTCTGAGCAGATGCGGCATGAGATTGAGCGAAAACTTCATCTAAAGGCGATGGATATCTATGGGCTAAGCGAATTGATCGGTCCGGGAGTCGCGGTGGAGTGTCATGAGGCCCAAAACGGACTGCATATTTTTGAAGATCATTTTATTCCGGAGATTATTGATCCGGCAACTGGAAAAGTTCTGCCTTACGGCGAATCCGGGGAGCTGGTCTTTACATCAATTACCAAAGAAGCATTTCCCATCGTTAGATACCGTACGCGCGATATCACCTCGCTGAATCCGGAGCCATGTATTTGTGGCAGAACGCTGGTGCGCATGAAAAAAGTAAGTGGTCGAACCGATGACATGCTCATTATCCGTGGGGTGAACGTCTTTCCATCCCAGATCGAAAGCGTTCTGATGGAGATCGAAGGCATCGAGCCCCATTATCAGCTTGTGGTGGATCGTGAAGACAATCTGGACACACTGACGGTTCTTGTTGAAATCAACGAGCGGAGCTTTTCAGATGAAGTCAAGGTGCTGCAACAGCTTGAAAGAAAGATTTCAACCAACATCAAGGAATATCTGGGCGTTTCCGCCAGGGTCAAGCTGGTTGAGCCAAAAGTGATTGCCAGAAGTCAGGGAAAAGCCGTAAGGGTGATCGACAACCGCAAGATATGACAAGGATATTAACACGATAGGGCAGGTGGGAGCGACAATGAGACTTATGCCGCTTCTCCTGCCTCTACATAAAGGATTATACTGATGCGAGTAAAGCAGATTTCTGTTTTTCTGGAAAATAAGGCCGGACGGCTCTCTGAAGTTACTGCGATTCTGGCTGAAGCTGGAATCAATATCCGCGCACTTTCTGTTGCGGACACTTCCGATTTTGGTGTGCTAAGACTCATTGTCAATGATAACCAGAAGGCATTGGAAGCCTTGAAGAACAATGGTTTTTCGGTAGGAATCACCGATGTCGTAGCGGTTGAGGTTACGGATAAACCAGGTGGGCTGCATACGATTCTGGATTTGCTGCACAAGGCGCAGATCAACGTGGAGTATATGTATGCGTTTGTTCAGCAGAGCGGAAGTAATGCGGTCATGATTTTTCGCTTTGATCATATTGAGGAGGCGATCAAGCGGCTGGAAGAAAACGGGCTGACGGTGATCAATGGATCAAAAGTGTACTCGCTGTAAACGGCATTTCCTCATTTTTCAAGGGCAAACAGCCCATGTCCTCCAGATGCAAACAGCAGCCGGGTCCGGGTTTGAAAAAAACCGGGCAAGGGTTTCCTTGTCGTTGTTGGTCAGAGCGCTTAGCTCATATCGGATCAGCAGTGAGTAATGTCTCGCTGATTTAACAAAGCCTCCACGGTTCGACCTGAGCCGATATTGTCGATTTAGGAATTAGGCATCCACAAAATGTAAACAAACTCTACCCTGAAGAATATGGATTTTACACCACTCTTATAAAAAAGCACGAAAGATATTGACAATCGGGCTTCGTTAGAGCACATCAATACCAATTTAGACTGGAGACAACTACAATGAGCATCCACAAAACCGTGATAGATATGACCAGAATGGACGAAGAGTACATGTCCCCGGAAGAATTTCTTCGACTGCCAAATGAACGTCGCAGGGAGATAGCCAAAGCAACTCCGTTTGTAAGAAGTTTGGGGAGCGTTGGTATTGATAATTCAGATTTCGTTTCGATGATCGTCAAATGGAAGATGCCAAGATACAAGGTGAATTTTTGATGAATAAAAAAAACATGTCTGTTTCCGCACAGCCTGCGAAGCCGATTATCCAACAGCTTACACCAGAAATTGTCGGTCAACTTGTAGAGAATCAAACCAAAGAGCTTGAGTTGAGGGCGCAAGAACTCGCTTTGCAGAAGCAACAAAATGACCACAGTTTCGAATTTAGCAAAAAAGCCCTCGAAGCTCAGGTTACAGACAGAAATCTGCAAAGAGAGACAAATAAGCATTTGCAAAGAAACCAGTATTTTCTGATTTCTTTTTTGGCTTTGGCAATCGTAGCTGTGGTAACATATTCTCTGCATTTGAATAAGGAAGCCATAGCTATAGAAATAATAAAAGCGATTGTCTTCATCTTTGCCGGAGGAGTCGGTGGGTATGGATTAGGCAAGAACAAAGATTTAGACCCCAAAAACTCAGACAAAAAAGAATGAGTATTTTCTAATATCAGCGACACCTAATCTGGTAGCCGGGGGTTTTAACCCCCAAGCCCCCACACCACCCGGCATGCGGGTCCACACCAGGCGTAAGCTATCGCCGTGGCTGGATAGTGAATGTTCACCCACAGTTCTTTGACAGATATGAGACCATGTTTCTTTAACCATTGATTGGTCATGCCGATTTCCGTTGCAAACGTTCGCACCAGTCTCCACGGGCCTTTTCGGCTCATACCGACTGTGATCCATTTCGGGTATCGGTCGATACTCATCGTTTCAAATTGTTAAGGGGTTTCCGTTCAGACACTAAATATAGATTTGTAGATGAGTGAGGAAAACTGTGAGTCCAACTGTATTCCGAGAAGATGAATATCGTTTCTATTTCTTTTCCAGAGAAGAAAGCAGAATGCATGTTCATATATATATTGTGGCAATGGCGAAGCAAAGTTTTGGCTTGAACCTGAGATAGAGTTAGCCCGTAATCATGGTTTATCAAGAAAGCAGCTTAAAAAAATTGAAGATATTATAGAGGAACGACAAGATGAAATCAAAGCATGTTGGCAAAACTATTTCAAAAGTTGAGGTTACAAATATATCATCACATGGTATATGGATACTTACTGACGATGAAGAACTGTTTCTTTCTTATAGTGATTTTCCTTGGTTCAAAGATTTTCCTGTAGGAAAAATATTAAATGTTGCAGAGCCATCATCAGGTCATTTCTATTGGTCAGACTTGGATGTTGATCTAAGTATAGAAATTATTAAACATCCTGAAAGATTTCCGATAAAAGCAAAATGTTTTGCCTAACCAGTCGTTGCAGCGGACGGCGATAAAGCCTGCCGCCGCTTAACTTTATGTTAGCAACAATTAATAAATGGTAGACCAGAAAAATGTATGATCAAGGCAGGTTAAACGTAAATGATAAACGGAGAAGCAACCCTTTTTCCTGGCGAGGGCAGTTTACTCCAGAATTGATAGATTATTTGTTGGATGTTCACCACAATAAAGGGTCTTTAGTTGCTGATCCATTTTCAGGTAGTGGTACAGTACTGCTCGAATCAATTCGTCGAAATGCTGATGCTGTCAGTTGTGAAGTAAACCCGTCGGCATACGCGATGTCAAAGTTTCTTGAACTCGCAACACGCACATTTTCTGAGCGACGGGATTTTTGCCAGGAACTTGTCAGGAATGTTCCTCTCCCAGGCAGCCTCATGACAAGACCTGTGTACGATGTCAATGAAAAAGATTACAGAAAAGCATACTCATCTTTAATATATTTTGCACAGTGTGCTACCTCCGGTTAATGGTGAACCCACCCTTCACCGGAAAGTGAACCCATTA
>JBAXVB010000690.1:0-2397 GCA_037129415.1 Deltaproteobacteria bacterium
GCTTCGTGGTCCACGCCGGGCCGAACCAGGAGGGTGCGGCATCCGCAAATGCGATTCCCCCAGCGCCGGTTCTGGTCGGTCAGGAGCTGCAGCAGGTTACTACCGAGCCATCCGAAGTGCTGGTGGGTGCCTATCTCTATTTCGTACGCAACATCGACACGCGAGCTAACACCTTCATCGGTGACTTCTACCTTTGGTTCTTGTGGCGCGGAGACCGTGATCCCACCAAGAGCTTCGAGATCATGAATGCAGTGGGCGCGCCCACGATAAAACCGGTATTCGCGGATGATGCAGGCATCAGCAAGCCCGAGGAGTTGCCGGACGGACGATTCTACCAGCAGTTTCACATCCAGGGCACGTTCGGCTGCTCCATGGATTTCTCAACCTACCCGCTGGATAGTCATAGGCTTGCCATTGAGTTGGAGGACACCAAGAGTACGGTTCGTGAAATACTGTACAAGGTCGATGATCAAAGCACCACGCTTCATCCTGACGTGAGAGCGTCAGGATGGGATCTGCATGGATTCGCAGGGCGCGCGTGGACGGTGGACTATGCCAGCACCTTCGGTGACCCGAGGGAACAAGGTTCCGTTCGGTATGCTCATGTGTCGTTCGGCCTGGATATCGAGCGTCCGCGGCCCTCTGCGATTCTTGAAGGACTCGCCCCAATCGTGATTTCCATGATCATCGGTCTTTGCGCTCTGTTCCTGCGCTCCGATGAGTTTGGGACTCGTATGGCGATGTATGCGACAATTGTGATGACCTACGTCTTTGTCAACATGGACATCGCTGCGAAGGTGCCGGACGGCGCCGGGACTCTGCTGCGCAAGATCACCGTCACTGGATTCGTAATCCTGGCGATGCTGGCCCTGGCAGGCATCAGGTCTTTTGTGCTAGCCCGCCGAGAGCAGTTTGAAGCAGCGCAGCGCTTTGATCGGATATGCTTCGGGGTTGCCCTTACAGTCTTTTTCACTGCCTGCGTGATCGTAGTCGTTCCCAACTAT
This sequence comes from Deltaproteobacteria bacterium, assembly GCA_037129415.1. Classification (GTDB taxonomy): domain Bacteria; phylum Desulfobacterota; class Desulfobacteria; order Desulfobacterales; family Desulfatirhabdiaceae; genus RAAP-1. The sequence goes on from JBAXVB010000690.1 coordinate 1,005, forward strand.
TAGGCGCAGAAAGAACGGAACAAAATGCCTTCAGAAAGTAGCATCCAGGAGTTTCATACGACCGAGAACTTCCGGCCTGCGGTCTATATCAAGCAGTATTACGAATATCTGGGTGACGAGAACCGGGCGATTCTGCGGTTCCTGTGGCGACAGTTCCAGCGCTGTCCGGAAGGCGCGGACATGCTTGATTTCGGCTGCGGGCCCACCGTCTATCAGTTCATCGCGGCTGCCCCCAGGGTGCGGACCATTCATGTCGCGGACCCTCTGGCCACGAATTTCGAGGCGATCCAAGACTGGATGGCAGGCAGACCCGAGGTTTTCACATGGCGCGAATACATACGGGAAGCCCTCGCCCTTGAAGGTTCCGCCGCCGTCGAGTACGCCGATATCCTCCTGCGGGAGCAGCTCATCAAGCAGAAAATATCGCGTTTTCTCCACTGCGACCTGGGTGCGACTCCGCTCATTGCCGGAGTTGCTGAGGCTTCCTACGACGTTCTCATGACCAACTACTGCTTGGAGTTTCTGCCGGCGCATATTGATTTTGAAACAGGAATGGCGCGTATTTTCTCATTGTTGCGTCCCGGGGGACGACTCATCCTTCAGTTCCTTCGCCGCACCCCTGACTACCCGGTAGGCGATTACCGGTTTTCGTGTCGGCAGGTCGATGAAGACGATTTTCTCCGCATCTTGCCGAAGTGTGGGTTCCCTTCTCCAACCATCGAATACGAGATCGTCGAGGCAGAGGCTGGATTGCAGCGGCCCTATGCAAGTTTCGTTATGATGGCGGCATCGAAGGAATGAAAGCGCTGTCTGTCATCCCGGAGACCCTTCTTCTGCTGCTGGATCGTGTCCAGTCGGAAGGCCGTTGCGAGACTCCGCTCATCCTGACCTCCAAGGCGTTGCTGGAGTACAACTATCGCTGTTTCTGCAGTATGCTCCCTGTGGACGCTGTCTTTTTTCCCGTCAAATCTAATAATGTGCCAGAAGTATTGGCGTGTTTGCGGGACCAGGGCGCGCGGTTCGAAGCGGCCTCCGCCGTTGAACTGTATCTGTTGCTCAGCACCGGCATTGCAAGCAGCGACATCATCTTCAGCAACCCCATCAAATCCTCCGAGCACATCGCACTGGCGCACCAGGCTGGCGTGCGCACCTTCGCCTTCGATGCCGCAAGCGAAGTGCGCAAAATTCAGCGACATGCTCCTCAAAGTGAGGTGTATGTGCGGATTGAGGTGTCCAACGAAGGCGCGGAATGGAAGCTTCATCACAAGTTCGGCGCGCCTGGCAACGAGGTGGTCGGCCTGTGTACCGCAGCACGAGACGCGGGACTTGTCCCCGTAGGCCTCGCCTTCCATGTGGGCTGGAATAATGGGCGATTGGAGTCGTGGTCTGGCGC
>JBAXVB010000691.1:0-2396 GCA_037129415.1 Deltaproteobacteria bacterium
TCAAGAATACTGCCCTCCACAAATTATTGCAAGTATTTTCGCAATAACAATTGACAGCAAACATATCCCTGAATATAATGCGAGTGCATTAGCAATAACCACAAATGGGAAAAGAATCATGAAAAGAACCGCCTTCTGGATTTTGGGGTTTATGTCGATCGGATTAGCAATGCTGCCGACCCTGAATGCGACATCCGTATCAACTGCTGCGATTTCAAAGCGGATTCTCTGCTCGACATTTCCTGTCTATCAGATCACCCGGAATGTGACTCAGGGGTTGGATGCGGTTTCTGTGGAACTGATGTTGCCGGCTCATCTCGGCTGCCCGCACGACTATGCCTTGACCCCCCAGGACATGAAAAAGCTCAGCCGGGCGGATGTGTTGATCGTCAATGGTCTGGGCATTGAAGAATTCCTTGGCGCGCCGGTGCGAAAAGCTAATGCTAAACTCAGGGTGATAGACAGCTCAACCGGTATTCAGGATGCTATTCGGTACTCCGAAGAAAAAGACAATGACCACGGCCATTCGAAGAGAATAAACGACGTGGTGAAACCTGGGCGCACACATCCCTCTCATGACGTGGATCAACATCAACAAGAGGGAGTCAATCCGCATCTTTTTACCAGTCCAAAACTGGTGGCAAGACTTGCCATAAACATCGCCGCCGGGCTGTCGCAGGTGGACCCGGACGGTTCGGCCACCTACGCAAAAAACGCACAGCAATATGCGGAGAAACTAAACACCTTGGCTGACGATTTCGCCGCTCTTGGAAAGACATTCAAGAACAATCGCATTATCACCCAGCATGGCGTTTTCGACTATCTGGCGCGGGACATGGGCCTTGAGGTCTGTGCAGTGGTTCAGGCCCATGCCGGACAGGAACCATCGGCTGCGGAGATGATTGAAATCGTCCGGACAGCAAAGGAGAAAAAAGTAGCAGCCATCTTTACGGAGCCCCAGTATCCGGCCAGGGTCGGACAGACGATCGCCAGGGAATCGGGTATTTTAACGGCAACGCTGGACCCGGTTGCAACTGGACCCGAAAACGCGTCGCTGGATTATTTTGAAACGGTCATGCGACAGAACATGGTGATTCTGAAGGAAACCCTTGGAACTCGCTAATATCATGGACAGCCAGACGACTCATGGAAACGCCGTAGTGTTTAACGGTGTCAGCGTGATGCTGGATGGTGTAACAATCCTGGACAAGATCAGCGCGATCGCACCTTGCGGCGGCAGCACTGCGATCATTGGGCCAAACGGCGCAGGCAAGACCACGCTGCTGCTGGCGCTTCTGGGACAACTTCCCTATACTGGCCACATTCAAATTCTCTGCGGCACCGTCGGACGTCGTCCGCGTCTGGGGTATGTGCCCCAGCGACTGGCGTTCGATCGGGGGCTTCCCATGACCGTGATTGAATTCATGGTGATGGGGAAACAGCGGCTACCGTTATGGTTTGGAACCCGGCAGCCATACCGCAACCGAGCCATGGATCTGCTGAGCTCGGTAAAAGCGGACGGGCTGGCATCCCGAAAGCTGGGAGCGCTTTCTGGCGGAGAGCTTCAGCGTGTGCTGCTGGCGCTTGCACTGGAGCAGGAACCTGATCTGCTGATTCTGGATGAACCCGCATCTGGTGTGGATTTTCAAGGTGAGCATATTTTCTGTGAATTGCTCGAACAGCTCCGCCACGAGCGGGGGTTTACCCAGCTTATGGTCAGCCATGATCTTGCTACGGTCGCCCACCACGCCACCCATGTGATCTGCCTGAACCGCAAGGTTGCGGCAGCCGGCCCACCGCAGGAGGTTTTGACGCGGGAAAATCTGGCCACCATATTCGGTATTCACATGGGGCTTGTGGATGCCGGGTCCATCCCTGAAAACAGCAGGCCGGAATGCGCGTCATGCCGGGAAAAGACTTTTCATGCCTGATCTAACTCCCATTATTCATTTCGTTTCCGTTATCCTGCCGTTTGAATGCCTTCAGCATGAATTCATTCAGCAGGCACTGATCGGCCTGATGCTTCTTGCTCCAATGGCTTCCGCCATGGGAGTTCAGGTGGTAAATTTCCGGATGGCTTTTTTTTCAGATGCCATCAGCCATTCGGCCTTTGCCGGTGTGGCTCTGGGACTGATACTTGATGCAGACCCCCACTTGACCATGCCCGTCTTCGGGCTGCTGGTGGGCATTGGCATCATGGCGGTGCAGCGTCACAGCACACTTTCGTCCGACACGGTGATCGGCGTGTTCTTCTCCGGGGTAGTTGCATTCGGTCTGGCTGTGGTCAGCCGCGACCGAACCGCTGCACGCGATGTCCAGCGGTTTCTTTACGGGGATATTCTCACCATCGGCCAGGCCGATATTCTATGGCTGATGGCGCTGTTTGTCGCGCTTAT
>JBAXVB010000692.1:0-2393 GCA_037129415.1 Deltaproteobacteria bacterium
GACGGTAAATGGGAGCAACTTCAGGATTCACCGTGATTTATGATCCTGGCATGTCTTCCAGGACATCCGCGTTGAGGAAACAGATACGCTCAAACCCCATGGCTGTGACCACGAACTTCTTTAGCCGCAAGTTCCGATATCTGTCCGCAAGCCTGAGCCCGTAGTCCATTACCTGCGTTCTTCCCTCATCCATTGCTTGTCTAACCAGGGGCAGGGCATGAGATTCGTCCAGGGACATGGACAGTATCGCTTCCCCGCTCAGACTCAGTTGCTTCAGACTCAGGAATTTGAACTCGATCAGCACATCGAATATCTTGCCATGCCGCATGTCGGGCCGGATGATCATGGTCAGGTCCGCATACCGACGCTTAAGTTCCGGTTCAGAATCCATGATGTACAGGATGTCGTTATAGAGAAGGGCCAAAAAGGCGGTCTTGACCGTCAGTTCGTTGGCCTGGGCGTAGTCGCGGTTCTTGAACACTCCAAAAAGATGATCCTGCACAAATGCGCAGACCGGTTCGATGTCTCCCTCCTGATAAACCTTTTCCGCCGCCAGTCTGCCCCGATCCCGGATCACCGGATCAGGAAGCATCATGCGCTGCACACGCTCTACATACAGGCTATGTATGACCAGGTTGGGAACCTTGAGGATTAGCTGCAATTTTTCCGTCTCACCTGTCAGGGTGAGTATGCCAAAATAGTAGAGAAATGAGGCGATGAAAGTCTTGTCTTTGGAGTGGTCGGAAAGCATTTCGCCCAGCCCAAAGCGGTCTTCGATGTCTGATACTGTGATGTCACTCCCCTTTTGCATCAGGGAAAGAATTAGTTCTCGTCCGCCGGGAATTCCGGCCACATATTCAAGCTTGGAGTCGTCCACTGCCAGGTTGGCATCCAGCATCTTGCGCGGATAGGCGCATCTCTTCTGGAACTGCTTAAAAAAATAAAGGCACAGGGTGGGGTTGTAAACTACAACATGGCCGTTGGGAACAAAATTGTAGCCGTTGTAATAGGTGCGCATGATCTCCAGAGCCTCGGATGCTTTTTCCTCTCCCAGTCCGCAGCCCGCTGCAATGTCGCTCAGGGCCTTTTCCACCTCCTGCTCTCGAAATCCGCACAAATCTCCAAACTCAGGCTCGAAAAAAATATCTTCGGCAATGTTGTAGCCGCTCGTGATATCGCTCAGCACCACCGGCGAAACCCCGGTGATAAACACCCGGTCGAACATGACACCGCCTGTGGAAGACTTGACCATCTTGAAAAAAGTTCTGAGTACGCCTTCGTCGTGGACCAGCGCCGTATAGCGATCCCGTGAGTCCAGAATCGGCAGCATCATGACCGTGTTGGCGAAGTTGTCGTACTCGTCGATGAGAAGGTAGATGGGGTGTCCGGCACTTCCCGTAGCTCCGGCTAGTGTTTTTAGGGAAAAAAGGGCGTCTTCGTAATTGATGTCGAATCCGATCAATTCGTAACCATGATCATGATAGTAGCGGACAAAATTTAGGATGCACCCGTTTATGTGATTGTAGAGAGACCGCTTTACATCATCTGGTGTGCCTGTTGTATCTACGCAGGAGAAATCAAGACGGAGAATGAAATAGAAATTATGCTGTGGAGTCGGATCATGGCCGATCGATAGATGACCGAACATGGCGTTAAACTCGTCTTTGCGGGCGATATCGTAGTAGTTCTCCAGCATGGACAGGAGCAGGCTCTTGCCAAAACGGCGAGGGCGGATAAAGAGCTGTGATTGGGCCTGTTCCAGCAATGGGATGGCCTGTGTGCGGTCACAGTAAAAATAGCCTTGTGTGACGATTTGTCTGAAATCGGCCATTCCGTAGGGGAATTTGATCATGATTCATATCCTTATCGGTCAAAGCGCCGAGATATAACAGGTTGTTGCTTCAGGAAAAGTATTTTCCTAAGCAGGAGTTCCGGTTTTTTCGGTATCTTCTTCCTTCGGCAGCCATTTTCCCAGCATTTCCGCCAATGCCTGGGGAGAAATAGGCTTGCTGATGTAGTCGTTCATGCCTGCCTCCAGGCACCGCTCCCTATCGCCCTTCATTGTATGGGCGGTCATGGCGATTATTGGAAGTATGAATGATGAAGTATGAAGTGTGAATGATGAGTGATCTCCGCCTTCCTCATTGGGCTCTTCTCGTTCCTGATTCGTAATTCGTAATTCCTGATTATCTTTGTGGCTTCAAATCCATCCATCTCAGGCATTTGTACGTCCATCAGCACCAGATCGTAGGGCATAGTTTGCAGGGCTTTGAGCGCTTCAACGCCGTTGGTAACTGCATCTGCTTGCAGACCCAATTTCTTCAGGATGCCAAGCGCTACCAGCCGGTTGGTGAAGTTGTCTTCGGCCAGCAGGATGCGAGCCTTGCGGCCGG
>JBAXVB010000693.1:0-2384 GCA_037129415.1 Deltaproteobacteria bacterium
CTCACCAAAATTCTGCACAAAGGTTTGAAATTCATCACTTTGATCCTGGATCAATGATTGAAACCGCTGAAGCAGCTCAACCTGCCCCAATCCCTTTTCTTCCAGTAATGACCGAAGTTGAGCAATGGTTTGGTCCTGTTTCTGGATTGTTTTTTCCAGCGACTTGCATTTTTCCTGCAAGGTTTGATAATCGGCCTGGGGAACCCAGCCCCATAGCTTGGCATTGAGACCGAAAGCAGACTGGAAATTTTCAATCGTCTGTCGCCACATCTGGGTATATTCTGCGGATGCTGGTTGATTAGGCCCGTTCAGGCTGCAAACCTGCTTGAACAGCGTACCAAATTCCGCCATATCCATAACTTTTGGCGTCACACCGGGCGATGTCTGCTCAATCAGCTTTTGCCATTTGGCAGTCTGAATCATATAATTTCCAAAGAATTCCAGAAATTGGCTGTTCATGGGCTACATCCTTAACAATCTAAGAGGCGTCATCCAGGTCGAGTTGAAATCGAACCGGTCCGCGCCAGTTTCCCTCCCCGAACCGGGTATGCAGTGCGCAAGCCGATTTTGGATCAGACCAGGAGGTCGCAATGGCTACATGTCCTTTGGGAAACGGAGTTACCTCGGCGGGAACATAATCCAGCGGAGCCAACGCGGTTTCTTTTTCCACCAGATCATCTTGGGTTCCGTAGCAGATTAACCACGGTATTCCCTTTTCTTTAATCCGATTCAGGTTCAATTTTTGTCCAAACATCTGGATTGGGAGGGTCCCATCCGCTGTGATGGGAATATTGTAAGAGGCAAAACTGATCCGGGTAATAGCAAGTGGCAGATCGAAGCGTTCGGCGGCCAACCAGTAATTCAGTGCTGCCGCGGTTTTGCTGATCTTAACCGGTGCCCCGTTTTTGGCGGTCAACATCTTGATGTCCCGAAAAAATGCGTTCAGCGGCTGTTCGGTTTCGATGCTTTTTAATTTATAAACCCAACCCATCAGCTTTCCATCCGCCACTTTGTTGCCGTTGGGTAGTGTTTTGGTGCCATAAGCCAGATCGTTAAACCGTTTGGGCAGGCGTTTTAAAAATTCCGCCAGACCAAGGCTTCGCGTTCCATCCATGGGTGCAACACAGGTAATAAAGGCATCCACCAGATCATCCAGCTCTCCTGAAAGCAGATTGCACAAAGCGTTGTATCCGCCCTGGCAGTAGCCATTCAGGGTCACGGGTTTGCCGTGTCGTTTGAAGATGGTTTCACAGAAAAGTCGCGTATCCTTGGCATCGTCTTCTGCGGTCATGGTCTGAAGTGCTTCGGTTGTCTTGATGTCTTTCAGAATACGGATGTAGGTGGGAATCCCCTGATTGGCGAAACAATGTACATAGCTTTTGTTTTCACCTGGTAAAAACCCCAGGATATTGGCGCCCAGTACATAGGGCGGCAGGATACAGACTGGTTTTGCATCCATTCGAACCGTTAGTCCGTCGGATGGCGTAATCTGATACAGATAAAACCGATCAGTTTCCGCAACCCGTTCATGCACACCGCGTTCAAAATGAAAGCCGTATTCAGGCTCGATATCCTGGATCATCTGAGGATAAATGCGGACGACCCGGTCCATCAATTCCGCCTGACGGGTGGCGAACGCATTCAGATCATGGTTATTCAGCGCAAACACACTTTGATACATCGCCTGAAGAAAATCGCCCATTTCCTTCTGTGCATAGTTGTTAACCATATCCAATGCACTGGAAACACCACGACCCATCAACTCATTATTGAAATCATTAAGTTTTAAATAGGATTCCAGATTGTCCAGCGGAGACGATTTCGGGAGATGATCGGACTCAGCCTGTTGAAAATAATGGGTTGAAATCAGATAAGGCACAAAAAAATCCGTGGTATATCGCGCCAGACCAGACAAAAATGTCTGCGTGGCGCACCCTAACTTGTTAAAGGCCGAAAAACCTTCCATAAAAGGAAAATCAATATCCGGTGTTTCCGAAATCCTGTCTGCGGGACGATTCATACAACCCCTCTCCTTTTCAGATTTGACGGGATTGATCGGATGGATCATATCCCGCCACATTTCAAGACATCAACTGCTTATTGTGCATTAGAAAAAAAAGAATCAACTTTTGCATAGCTGTCCTCAAGAAGAGACTTGAAATTTTCACAACCGGATTTGTAAGTGGCCATCCAGTCTTTTATGGCCTTTTTCCCCTCTTCAGGAAGCCCAGTGGCCTGTTCCAGGAACACGCCGACGATTTTCTCATTTTGCTCATACACCATACTCATGGCTTTGAAGCTGTTGTCTATTGCAGTTTTGTTAAACTGCATCATCTGTTTGGCGATTACTTTCTGATCCATTTGTTCTTTCTCCTTCTTTGGTT
>JBAXVB010000694.1:0-2384 GCA_037129415.1 Deltaproteobacteria bacterium
TGGCGCGCCCGGCCCGATTCGAACGGGCGACCGACGGATTCGTAGTCCGGTACTCTATCCAGCTGAGCTACGGGCGCAAATTATGTTCGTGTATAGGCCAAACAGAAGATAATGTCAATGATAACCTAACAGGGGGTCAGGGTAAATTTGTTCTCCACACAAGTACCTGATCTTACATGAGTGACCAAAGTAGCAGCCCCTCCCTGTTTTCTCTACTCATATCAAGCGGAATACAATTACCGTTAACAGGGTTTCAAATCAAGATGCAATCCCAAAAAGCAGTTATAGATACGACAAACGTTCACGTCATTATGATGAATCTGGCGCTTTCTGAGGCGGCATCAGCATTTCGCGAAGAAGAAGTGCCGATTGGCGCTGTTTTGATTTCGGAATCGGGAGCGGTGCTGGCTTCAGCGCATAATCAAACCATTTCATTGTCTGACCCAACGGCGCATGCAGAAATCCTTGCGCTACGCCATGCGGGCAAACAGATTCAGAATTACCGATTGTTAAACACCACGCTGTATGTTACGGTAGAACCATGTATGATGTGTATGGGTGCGATCATTCATGCTCGGGTCAGCCGGCTTGTCTATGGGGCAGAGGATTCCAAATGGGGCGCTGCCGGATCTTTGTATGATTTATCGGCCGACAATCGTCTGAATCACGTACTGGATGTCATTCACGGGGTTTGTGAAACTGAATGCAGAGAGATACTGCAACGATTTTTCCGAGACAGGAGATCTCATCCGATCGGGTAGGCCGGTGCATTCGTTGGGACGATTGGATGAGGTTGTCAAAAGGTCTTGCTGAAATATTTTGATGACTTTTATAGAAGGAGTCATTAACCAAAGGAGCGACGCGTGGCAAATATAGTAATAGTTGGAACCCAATGGGGGGATGAGGGTAAAGGGAAAATTGTCGATCTGCTCGCGGATATTGCCGATGTTGTAGTCCGGTTTCAGGGTGGAAACAATGCAGGCCACACAATGGTGGTAAACGGTGAGCAGTTCATCAGTCATCTGGTTCCCTCCGGAATTATCCAGAAAAAAATCTGTTTTATCGGCAACGGAGTAGTTGTGGATCCTCAGGTGCTGATTGATGAAATGGACTATCTTACCCGTAGGGGAATTGATGTGGGACCGGAGAAACTGAAGATCAGCGAACTGGCACATTTGATCATGCCCTATCATAAGCTGATTGACGTCGCCCGTGAACATCTCAAGGGCGAGCAAAAAATCGGCACAACAGGTCGCGGTATCGGTCCCTGTTATGAAGACAAAATTTCCCGGCGAGGTATTCGTTTTGTCGAATTAATCGATCCAGAGCTTTTTAAGGAAAGACTACTGTCTTTTCTGGATGAAAAAAATTATTATCTGAAAAACTATCTTTCAACCGCTCCCCTAGACCCTCAACCCATTATCGAAACCTTCAGCCGATATGCGGAACGCCTTTTACCACATATATCAAATGTTTCAGTTGAACTGGATCAGGCCATTTCCGCAGGCAAGCAACTTCTTTTTGAGGGCGCTCAGGGAACTCATCTGGATATTGATCACGGAACCTATCCATATGTTACCTCATCCAGTACGGTTTCAGGAAATGCCTGCTGCGGGTCCGGGGTCGGACCAGGACGGATTAACGGTGTTATCGGCATTGTCAAGGCATACACCACCCGTGTGGGACAGGGGCCATTCCCCTCGGAGCTGTTTGATGAAACGGGGGATCGGATTCAGAAGAAAGGCGCTGAATTCGGCGCGACAACCGGCAGGAAACGACGTTGTGGGTGGCTCGATATGGTTGTACTGAACAATGCGGTGCGACTGAACGGGCTGACCAGCCTGACCATCACCAAACTGGACGTGCTTGGCGGCTTTGATGCGTTAAATATCTGCACAGGATATGAATATCAGGGCAAAGTGCTGACAGAATTTCCTTCCAACCTGAAGGTTTTGTCCAAATGCAAGCCGGTTTATGAAACACTTCCTGGCTGGTCCGAGGATGTTTCAGGTATCCGCAAAAAAGAAGATCTTCCTTTGAACACCCAAAACTACCTGAACCGGATCGAAGAGTTGAGCAGGGTTTCCATTGGTATAATCTCAGTCGGGCCGGGTAGAGATGAAACGATTGTGGTTACTCACCCTTTTTTGTAAACGAGATGTCAACCGCCACTCCCTCTTTTTTCAAGGGGGAATGGCAAAAGTAGGGTTTTGTTTTGAAGAAAAACGATTTATAACTCATGATCTGATATGTTTTTAATTGACAATTAGGCGCTACTGTCATAGAGAAGAGACATGAGTCGGGACGTGGCTCAGCCTGGTAGAGCACAGCGTTCGGGACGCTGGGGTCGCTGGTTCAAATCCAGTCGTCCCGACCACGAAAAA
>JBAXVB010000695.1:0-2373 GCA_037129415.1 Deltaproteobacteria bacterium
TGGGCGTAAAAGGGTTTCTCATGAAGCCGGTGGCAATGGGTGATCTTGCCGAAATGGTGAGAAATTTGTTAAATGAGGTAGCAGACAGCGCATTGGCAGAAGAAAAAAAGGAGGCATTTTGAAAACCGAAATTACCATTCTGTGCGATAATTATGTTGGAAGACCTGGCTTTATTGGAGAGCATGGATTCAGCACATTGATTGAAAACGGGGGCAAGCGGTATCTGTTTGACACCGGCTCCGGCATCGGCCTGTCTTTCAATCTGAAACTGCTCGAAAAATCCCTGAAAGGGGTCAGCAGCATTTTCCTCAGTCACGGCCATTCTGACCATACCAGCGGTCTTGAATGGGCGCTTCAGGAAACCGGGCCGGTGAATGTGGTGGCTCATCCAGATGTTTTTTCCAGACATTATGTTAAAAATCCCCTGCTGTTTGCCATTGAGCCCAGATATATCGGCAGCCCCGTTTCAAAAGAAGCATTGTCTGCTCTGGGGGCGAAATTTACCTGGGTGGATCAGACCCGGCAGGTGGAAGATGGTGTCTGGTTTGTTACCGGTGTTCCCTGTAAATCGGACCAGAGCTTTCAGGACCCGCAGCTTCTGCTTCAGAACGGGGATGGGTTTTTACCGGATCCCATCAGCGATGATGCCAGCCTTCTGATTGAAACCTCATCAGATCCGGTGCTGCTGCTGGGATGCGCCCATGCCGGTATCCTCAATATTCTGGATCATCTTCAAGATACTCTGAAGATTCGAAAACTTAGGGCCATTCTTGGCGGAACTCACCTGATGTTTTTTTCATCAGAACGGATTGCCGCAGTCATTCAGCGCTTTGAAGACTTTGGCGTGGAGCAGGTCGGGGTGTGCCATTGTACCGGCATGAATGCTGTCGTTGCATTGGGGGCGCACTTCAAGGACAGATTCACGGCAGCAGCAGCCGGCAGCGTGTTTTCCTTTGATTGAAAGGATATCCCAGAACAATGAAGACAACAAACCGTTTGATTAACGAAAAGAGTCCTTATCTTCTGCAGCATGCCCATAATCCGGTGGACTGGTATCCCTGGGGGAATGCAGCTTTTTTCAGAGCAAAATCGGAAGACAAGCCCATTTTTCTGTCCGTGGGTTACGCCACCTGCCACTGGTGCCATGTTATGGAAAAAGAATCTTTTGAAAATCCGGAGGCGGCCAAAGCCCTGAATGAAGCTTTCGTCTGTATCAAAGTGGACAGGGAAGAGCGCCCCGATATTGATGCGGTTTATATGGCGGCCTGCCATTTAATTACAGGCCGTGGGGGGTGGCCGCTGACAGCTCTGCTGACACCGGATAAACAGCCTTTTTTTGCCGCCACCTATATTCCGCTCCGCAGCCAGTTCGGTCAGCTTGGCGTGCTGGATCTTTGCGCTCAGATTACGGCTCTTTGGACAGAAAATCTTTTGTCCCAAAGACAGAAAATCATGGATGCAGTATTGGAGATCGGCGAGCGCCTTTCAATGTCTTTTGAATACAAATCGTCACTGTCTCTGGATGCATCTCCGCTGGATGCAGCAGATGCGGAAATAATCCGGCGCTTCGATTCTCAGTTCGGGGGCTTTGAACCCGCTCCAAAATTTCCTTCTCCGCACAGGCTGCTATTTTTGCTTCAGCAGTATGAGCTGAATCATAACCCCGAGACCCTGAAAATGGTTGAAACTACGCTTTCGAGCATGAGGGCTGGTGGCTTATGGGATCATGTAGGCTTTGGATTTCACCGGTATTCGACGGACAAGCAGTGGCTTCTGCCGCATTTTGAGAAAATGCTCTATGACCAGGCGCTGATGGCGCTTGCTTTTCTGGAAACCTATCGAATCAGCCAAAAAACCTTTTATGCACAAACGGCCGAGGAAATTTTTGCTTATGTGCTTCGTGATATGACATCGGAAGCCGGGGCTTTTTTCACGGCGGAAGATGCGGACAGCGAGGGGGAGGAGGGCAGATTTTATGTTTGGACCCGCGAAGAAATACATCGCCTTCTGGAGCCTTTTCCCGCCCATTGGGAAACCCTTCTGAATGTCAGTGCTAATGGCAACTTCCACGACGAGGCGACTGGCCGGAAATCCGGCGTAAATATTCTCCACACTGGCAAGCCCCTTTACGAATGGGCGCGCCACATGCATGTTCCGGAAGCGGACCTGCTGAAGGAATGGGATGATATCCGCAGCCGCCTTTTTGCGGTCCGCACCAGGCGGATTCATCCCCTGAAAGACGATAAAGTCCTGACAGACTGGAATGGGCTGATGATAGCAGCGCTGGCAACCGGCGCACGGATATTGAAGCATCCCGGTTACGCTAAGGCTGCTGCCAGGGCTGCTGATTTTATCCTGCAAAACCTGTGCGAC
>JBAXVB010000696.1:0-2372 GCA_037129415.1 Deltaproteobacteria bacterium
GAAGCATATCCAGTCATGGCAGGATTTGCAGAAGTATTTCGTCGGAGTAATGGTTCTGCTGAAAAGCAAATTCCAATGATCCCCGGCCATATTGTTTATGAGAAATGTGTGGCAAGTTTTTTTAGCGAAATTCATTCGGGCTGGATGGATTTCAATTTGCCCAGATAGAGCTGCCAGGGAAAACATGAAATCCATCGCTCTTCCTGAATTTCAATATAATTTCGAATTACACTTTGAAATTCGGAGCGACTCCAGAACTGAACATGAGAAGGTGTCCGTCCCAATTGCTTCCAGTGTCTTCCTCGAACAATATTCCCCCATTGGAAAAAAGGTTCATGAGGAACCGATAGTATGACTGGCGCATTGGGTTTTGCAACTCTGGCGATTTCCTTGAGGGCGGCCAATGGATTTGAAAGGTGTTCCAGAATTTCGGTTGCAATCACATAATCAAACGCCCATGTTTTAAACGGAAGGTGGCAGATATCGGCCATGACATAATCACATATCGGATTGTGATTATGTGCAAATGCGATCCGAACCGGATCAATGTCTATTGCCGTCATTTTATATCTCATGCCGCTTTGAAACAAGCGGGAGATCATCTGTCCCTCACCGCATCCAACATTGAGACCCGATAAATCGCCAGTCCCCATCTTTGACATCAAAGACATGATATCGCGGATCAGACAATTTCCCAACCATCGAATCGCAATATTCGGGCTGGTATATATCTCGTCGGTACCCTCAGAAATGGCAAGATCACTATTTTCGTTTTTCATAGAACATCCCGCACTTTAAGTCCTTGTTGGCTTCCATATCAAACCACATGGCAAACAGCGTAAAAAGGCTGGCGCTCATGAATGAAAACATGGCAGCGAGTGAGCTGGTTGAAGGAAAAAATCCTGAAACCCACCTAAAGTACACCATTCGCGCAAACAGCATCACAGTAGATACCCCAAACATCGCCCCCAGCGTATAAAAAAACACGAGTGGATGAAAATCCCGGATGATGTATTTTTCCTTCATTCGCCATAAAAACATTTTGATCAACAGCCAGCTTATGGTAAAAATGACTTTACGGATTCGAATTCCGGATTTTTCGCCCACATGATACACTGGCTCCACTGGTACATCCGCCACATGCCAGTAACCCGATGCGATTTTGGTGAGCAGAGACAAAAAATCGTTTCCAAAATACCGTATTCTGGGGATCTTCTGATAAGCCTCGCCAGTTACCAGCCGGTTTCCCTTGGCGTAATCAGCCCTTTCACGGGCGACTGGATCCAGCAGAGCCGGCAGATCGTTCGGACTCATTTGACCATCGCCGTCCATTCTCACCGCAATATCCATCCTGTTGTCCCTGGCCCATACATATCCGGTCGCCAGAGCACCGCCGCAACCCTGATTGATGTCATGATGCAGCAGCACCAACCGGGAATCATGCTGTTGATATTGCGATACGACCGTCACCATATCATCGGTGCTTGCGTCATCCACGATGATAACCCAGTCCACATAGTCCGGCATCGTCTCAATAACGCCGCCGATCTGAGTGGACTCGTTGAATGCCGGAATCACGACGCAAGGGGTTTTGTCTTTGTATATAAATATCCCATTAATAGAAAAATGGTAAAAAAATAACTGCGTTTCGTGTCATCCATAGTGGGTCGTACGCCTTCTGATAAGCAGAGACACCACCCCCAAGGATACCACATAAACAAATACCAGCGCGTGAGATGCCAAGGCAAAAACCAGGCCGCTGGAGGCCGGAATTCCCAGAATGGTCAGCGCTGCGATCCAACCGCCTTCGTGATTTCCGGTATTGGCAAACCCTTGAATGGGAATCAGTTGAAGCGGGAATTGCACTGAAATCAAAAAGATAGCATCTCCCGGCCCCAACGACAGCCCCACTGCCCTGGCTGCACAGAACAAACAACCGCCAATAGCCATCCATATCCCAAGACTTTGTAGAACTTCATGCCGCTTTATGACGGAAACCGTCTCAAATTTCAGGATAATATTTCTTAATGCCAATGATGACTTTCTTGATCCGGAAGATAGCAGCCAAGATATGATTAGCGGGGAAATCATCATTGCAATCCCAACTCCCATCCAACCCAATCGAAGCGTGAAAGAAATCCGAACCTGAGTCAATACCGCCGCACAGATCATCAGGATGCCCATGGATGAAACATCCAGAATTCTGGATTTAATCAGAATCCTTCCGCCTTCGATCCAGGAAGTATTGTTGATGGATTTGAGTATGGCGGGCAGCGTCAAGTCTCCAGCTCGAAAAGGCAGCATATAGGTTGCCAGCCCGTGAAGGCAGGTGGCCTTGATGGCATCTGGCCATAATTGCAGGCGATTTTCAG
>JBAXVB010000697.1:0-2371 GCA_037129415.1 Deltaproteobacteria bacterium
TGGACTGTGTGCTTATGGAGAACCTATTTCGATGTATTTTTTATAGGTATTCACCAATTTTTTGATGCCGCCGCCGACGAGCAATATGCCCAGAAGATACAAACAAAAATAGATAAATCCGATACCATCAGCAAACTGGGGATTGGCTTTGATCTGTGGCATAAGCTGAGGAATCCTGAAAAACATCCCGATTCCTGCCAGAAAAAGGGCAATTCCCCAGATAAACTGCAAGGTGATTTTGTCTTTTGTCATAATAGTCCTAAATGTGTGACATTTCTATTCCTGGAACCACCGTTTTACAAAATTCACAACAGTTGTCCATAATTCGGTTTTTTCGAATGGCGAATCCCCATCTTTCGATGATCAGATTCCCGCAGTGGTGGCAATAGGTATTTTCGCCATTATCGCCGGGAACATTTCCGATATAAACATATTGCAAGCCGGCCTTAATACCGATTTCTCTGGCATTAATCAAGGCGTTCACCGAAGTTGTCGGGCAATCGGTCAGTTTATATGTCGGGTGAAAGCGGCTGATATGCCATGGAGTGTCTGCTTCAAGTTCTGTGGCGATAAAAGCAGCCATTTCGGAAAGCTGGACAGGATCATCATTCATGCCAGGAATTAGCAGCGTTGTAATTTCGAGATGAATTCCCATTGATTTCATAAGCCTGAGGGTTTTCAGAACCGGATTGAGGCTGGCGCCGCAAACTTCTCTATAGAATTTTTCCTGAAAAGCTTTTAAATCAACATTGGCGGCATCCAGATGAGGATGAATTTTTTCCAGCGCTTCTGGTGTCATATAACCGTTGGTCACAAATACGTTTCGAAGTCCTCTTTCATGCGCCAGTTTTGCCGTATCCAATGCAAATTCAAAAAAAACCGTTGGTTCGGTATAGGTGTATGCAATGCTTCTGCAACCGTTTTTTTGCGCTTCATCAAGAACTGACGACGAAGTGCTGATGGCGCCGGCGATTTTTCCGTTCTGATCAGCTGGCATTCGGGAAATTTCTGCATTTTGACAGAAACGGCATGAAAAATTACAACCGACCGTTGCGATGGAATAGGATAAACTCCCCGGCACGAAGTGAAAAAATGGTTTTTTTTCAATTGGATCCACATGACATGCGATCAATCTGCCATAGACCAATGTATTTAAAATACCGCCCTGGTTTTCCCTGACGCAGCATTGTCCCCGTTGGCCTTCGGATATCATGCACCGGTGACTGCACAGGTGGCACTGGACCTTCAAGTTCTTTAATGGTTCATACAGACAGGCTTTCATTGAGCATCCTATCATATCAGATTTACACTGGAATCGGGTCCACAGCCCTTTCCGGCAGGCATTCCAGGACCAATGGCCTGGTTTTGAATCGTGGAACTAGAACCGCCACAATCCCTGCATACGCCCCAAATGGACAACTCTGCATAAACCTGGATTGCTCCATTCGATAAAACAGCCACATCAGCGAGACCGGAAAATGACAGATAGTTCGCGAATCAATGGGAACATCGCCGAGAAGTCGGCGCAAAATGCCTTTGATTTTCCAGACACTGAAATGCTGCAACTGAGCTCTGATGTTTTCGGGCAAAACATCATTGATACGCTTACGATATCCTTTCATCGCAAAGCGGTTCATGATCCCGATATAAACCTTGTTCTTCGCCACGCGGCAGGCTTCTTCGATAACCAATTCATAGTCATCAACAAATTCCAGGGTGGAATTCAGGCAGACGTAATGGAATGAATTGTCTTCAAAAGGCAGATCCTCACCAGACCCCCGATGCAGATCAGCCCGATTGCCAATCTGGCGCTGGGCAATGTCCAGCATATAGGGGGAGGGATCAATACCGGTAACCAGCAGGCCTTTTTCAATGAACGGGATCAGGCTTGATCCAGATCCACAGCCGACTTCCAGAACAAACTTGCCCCTCATGGGGTCAAGCATATCCATCATTATCCGCTGCTCAAGCGCCTCTGTTCGTTTGATTTCCGGTCTTTTCGCCCACTGTTCGTAGGCTCTGGCAGTATGAAAGTCAAAAATATAGCTCATAAGGGCTATTATGAAAAAAAACGAAGTTTAAATCAAGGAAAATCCCGGAAGAATCGGTTTATTGATCATTTGTAGGGGTGAGCGGCAGGTCGCCTTAAGATAATTTTTCTGAACGCCTGAACAACCCCGTGACAGCGGCAGGCAGTACTCAGGAGAATCGATTCGGGAAACTGCCGTACTGCAGCGAGTGTATTGAACAATGCACTGGGCGCAACCCCTCCGATTCCCGGCGCCAGTTGTTCACTTTGAAGGACAAGATTCAGAAATCCATTACAGGAAAGAGCGGCGATTGCCTGATAAAGTGATTGTTTTCTGGGCAT
>JBAXVB010000698.1:0-2370 GCA_037129415.1 Deltaproteobacteria bacterium
GGTACGAGGCTGAGCAACAGACGGCTCTCAGCATCGACTGCAGTATGATCCCAGTTCTGCCCACAGCAGGGAACTGCCGATTCATCCTCCTCAATCTCCTCCACTTTCTTCTTGCCAACAAAGCTCCATTTCTCATCAAGCTGGACCTCTTTGGTCTGAGCAGATACAGAAACCAATGCATCGTGCATCTTTATGGCATGATCTCCTGCCACACGCACATATCGAGTCACGGTATTCTTGTCAACCCCGACCAATCTGCTTGTGGATCTAGTTCCACAGCCTTCCCTGATGTGATCCAGAATGGATATGGCTTTCTCCTTGCTCAACCGGCTATGTTCCAGCACCGTTCCCTTGCGTTCAGAAAAGCGCTCCCTGCATGTGCAACAAAAGATCATCCGAATACGTTTCTCTCGTCCGCTCCAACCCCGGAAACTAAGGTTGCCCTTACCACGAATACCGTGATCTTCGCATTCCTTATTCTGACAACAAAATTGTTCGATCGGTTGCATGGTCACCCTCCAGATAATGGTCTACATGCAACATTTCTCTTTTCTTCTTATATGTCAATATCTTTTGCTGTGCTTTATGCCAATTTCAGACACCACCAAGAAAATACCGATTCCCGGAATTTGCGTGATGGAAGGAACGGCATCAGTCTGTTTTACGGAAGTTTCGCATCAGGCAAACACGGTTACCTCAACCTGCCGTTTTATTGCAAAACTATGCCGGTGCATTTTTATGCGCTCGATTTCATGAAGGGTTTCAGCAGTCATATAGCTTTCGCCACAAGCAGTACACGACACGACGGGAATATCCTCTACGATTTGTGTTTGTGAGTCTTGGGTATTGTCTGGCTCAAACCCCGGCCTAACATTACGTTGCAGAGGAGCGCGGAGGATGTCCTTTGTTTAATTCGGTGTTCGTAGCCACGCCCACTGAACGCGGTGTTAGGCATTTCAGGAATATCATGAAAATGGCAAACGAAAAATTTCTCAAACTCGGATTTTGGCGCAGGCACTCATCGAAAACCATGCTCTGCCCCCGAAAGCCGAGGCTGATGCCTACCACATAGCCATTGCCGTTGTAAACGGCATTGAGTATTTGCTCAGGCAACTCAAAACATATAATCTACCACAATGCATTTCAAAAAATTAACATGGATTGACAGGATTGACAGGATAAAAAAGCTGAACTTCTGCTATTTTATGTCTTTTATCCTGTTCATCCTGTCTATCCATGTTAATATTTTTTTAGGAAGCATTCTTCTTTATCTTGGCCAAAAGATAAGACTGGCCCGTCCATCCATGTTATTCTGATGGTTGTAGCGGCCCGTCGCTATTCTCTATTTCGACACCAATCAAATTTTAATTTACGATACTGCTGCCATTCCTGTCAAACAAATAAACGAATCACGGAAAATTAACAGCTACTGTGAAGCATAAATTGCTGTTTGCAGGTTGTGTTAGAAACTATATGAAATGATGTTGTTGGTTTCAGAAATCATATTGTTTGCAAAAAGCATATCAATGATGCGGTCAATATCATTTTGTGCAATATTCTTCTGGAAGATTGACGATATGTGCTGAGATAAAGTCTTTAATTTACGGGGCCTTGATTTCTTCTCAGACTTGCTCAGCACTTCAATCACCCTCTTGGAGTCTGGATCATCCACGGAAGTGAATTTTGGATCGAGTTCAAGTTGGCTGTTAATGCGTTTGCAGTTGAACCCATTTTTTTCCAAATAACTCAGGAGCGGATCAAAGCCTTTGTCCTTCGACAGCACTGTGCAATGGATTTGCGGTGACTTTTCGAGTACACAACCAAGATGAAACGCTATATGGAAATCAAGTGCATTGCTTCCATTGCCATCAACCTGCTTCCACTCGATACGTGAGCCAAATTTTTGAGCAGATGTCACCAGTTCAACTGGAATGGACTTCTGGTTTGCTCCAACGAAAATGATAACATTGATACTGCTTCCCAGGCGCGATAAATCTATCTGTTGCACATTTTCGAAATCAACAAGAAGGAGTTCCTGAATCAAAGACCACCTCAAAAAACAGTTAAGCTATCCAAAAACATCAGATCATTACAGTTGTAAGTCAGCCATGCTTTGAAACGGATGCAGGTTGTCACGTTCCGGGTATGGGGTACAGTAAACAACCGCTACGATTTTGTCAGTGTAAGCGATTGGATTTTTTCAACCGACAGGCCGCTGACCTGGGATAACTGTTCCACAGGCATGCCGACTTTAAGCAAATTGCGGACAAATTCGGCGGTAGCTTCTTCCCGCCCTTCTTCCCGCCCTTCTTCCAGTCCTTCTTCCCGTCCCTCCCGATGCCCCCGCCCATAATGAGATTTCACCATGCT
>JBAXVB010000699.1:0-2369 GCA_037129415.1 Deltaproteobacteria bacterium
CATAGCACTGTTGGTAATCGCACCCTGCGAAGGCCGTGTATTCGATTATACAGTTCTCAAGCTTGCTGCCGCTTGATCCAGACCCGTTAAAATATAATCCGTCCCATGGACTCGCCTGATCCTGTGCTGTAAACTTCACCCCTGTGGCAGTCAATGTGCCAGAAACATTTATAGTTATACTACCGCCGAGCTTCACCTCAACCCCGGGTTCGATCGTGAGGGCAGCTTCCTGCGAAATCGTCACGTTTCCCTGCACGATATACGTCCAGCCACTATGCCATGTGTCACTGGAGAAAATTGGTCCGCCTCCGATGTAGACGGTTTGTGGACTGTTTTCCAAAATTTGGTAGGAGACTAAACTGCTTGGTGTACCCGTATGATCATCGACAGCCCACCAGGTATATGTTCCGGGCGCCTTGTTTGAAGGTGCTGTATAAGAGATAGAAAAATATCCTGCTGAGGAAGTATGCACGGTTTGGGTTGCATATTCCGTCCCGTCTGGTTTGCGAAAATGAAGGGTTACATCATGATCAGGTGTAAAACCATAACCCCATTCCGTAAATGTCGTTCCAGGAGGGCCCGCAATAGGTGACTGTCCGATAGTTGGGCCGAAGGTTGGCGCTGTTATTTCATAGGAGATATCATTGCTTTTAACTCCCGTCGATCTGTCAATCGCCCACCAAGTATAAACACCCGGCTCTTTATTCGGCGGAGCAGTGTAATTAATGCTGAATTTTCCATCAGAGTATGTGTCAATAGTCTGCGTTGGATATTCTGTGCCATCCGGTTTGCGAAAATGAAGGGTTGCCTTACCATTTCCGAGAAAACCCGTTCCACTCTCTGAAAAAGTTGTCCCCGGAGGGCCGGATGTTGGGGACTGTGAAATTACAGGCACTGAAGGAGCGACAATGGCCACAATCGCGTTGCCCATATTTGTTCTGATGTTATAGGAATCTGTATAGCCTACAAAACGGTACATCGAATAGGCATACTCAAACTTCAACTTCAAGATGTCCTTTGAAATATTTGTAAGATTTGTAATCAAATCCCACAAATTACTATAGGCAGGATCATTGACATCCTGCCATGCCGCATCAACTGACATTCCGCTGACTCTGTCCTGACAATAAACTCCCAGCAAAAATCGAGTTTCTTTTGCAGTCAGCACAACAGTTGCAGCCTTGTAAGCTTCATAGCCATTGAAAATGGTTGAGAAAACGCTTTGCGCTGATGAGATTGCATTCAATTCGGCATTATCTATTATGTAAAGCAATATGTCTTTAATTGCAGTAAGCAAAAAGTCTTGTACCACCCAAGCCTTCTGAATTTGTTCAATAGATTGATTATCACCTTCAATGCTGTTTGTATTTCCGTTCAGGAAGTTTGAAACATTTATTCCATAATCAATCATCTCAAGTTGAGCCACTATATTCTGAGTGTTCCGCTCAACATACGTCTGCAATTTATCATCCGAGAGATTTTCAGGAGTAATGTTAAAATATATCCTGAGTTTTTGTGTGAGACATGTTTTGTCCCATCCAGAGAAAATACTGTGGCACTGCTCAGTGGGCAGATCAGCATTAGCCTTCACAGGAAAGACAACAGACAAAAACAGCAATACAGAGATTAAAATGATCTTTTTCATAGTTACTTCAAAATGCAAAAACCGCAGCCACGGACAAGCCGAAACACTGGTTTCTTCTGGCATATTAAGGATTTTATGATTAAATAGCGGCAGGGAAGATTGACCCGGAAAGCATCTGACTTTTTGCATTGCGATCTCTCTTTCTTAAAATTTAATAAAATTGTTTTTCAACTTATCAGAATTCCTGATTATAACGGATTTGGGGGTTGATTGTATTTAAAGCTGTGCATTCATAAAGGTGGTTCCGCAATCAGGTTTTCCAGACGATCATGAGCTTGGAGCCACATTTGATACATTGCGCTCCACTCAAACATATCGGCTTCATCACCCATTTCACCTGCCCGAAATTTTTTTAAAAACAGTTTTGATGACAGATTATAAAGATTCTCAAACCCGGCCAGTCTTTCAGTAAGGGATGCTGCCTCCTGCTCAAGCCGTATCCGCTCTATTGCCATCAAGTTATTAATCGTTGCATCAACAGTGTTGCTTCGATACCCAATCATCTCTTTGAAAGCTTTCTTGGCGATAGTCACCCCCTTTTCATATGTCCTATCCAACAGGTGAACGATTGGTCTAACCCCTTTCTCGGAATGAGTTTTAAGATATTCATGAACCGCGTTTTTTTGGGTTGTCGCCCTTGCCCAAAGGGCGGTCCAGGTTGAAATCCTTGGTCCATTCCTTTGCTTATGCGCTGTTATTGGCATCCAGGGCTGAGAAATTCGTT
>JBAXVB010000007.1:0-41499 GCA_037129415.1 Deltaproteobacteria bacterium
CTGCCCCACGAATTTCTGTACCTGTAATAATGTTCGATGAATTTACTGAACTGTATGTCAGCAAAGACAGAGTTATAACTATCTGATCAATCAAGCGGATGTCTGCTTCGCTGATGCTAAGCACACCGCTTATTTCCGTGTTAGGCTTTCTGTGATAAACGAGGTGGGAGATCGAAAATGTCCTACAGCGATTTTAAAACCGTAGAAAATATTAAAGATAAATTTAAAATACCGATTACATCTGGAGAATCCCTTTTTCCCGAAACAGAGGAAATTGAAGCGGGTGATATATTGACTGAAATATTTGAAGACAACATACCGTTAGCCTTGAACATCAATACGGAAAAAGCCCGTTCGGAACTGATTGTCTGTCCCGTTCTGGTGGAGGTCAGAAGAATATTGAACAGAAAGGTCAGCCTGTTTTCGGGAATAGATTTCAATGTTGATGACACACTCGGCTTGACCGGATACTGCGATTTCATAATGAGCAATTCTCCGGATCAGGTGTTTCTCGAATTTCCGGTAGTATGTATTGTTGAGGCAAAAATGAAAATATCAAGGCCGGATATGCCCAGTGCATCGCTGAAATGATTGCAGCCAAAATATTCAATGAAAGAACTTCCACTGAGGTGTGCTATATACTCGGAGCGGTAACAACTGGAAGCAACTGGAAATTCCTCAAATATGAAGGCGGAAAAGTGTTTGTGGATTTCGATGAGTACATGATAAGTCGGGTGAATAAAATACTTGGTATTTTTGTAGAAACAATGAAAAAGAATAGATAGGACATTATGAGCATCATCGGAAAATTGGTTGGGGGGGCCATAGGCTTTGCCCTGGGAGGCCCGATCGGCGCCATTGCCGGCGCTGTGTTCGGCCATGCATTTGACAACAAACCTGCAGATAGTACTTCCGCCATGCGTCTGTCTTATGGCGAATCGTCGCAGATCACTTTTTTTGTGGCCGCATTTTCCATGCTGGGCAAACTGGCCAAGGCGGACGGCCAGGTTTCCCGTGCAGAAATGGATGCCGTCCAGCAGTTCATGACTTATGATCTGAACCTGAGCCCGGAAAGCCAGCAGGTAGCCATTAACATTTTTCATACGGCGCAGGAATCTCCCGAATCCTTTCAGAGTTTTGCCTCCCAGTTCTACGGGCAGTTTCATGTCCAGCCTCAGATGCTTGAGCTGATGATGGACATTCTGCTCCGGGTGTCGGTTGCTGACGGTGTCATCCATCCCAACGAGGAAAGGCTGATCCAGTCGGCAGCTTCGATTTTTGGTTTCAGCGCCGCCCAATATGCCGTAATGCGGTCCCGATCCGCACCGGATGTGAACAAATATTATGCGGTTCTGGGATGTACGCGCAGCGACCCTGACGAGCAGATCAAGAAACAATACCGCAAGCTGGTCTCTGAATATCATCCTGACAAAATCATTGCCAAAGGCCTACCAGATGAATTTATCAAGTTTGCAAATGACAAGTTCAATGAAATTCAGGAAGCCTATGAAGCTGTCAAGAAAGAAAGAGGGATTCATTGACCAGGAAGTCTGCTCTCCTTCTATCATATAAGCGCATCCTGTTGATTCAGCTTGGCGATATTGGGGATGTCATTCTGACACTTCCGGCTATAAGAGCGCTCAGGGAAAGTTTTCCGCAGTCCAGGATTGTTGTTTGTGTACGCGAAAAGGCAAGTGAAATAATCGAAGATTGCCCTTGGGCATCCGAAGTGATGGCCGTCCGAAAGGAACAGAAGCGATTGAAATCCGTGATTCTGGATCAGGTTCTCTGGATCAGGGAACTGCGCGCGCACCGATTTGATTTGGCGATTGATCTTCGCACCGGCACACGGGGCGCGATCATTGCCGGATTTTCTGGCGCAGGTACACGAATCGGCCGGTTTGCAGCCGATGGCCGGCTGTGGCGAAACCGCGTATTTACTCAATTGGTCACGCCACCAGACGAGGCGTTCCAGTATGCAGCCGAACACAATCTGAATATCCTCTTCCCCCTGGGCCTGAAGATTCGGGACAGCGCACCGCAAATCATGATCCCCTGTCACAGAAAACAGGCGGCAATCAGACTGTTTTCCAGTGAAAAAATTCCTACGAACCGCCCGCTTCTGGCATTTCATCCGTTTTCCTTGTGGAAATACAAGGAATGGCAGGTGAATTCCTGCGCCGAACTGATTGATGATGTTCAACTACGTTATGACGTAACTGTCGTCATCACCGGATCATCGGAAGAGCGCAGCCGTGCGGATCAGGTAATGGCGCGTTGCCGAACCAAACCCTTTAATCTGGCAGGGAAAACATCCATCGGTGAACTGGCCGCTGTTTTTTCAGCCTGCTGTGGTTTTATCGGTGTAGATACCGCTGCCCTTCACCTGGCGGCTGCCGTCGGCATCCCGACGTTGGGCATTTTCGGGCCGTCCCCTGCAGTATGTTGGGCGCCGAGAGGCAGCCGCCAGCATACGGTGGTTTCCAAAAAAATGTCCTGCGTTCCCTGCCGCCGGAAAGGATGTCATAACTCGGAAATCAGCCAGTGTCTGAATGAATTGACTTTAGCGGACATTCATGAAGAACTATGCCGGTTTATCGAGCTTAAGGTCAAAATAGTGAGCGTGTGAGTGTAGGCATTACGGGTATCTTTCTTAAATTCGATCCCCCCATATATGAAAATGGTACTTCCCCCTTTGGAAAAGGGGGACCGAGGGGGATTTTTCAGGTGGATAGCCTCTTAAATCCCCCCTGGCCCCCCTTTTTCAAAGGGGGGGATCCTTTCGATTTTAGATTGTTCGATGAAATTTAAAATGATACCATTACTGCCTACTTTCACTTAATTGGAGGATTGCCATCATGAAGAAACTGCGTATTATTTGGACAATTCTGGCGTGTCTGCTAATTTTGCCTGCTTTTCTGGAAGCTGAAGTTGCGCCGCCAATTGAAGGCGGAAAGTTGCCGGACATCAGGCTTGCCATCCCTCCCGATGCCGGTTACCAGACGTATCTGGGCATTAAAGGAGATGGAACATTTTCTCTTCCCCAGATCAAGGCATCGGTTGTCATCGTTGAAATATTCAGCATGTACTGCCCGCACTGCCAAAGGGAGGCCCCCAGCATCAATTATCTGTTTTCAACGATTCAGCAAAACAAAAAACTGACGGATAAGGTTAAGCTCGTTGGTATCGGCGTGGGCAATTCCCGGTACGAAGTCGAATATTTCAAAAAAACATACTCAATTCAGTTTCCGCTGTTTTCTGATGGCGAGTTTATAGTTCACAAACAGCTCGGTGAAGTCAGAACCCCTTATTTTATCGGCATCAAAATCCTCAAAGACGGCAGTCACAAAATCTTCTATTCCAAACTTGGAGGAATTGCCGACAACGCCAGCTTTCTGAAACTGATTCAGGCGCAATTAACCAAATAATGTTCCGACATGGAGGGACTATGCAATCATTTCTGAAAACCATCCCGGCAATCGCCATTTTGATATTGTTGACATCAGGCTCGGCATTTGCACTTTCGGATGCATACAAGGAAAATATTTACAATCCAGGTCAGTTAAAGCCTGTTGACAGCACGCTGAAAGTCAGGGTTGGCGAGCCCGCTCCGGAATTCACTCTGCCGTCCCTGAGCGGTGAAGCCATTTCACTCAGCCAGTTTGCAGGAAAGAAAAACGTCGTGATTTCCTATGTCCCCGCAGCCTGGACTCCGATATGTTCGGATCAATGGCCAGGGTACAATCTGGCAAAAGGATTGTTCGAGGCGCATGACGCCATTCTTCTTGGCATTACCGTGGACAACATCCCGACCCTGTATTCCTGGACCCGGCAAATGGGGAATCTCTGGTTTCCGGTGCTGTCTGATTTCTGGCCACATGGGGCCGTAGCAGATAAATTCGGAGTATTGCGCAGCGATGGAATCGCCGAACGAGCGCTATTCATCATTGATAAGGCCGGAATCCTACGCTATGCAAAGGTTGGGGACATCAATCGCCGGCCCGACCTGGAAGAGCTGATCAACGCGCTGGGTAAGATATAAGGAACGCTGTTGACTGAAAACTTAATAACCTTA
Source organism: Deltaproteobacteria bacterium (assembly GCA_037129415.1). GTDB lineage: Bacteria > Desulfobacterota > Desulfobacteria > Desulfobacterales > Desulfatirhabdiaceae > RAAP-1. The sequence goes on from JBAXVB010000007.1 coordinate 4,076, forward strand.
CAGCGTCCCCTTACCAACTGCGAGTGAAAAGTTCCTTCACACTCACGGCATTCAAGACAGAGGCGCAGGTTTCCCAGTCGGCATCTTCCACTTTGCTGTATTTCACATCGAATGGATTTCTGGTGGCAGTGGTTTGATCAATGAGCCGAAGGGCGGCTTGTTCGTTATTGAGGGCGACTTGCACCCACACGTCCTCAAGGGTATCCGGGATCTGACCAAAAAGCCCATGAATTGATTCGAGGCGGTCCGCCAGCACCTGGTGGACGCGATCTTCTACAGAGTCGCGGTAGCGGAGATTTGCGATCCAGATTTCGCTTCGCGCTTGCCCGATACGTTGGATACGGCCTTTGCGCTGCTCAAGTCGAGTCGGATTCCAGGGAAGGTCGATATTGATAAGCGTGCCAAGACGCTGTAGGTTCAGACCCTCCGAGGCGGCATCCGTACCGAGCAATAGTTTGAGGTCGCCGGTGCGGACACGTTCTTTGAGAGCATCCCGCTTGCATCGCTGGAATTTACCTTCGCGCCAGAAACCAGAGCGGCTGCTGCCGGCATAGAGACCGATGTCCATATTTGTAAATTCAACACGCTTCGCCAGTTCGTCTCCGACCCAGCGGACTGTGTCGTAATACTGCGAAAAGAGGATACAGCCCAGATCGAGCCAGCTACATTCAACACCCGGATGGGCGCCAATAAGATATCTGCTCAGCGCTTCGAGCTTTGGATCGCTATTGCCTCCTTGCCGGAGCAGTTGGAGGCAGCGATGTAGTGATGCTATTTCCGCAGCGGTGAAGTTCTTAAAATCGCTGACTCCCTGTGGCGGCCGTCCGACTTGTGGAGGCGCTTCTTCTTCGGCGTCATCGTCATCGTCATCGTCATCCTCGTCGTCCGGATTGTCAGGCTCTTCGCCAAGAAGCCTTTGCACTGTACGGCGGCCGGCTTCCATCGAACTGCCGAGCCGTCGCAAAAGAAGCGTCTTAAAGAAACCCGCCCCTTGCACCCGTTGCTGAAGCAGCATTGAAAATGCCTCAGCCTCCTGATAGGCTTCAAGCAAGTATCCACCGAGAACAAGGGCGCTTTCGTTTTCCTCACCGAATAGTTTCACGGCAACCTTCGGCAATAAATAGCCGCCTGTAGCCGGATTGATCGTTGCTTCCAGATAGCCGCGCGTTCGGCGCACGATGCACCGCAGCAAAGGATTGAAGCGTTCGCCATAGTCTGAAAGCAACCCGTTCTTTAGCTGGACCCGCTGGATTGCCAAAGAGAGTTTGTCAAGACTCTCAGGCCTTAATTGCCAGTGGGTGTCGCCAACATCAAGGTTGCGGCGGATGCGGTCGAATGCCGGGTCTTCAAATCGGGACGGCAGCGGGTCGCGGACGTATTCCCATCCATCACGGACATCATCATTGGGAACCGCCGCATCTCCGGTGGCGATATCAAGACAATGACTGGGGCGAAACCAGGGGCTGGTATGCGTTCTGCCGCCAAGTACGCTGTCGTTTCCGTGAGAGAGGATATGCAGAAGATCCCAGGCCTCTACCGGGTGCAATTGGACCGGGGTCGCCGTGGCCAGCATCATGCTTTTTGTCTTCGGGCCGATTTCCCGGAGAAAAGCCATTAATTTATTAGGTACCGCCCTCTCGTCAATTTCATCGGCTCCGGCATCCACCTTTGGCAATTTGCGACGGCGGGCGCGGTGCGATTCGTCCACGATGACACAGGTGTAGCGGCGGCTAAGAAGTTGATTCACCGCCTCCGACAGACTACGCACCACCAGGCCCTGCGAAACCAGACCTATCCTTCTCGGACATTTACCGAGTGATTTAGGACCATCTGACGGGTATTCCAGATCGTTTTCGTCCACCCATGAGCGGCCATTCCACCGGGCGGATGGCAGCAGAAGCCTTTCCATCAACTCATCCTGCCACTGCTGGAGAAGCGGTTTGGGGGCAAGGACGAGAATCGGGCCAGCGCCTGGATCATCAAGAGCCATGAGCATTGCGGCCATAGCGAGTTGGATGGTTTTCCCCAGACCAACCTGATCGGCGAGGACAAGGCGGGCGCCACCCAGCCGGTGCCGTTGCAGAGCCAGCCTGGCAAAATACTTCTGGTGCGGCATCAACCCCTGATCGCAGCGATAGACAGGCGTTTCGACGGCAGCGGCAGCAGCCGCTTTCGTGGGGTCGGAAATAGCCTTCAACTCCTCCGGTTCAATAATCCTGCGGGAAATGATGCGCTGCACATCCTGTACAATGAAGGGGCAGCACGCAATATCCACCGCTCGTGCATCATTCCAGAGAGTATCGAATTCCTCCTGCACCCACGCAATGGTTTCGGGGTCATTGTCTTCCCACAGCAACTCATAGTTCACCTTCCAGCCCGAAACGCTCTCGTTGACGCTTCCGAGAAATGTAGTAGCCGAGCCGTCTGCATACCGCACGACTCCAGCTTTGCCGTGGATCAGGCCGAATGCGGCATCGGGCAACACCCGCACTTCCATCTTTTTACTTGTGAGAGCTTCGTAGAGTGCGCGATAACGAGGGATCGCACTGGGCGGGGCTTCCTCCGGTCTGCCAGAACACCAGCTCTGGCAGAGCGCCGCTTGAGCTGCGGCGGCAGTGACAATGTCTTGCTGATCAAGGTCCGAGTTGCAGATAATTCGCACTGGCCCGGTCACTTTCGCGATGGCCTCTCCAGCCACCTCAAACAGGCTGGAGCGGAAATACCCTGCAATGCGGTCGTAGGAAACAGCGCCTTCGAGGCGTTGGTTCAACACTGCATGGTCGAGTCTGTTTCTACGGCTGGAATGGCATTTTAGCATCAGGCCTGGTCATTTCTAAGACGTCCGGCAAGGATGCGGGCGGCTTCAGAGTCGGTGATCCATTCGTTCATGCCCACAGCGTTCCCCAACGCAGCGAGCCATTCGAGAAGGGCGATAAATCGTTCGCGCCGGCCCCAGTACCCCTGGCCAAAGGTGTCGCGCAGGTATTGGCGGCCGGACTCAGGGCTATTGCTAACTGCGCTGGTCTCCCGAATGGCGAACAGTAGATGGCGAAGCGCCGATGAAGCGAAAGGGTGAATTATGAATGATGAATTACGAAGTTTCTTTTTACCCTCTATTTTCATACTTCCTACTTCTATTTTCATACTTCCGATCAGGCTTTTCCCAAGGCCTGATGGTGTGTGCATGCTGGCGCCATTGGCTTTGTCGCTTTTAAGGAGTGGTCGGATATCAGTAACACCGAAACCACGGGCAAGCTCTTCATACATGCCTTTCCGGCGTTCGCCCCGACTCTCTATGTCAAGGGCGCGAAGGTAGTAGCGCTCCACAAGCGAGAGATCGCGCCAGGAGTTCTCCAGTCCATGGGGGACAAGGGTGTCGCAAGCGATGCCGAGGGCACGCTCAATGACGGTTTGAAAATCGCTTTTCTCGCTTCTGGACCTCACGGCAAAGACCTCATGCTCCACGTCACGTCCGTCGAGTGTGCCGTATTGGGTGAGGACTTTCAGAGCGGCAGCGTAAGCGGCAAGCTGGTAGTCTGCATCGTTGAAGTTGGGCTCGCCATCCTCATCCAAGGCTTGCATGGATTCAATCTGTCGTTTCACTTCGTCCTCCACCAGCGGATAAACCTCATCGAGGAAGCCTGGCTCAGCGACGGCGCGTTTTCGCAGGACGAGGCAGACGGTTCCCTGAACGTAGTTGCCCTTCTTGATACCTGCTGCTTCGGTTTCCGTACTGATCGTCCAGGCTGCCGTGGCCTTGAGTCCGGCAGCCCAAAGAATCATACCCAAGTCGGCCCAAACCGCCGGGTCCTGATGGGTGAACATCACCATCTGCAAGCCGTTGTTCGGCATGTGACGGGCAAGGTTGCGGTAGATTTCCACCATGGAACAGCGGAAATCTTCGCCATCACCCCGCACTGCTAACTCGGCTCTTGCATCGGACGACCACTCCGGAAAAGCTTTTGCCAATTGTTTGTCATACCACGCGAGAAAAAAGTCACCGAGTTCGTGATAGTTGATTGCGTCAGCGTAGGGTGGATCGGTAACCCATAGATCACAGTTTTCGCAGATGTCACGGGCATCGTAGTCTGTGATCTTGCCGTTATTCGAGGCATTACCTCCTTCTTGAAAATTTACGAACCAAGCTGTGTCAAGTTTTGTCGTTCCGCGGTTCCCGTAGTTGCAGAGTGTGTTAAGCGCTTGATTGCTAAATACGTCAAGAACTCCCTCTCCTGCGGGATCAGGCCGCCAGCGACAAAGCCGTGAATCCCAATTTGCGATTCTTCCGAGTCCGAGCAGACAACCAATACGACCTTCCTTCGAAGTCGTCAGACTGAAGGAAATCTCCGCCAGCACCCCATGAGTTAGCAACTGTCGTGGCGTGAATAGATGGTGCCAGTGGGTCCAACCGCGTGTGCGGATAGGCTCTTCGGTTTTGTCTCCTCCCTCCGGAATTGCCTTGGACGGAATGAAGCCATTGCGCTGCCAGTCAGCGAAGTGTTCACGCAGCAGTGTAAGCACTTTTGCTTCACGAACAATATCTGCTTCATTTGGAGCGGCATAACGGCGCACGATTTTGGTCACAGCCTTTCCCTGTGCGTTGATTTTTGTGACAGTTTTCGCCCAGCGGATGCAATAAAGCCTTTCATTAAACACATCGTCTGGCCGGGGCACAAGATCATCGTTGGTCCAGCGACGTAATCCTTCAGGGCCGCGCAACGCTTCCATCGACCAAGAGCGGTTCTGATCGAAGGGATCAATGATGCGGTTGTCCACCGTTGTGGCACCCTTTGGGGTGATTTTCTTTTTGCTGTCCCCTTTCCAATCCGCAATTGATTTCTTAGAAATTGTAATGATCTCTGGCGAAAGTCGGTTCGATCCTTCGATCCGATTCCAGCAGGCGACAACTTTGGATTTTTCCCCGATCAACCAGCTTGGTGCAAGTGGGATGAAATAATCGCAGCCCTCCGGCTTAACCTCCACGCAGTAGAGATAAGCATCGGCACGCTCGCCCTGATCATTGTGCTCAATTTCCCACTCGGTAACTTGCCGGTCGGCGGATTGCAGTACCTCAGCCTGAACGCGCATCACTTCTTCCTGCACTTCTTTGCCACCGCCCAGCAGGTTGAGGCTGGCCCATGTGAGCAAACCAGAGACAGGGTTTAGATCAGAACCAAAAGCCTGGCAACCGATACGGGCAGCCTCGAAGGGAATGGAACCACCGCCGCAAAAGCAATCACCGACGCTGGGTGTATGGCCGAAGGTGCGTTGACCAAGTTGCTCGACAAGTTCCGTCAGGCTATTTGCTATGGTTCCAAGATGGGAATTGATTTCCGCCCATGCTGCAACCGAGGGGCCGATGACATTCTCCGGGCGCTCGCAGTGTTTGATGCGATCCGCGTAAGGCAGGAAATCGAAGGTAGCACGGTCGGAAACAGGTCGTCGCCGCTGATCATCGAGGGCTTGCTGCTCTTCCTCCGTGAGGGATTCCCATATTCGGGCGCAGATATCTTCTTTTTCCTCGTCGGTAATCCCCTGTTTAAATCCACGGGTACCGAAGTATTCCTCCTGTATTTCCGGAGAGGCAGCTTCGCGCCATTCGGCAACCGGGATTTCGCCCTTACAACGATGCCATACGCCGTCGTCGTCCATGGTGAGTATCTTGAGAAAGATTTCCCGGTCCTTTTTCGGGCTATTCGAGGCGGGCATCAGCATGCCAAGGATAGAAGCGCGGACAAGGATGAGCGGCTTGCGCCCCCACCATTTCCCGAGGCGGGTGAGCGTTTGCCCATTGTTCGCCTTGCGCTCCTTGTAGGACTCGGCGGAAAGGCGGGCAATGGGAAACTGGGTTTCAATGAATGTAGGCATTTATATCCTCGCTACAGGGAACACATTAACGACAACCTAACGACAACCGAAACGACAACCGAAACGACAACCACGGATCATTTCCTGACATAATGCGCGCCCCTGCCTTTTCCAACGGGGTTAAGTACGTTCATTTCCAAAAGTTTCCCGGCTTCCTTGAGAGCTGACTGACGGGAAATGCCGAACATCGCCGCAATGTCTCCAGCGGTGATTTTTTGACTTTTATTGACCGCTTCCACGATTTTCATCTGTCTTTCCGTCAGCGCCACCTGCCCGAAATCTTTCATCTTTTGCACATCAAGACTTAATCCGATAATTCTCTGACGCACCTGCTCAATCTGCACCATGACACCACGGGTAAAATATTCCAGCCATTGTGTGATGTCCAGAGTATCAGGACTGACCGACTGCAAAGCCCGGTAATATCCAGGTCTATCGCTGTCGTAATAGTCATCAAGGGCAAAAAATCGCTTGGTATCAAATCCCCTCCTGAAAAGCACCAGGCTTGCAAGGGTTCTTGCCGTTCTGCCGTTGCCGTCAACAAAAGGATGTATCCTGACAAACTCATAATGGCATATCCCCGCTTCAAGCACGGAGTTGCGGTCGGCGGCAGGCGCATTGTGCCAGGCGGCAAATTCTTCCATAAGTTTTGGGATTTCCTGCGGAGAAGGCGGGCGGAAAGAAACCACTCCGGTAAGCCGGTTGCCCACGACAACCTGGACAGACCGGTACATCCCACATTCAGCAGGATTGTCAAGGACATCCTGCATCAGCTCTCGGTGAATCATGCAAATAGTTCGTTCGGATATGGAATCGCGCGCCATGCGGGGAATATCCTGGAGTACTTTGAGATAGTTCAGCACCTCGGCCTTGGCCTTTCTTTGAACCATTATATTTCTGCCGGCGGCAAGCTGGCTGACCTGATCCAGTGTCAACGGGTTGCCCTCGATTGCCGTGGATGCGTGTGCATTGCGAAGCAGCGCTTCCTGTCGGATGGATACTTCCCACTTGGGAATAAGAGGCGCATTTTCCACAGTGACCACGGATGAAGCAATGGTGGTGAGATTTTTCAGTATTGTCTCGGTTATAGTGAATACCGGCTTGAACATTACATAACCTCTACAGGGGCAACGATAGTTGAGAATGACTTAGCAATTCGCGCCGCGCCTTGGGCGACAACCCCTCGCCTTTGACGAATGGATTGTCGGCAATGGCGGCCCGGAGTGCTTTACGCCAGCCAAGACCTTTTTGCATAGCCTGACCGGTGGTGGCCACTGTCATGGTGTAGAGCCACCATCGCTCTTCGGGGGCCAGCGCTTCCCAGTTGCGCAGAGCATTTGGGATGTCGTCGGGCGAAGCCTCCTCGACGGCCCAGCAAAGAATGCAGAGTTCCTTGCCGAGCGAAGGATGTACCGGCACCGGCTTTCCAGGATTCTTCTGAAACTTGGCGGCGGGAAGACCGTTGGCGCAAAGACGGCGATTGGCCTCTTCCCAGAACGCCGGTGCGAGGGCGAGCCAGCGGGTGCGATTGATTATGACACGCAGCGCTGGATCGTCGGATGACGGAGTATCCACAGAGCGGACTCCCAGGCTGTCGAGATCATTTCCCCGGTACTCGGTAATCGTGATGATGTCGCTGCCCCCGCTGCCCTTGGGAATCTCAACAAGAAAGCCGTGGCGGGCTTCCTCTGGCAAAAAGCCAAGACCGACGACTTTACGGGTTAAAGATGAAGTGGCGCGGCGCATGGCTTATTGGGTCACTTTCGCGATGTTGAATGGTTGACTGGTGGCCCTGAGCCAGTCAAGAAGCGCCTGCCCGGTGGGAAACAAAAGGGAGCCAATGGTCATCCGCAAGCTTACGCCGCTGACGATTTCCTGAAGTTTCTCCGCTACGGATTTCAGGGCGGCGCCATCGTAGCCGCATTCCATGGCGCCGGAGTATTCCACGTTCTGCCGCCCATCGCTGCTCTCGGCTGTGAGGCTGATGTCATAGACAGCAACACCAGCGGCATTTTCCAATCGCTGAATGAAATCCCAGGCCGCCCCGGAGTCATCGAACTTCGTCTGCTGATTCCAACTGGCGGGAATCTCCGGATCCAGCGTGTGCTCTTCTTGTCCCTTCTGCGGAATCGAGACTCGGACAATCTCGGAATTAAGCCCGTAAGCGGAGGCCACTGCCTTGGCGCATACAACGCGACAATTATCTGAAACACGAAATGGCCCGTTGTATGTAGCAAAACCTGAGCTGGCAGGCGAGGAGCCGTCTGTGGTATAGCGAATGGTGATCCCATTGGCCTTTGGCAGTGCGAGCAACTCTACCTCGTAATGGTCACCCCGGTGGTGCAACTGGTACTTAAGCCTGATCTTCGCAGTCCATTCCTTCACCGCACTGACGCGGCCAGGATCGGCAGGATCGATGGCGAGAAAACTGTATCGCAAGCCGGTAGCTTCAAAGCGGGCCGGTGTGGGCACGGGACTGGAAGCGTTAGTCGGATCGGCATCTCCCGTTTCATAAACAATGGAGGGTGCATGAAGAGGCTCGACTTTCAGGAAAGTGTGTCCATCACCATCTTCAGATAGTTCGCGGATGGAAACATCGGGAACGGGCGGAGGAAACGGGCCACGCCGGATGTGATTTCCTTCTTCACGCCAAATTCCGCGTCGTAGGCACTCGGCCTTGAGATCATCGAGGGCGGAAATCTTGTGGAGCGGCCAGTTGGTGTTGACCGCAGCGGCCCGCTTGAAGTCGGACCACAGGACGACTTTGGTCTCCGGTGAACCGAAAAGACGTGCCTCCGCACGGTTGCGGAAACTGTCGTCGTCGATCCGGATTGTGAATTTCTGCGCTCCTTCAAGGGTCTTGCAAATGGTTGCTTCGCCACTCTGATTGCCTGCGAAAGCAAGATCGGTGCCGGTCGCCCGCAAAGCGGAGTTGATGGAAGGATAGACAATCTGGTCGAAAGCTTCCTTCAGCGCCGAGGTGAATTGCAGGCCCACTCGGTCGTGCAGAGCGTCAAGCGCCCGCCATTGAGGATCATCGGATGGCGTATCCTCTGCCTTTAGTTCTTCTTCGATGCTTTGCAGGGCGCAAGTCTGTCTGGCCGAATCAAGTACTTTCTGAAAGGTATCCCGCGAGCCAGTGAGGAAGAGGCTGCGGTTCTTGTATTGCTGCTGGCTCCACCACGCCTGCCAGTCAGCGGAAATTGGCAACTGATTTGCTTGTCCTCCCGGTCGAACGATCACCAGCGTGGTCTTTTCCTGCTCGCCATGAACTTCATCAGGCGGAGGCAGGACTTTTACAACCTGGTAGCAATCTCGAAGCGACGCGGAAAAATATTCTTCCAAATGCTCCCGGAGCATGCGATCCACTGTTTCCGTATGAAGCGCCAGGGCCGTTGAACGCAACTTTGCGGCGAGATTTTGCTGGTTTTTGAAAAAAAGGCGCCCATCAGCGGAATTGTGGAGATACCAGGCTCGGGTCGCCAGTTTGTCTATGACGTTGGCCTTGAAAGTGGAGAGGTCGCGGCCGGGGCGTTGGAGGCAATCAACAAGTTGATATTCCCGAAGTCCGTGAATGGCGCCGGGTGTTGTTGAAAGCGAGGCGACAAGGATTAGTCTTGCGGCATCTGAGGCATCAGAGTTTCCGTTGGCTATATCAATTTGTTCAACCTCCGCATCGCCGCCGTGTGCAATATCGTGGGCGATAGCTTCACTGAGCGATGGATTGATTGTGCGGACCTCGGAAACGATTTCATCCAGATTCAGATCGATATCGTAAGGGTGAATCAAGTCGATATCCGCCGCTTTCTCCGACTTCCAAAGGTTGGATACCACCATTTGCATGAGACGGATGACGCCACGGGTTTGCTGGAATCCTTCGTTTTCCTTGAACTTGCCCACAAGTTCCCTAAGGTCCGGATGGAACGGATAGGCATCAATGACGCGGGTATAAAGCGCTTCCGGCAGAGTGGTGGTCAGGTTCATCCTGTTTGCCTCACGAAGCGCATCACGGTAAGCCGCAGCCACTTTTATGATCTCCACATCTGGCGCAACATGTTCGAAAAGGCGCTTGCGCAGTATGTGGTAGAGCTCATCACCATTCGGATTGACCGGAGTGATCGGGACGGCGATTCGCCTGGATTCTGACGTGATTCCCTGTATTGCCCGGTTGAATGCAGCTTCAAGGTTGGCTTGGCCGATGCTGAAATTCGTTCCTGCCAGATCGGACAGGACAAGGCACACCTTGTCCATCTCGGCAACCGCAATAAAGAGATTTGCCAACGCTGTGGTCGTCACGACACCCAGATCGGCATTCCCAACCGGAACAGCGACGGCGTATTCCAGGTAGGTAGGGAGTTCATCGAGGAAAAGAACAAGCGGCTCACCGCCGAGCAACTGCTTCCAGGCTTCTGGTCCAGGTGCATTGAGGAGCGGTGAAACATAGCGGGCAAATTGCTCCGCTTTGCCAAGTTGCTCTGCAATCAATCCCCAGATTCCGCCTGCTGCATCAGTGTTTCTTCCATTGAAGCCGACAACACGGCAGCGGCCGAGCCTCGGAGTTTGGTCTTTCTCGCCGAGAATCTTTTTTCGCAATTCCGGATCACGCGCCAACAATCCCAGCGCAATCATGCTGTGAGTCTTACCACCTCCCATTGCCTGTGAAAGCTGGAAGACCGACGAACCTGCACCGGAGCCACCCAGATGGCGGAACGCACGATCCATCAACGTGAGCATACCGCTGGTGAAGAAGTTCTCCTCGAAAAACTCGGGACCGTTGACCTGTCCTTTAAGAAAAGTATCAAGGCTTAAAACGGTGGCTCTTCTGTCAGCAGCAAAGACAGACTGGCGTGGTTTGCAGAGGGAGTGGGTACTCATGATTGTCTTATCCTATCCTTAGTAAGTGGGCGTACTTTTTCAAGGTTTATCTCTTATGCCAGGAGGAATTTAGTGGTTGTTAGTAGCTTACCCCCGTTTTCAAATCCCCCTTAATCCCCCTTTTCTAAAGGGGGAAATCAGTCATAATGATCTGTATGGAACGACGATCAAGGTCGCTAAAATATATAAAACTGGTAGCCTGGAAATAAAGGATTCACTCAGAAAGTGTCAACAAGAAAATGAAGGATGCCTAAAAACCTTACTGTGTCCCATTACCTGCCCCGGCTTTCAGGTCCAGATGAAGGGTTGCAATCGCTTCCACAACCGGCACGATCGTCCTGCTGGTTTTGCGAAGATCAATGGTCTTGATGTAGCGGCTGCAACGGTCACAGCCATCCACACGGTATTCAGGTTCTTCGTCGCTGAAAAAATAATGCAACTGGCTGCTGCCCGTGTTGTCACAGAACGGACAATAAATCCGGGGAGTCAGCCATTCGTGCCAGCAGAAACTGCAGATGTATGAGCGCTCTCCTTCCCCTTTCAACATGGAAAGGCCCGGACTGCTGCCGCAAATCGGGCAATAACCGGTTCTCCACGGCTCCTCTGCATTCAGTGAAGTCGAAAGATGCTCTGAGCACAAACGCAGGGAAGGCCGAATACTGTTGTAGCCAAAAAGCATGGCCATGTCCACGGACACCCCTGGTGGAATTTTATCGGATGTGTCCTTACCCAGTGCCAGATCAAAGATTTCCTTAGGGTTCATGGACCCGGACCCAATGGATTCTGAAATCAGCCGTGCGGCCTCTTTCAAATCGGCGGATGCGGATGCATCGGCAATTTGAAAGAGTTCTTCCAGAAGATGGGTTGAGGCGGCAATATCAATTTCAAAATCCGCCGCGGCCACCAACGGGAATTTCTCCGCGAGCTTCATCGCCAGAATGTCTTCGGGAATGTCAATCAGCGTAATATTGGTATGGTTTTTGGACTCTTCCTGAGCCAAAAACACGGCCTCATAGAATTTCAAGATTTCCGTATAGACCGGACGAGCAGTCGTTACTTCCCGGCATGCCTTTCTAATTCTCTCTTTGGCTGCATCAGCATCGGACATGATCAGTAATTTCCTTCATATAACCCGCCATAATTCAACAGGTCGGTTTTTACCGTGAAAATATTATTAAGCCACGAATGACACGAGTAGGGGCGACCGGCCGGTCGCCCTTACCGCCTTCGCATGAGAAACGCACTTGTGTCGGCTACCAGTTTTATATATTTTGGTCATTCATGGGGACGGCATAGACCATGCCGCGAGCGTTTATACCTGACACAACATAACGGGGTGATTCCAATCGAAAAGATTTGAATCACCCCGTCTCATCTCCATCTATAAATTGGCAATCGCTACGCCTGAAGCACCCGTGAGGCAATGTCCGTCAGTGGTCTGAACATCTTCTTCAAGGCCAGGTGTCTCGTCAGATTTACTTCCGAAGATGATGCCACGGCATATTTAAAGTACAGCTTGGGATCATACAAAGTCAGATAAATGACCCGGACATCTTCCGCATCCAGAAGCTTTGCCTCCGGGTACCTAACCCTTACCTCGGCCAGGCGCTTTGCTGCAAGGACCTTCATCTCTTTTTCATCTCCAAAATTCATGGCGCCAGTGGGACACGTCTGCACACAGGACGGAATCAGCCCGTTGTGAACCCGGTCGTTGCACATATCGCATTTGGCCAGGGTTCCATCTGCGGATTTTCGGGGAATATTATACGGACAAGACGAGATAATATCATCAACATTCAGAAACCGGGTTTCTGCAGTATAAATGACCGCCCCGGTAACATCATCCTTGTACACGGCTCTGGTATCGCCGGCAGTATCCAGACATGGCGGCGAAATACAGTGCCGACACTGTTCAGGAAAAAACAGCCAATTGAGTTTTTTATTGATGACTTCTTCCCGCATACGGACGACCTTGTAGGTGTCAAAAGACAGATCCGGAGGATTTTCATTCGTCCCCCGATTGGTGGTCATTTCCGCAGGAAGGTTATGCCACTGCTTGCAGGCCACCTGACAACCCCGGCAGGCGGTACAACTTGTTGTATCTACAAAAAATACCTTACTCATGGGTTCCACCTCCGGTTATAGTTTGGTTACATTGACCATAAAAGCTTTGGTTTCCGGAATTCGGGTATTGGGATCACCCGCAGATGGGGTAAGCAAATTTGCGCTTTCCTCCTTGCCGCTGGCCGGCCATCGCCACCCATAATTATACGGCATCCCCACCTGATGAACAACAGTTCCGGCAATCTTCATCGGCTTGAACCGTTTGGTAACAACCGCCGTACATTCCAGTGATCCGCGCGCCGAAGACACCTTGACCCGCTCGCCATTCTTGATGCCTTTAAGGGCGCCAAGCTCCTCGCTCATCTCCACAAACATCTGAGGCGCAAGTTCCATGAGCCAAGGCTGGGGACGGGTAAGAAGGCCGGTCTGCCAGTGTTCAGACACCCGGTAGGTCGTTCCCACATAAGGGAATCTGGGATCGCAGGTGGCAAAAGTATCGGCGCTGGTGCCGTAAACCGCTGCCGTGGGGCTGGTAAACTGAGAACTCATGAAGTTCTTTTCCACCGGGCATTCCATTGGCTCGTAATGTTCCGGAAAGGGTCCGTCAAGCAATCCAGGTCCGAAAATCTGACCAAAACCATGAACTGTCATAATAAACGGATGCTTGGCTTTGGGATCAGGCTGACCATCGGCGCCAATCAGCGGCGGCGCAGGTCCGTCAGGAACATCTCCGATCCATTTACCGTCCTTCCATTGGATGACCCAGCGTTTTTCGTCATAAGGCTGTCCCTTGGGATCTACAGATGCCCGGTTGTAAATGATTCTACGATTCACCGGCCATGCCCAGGCAAACTCCGGATACAGACCGATTTTGTTTGGCGCATCCTCCTGCTTTTTGCGGGCCGCCATGTTTCCTTTGTCCGTATAGCTGCCGGAGTAAATCCAGTTGCCGCAAGATGTGGACCCATCGTTTTGAAGAAATGCAAAACTGGGCACCTGAGATCCCATCTTGAATTCCTGGTCGCCGACTTTGACATCCTTGACAAAAAACCCGTTGATCTGTTTGGCCACCTTATGAGGATCAAACTTGTGGTCTGTCATGTAGTCCCACTTCAGATTCAGAATCGGATCCGGGAATACGCCGCTTTCCTTGTAAAGCTCCTTCAGCTTCAAACCGAGTTCCATTATGATGTCGCCATCCGGCAAGCTGTTCCCAAGAGGCTTGGGACCTGCATACCGCCACTGCATCCAGCGCCCGCTGTTGGAAATGCTGCCTTCCTTTTCAACCGAGACACAGGCGGGAAGCATGAAGACTTCTGTGGCCACATTCTCTGGAATCATCTCGGGTCCATGCCAGAAAGAACCGGTTTCATTGTCAAAGAGATTGACGTTTACCATCCATTCGAGATTGGCCAGGGCTTTGCGTACTTTTCCAGCATTGGAGCCGCTGCATGCCGGATTCATGCCCCAGGCAAAAAAGCCCTTGATGCTGCCTTTGAACATCTCATCAAAGATATCCAGCCAGGAATAAGGCTTGCCTTCGTCCAGCTTGGGCATCCAGGGATAGCCGAATTCGTTTTCAGCAGAAGCCTTGTCTCCGAAAAAAGATTTCAGAAGGCTGACGACATATTTGGGTTCGTTCTGCCACCAGTTGAGGCTGAGCGGATCCTTGCTCTGGGCTCTGCGCTTTAGCATATCATCCAGTTTTGCCATTTTCCCACTCGGGGCGGGGATATAGCCGGGCCAGATATTAAACAGCAGAGCCTGATCCGTGGATCCCTGCACATTGGATTCCCCCCTTAACGCATTTACACCGCCGCCGGCAATGCCCATATTCCCCAGAAGGAGCTGAATGATGGACATGGCCCGAATATTCTGGACACCCACCGTATGCTGAGTCCAGCCCATGGCATACATGACTGTTCCAGCCTTGTTATTGGCGCCGGTGGCTGCGTAGGTTTTATAAACTTCCAGCAGATCCGCTTCCGTGGTACCAGTAATTTTGGAAACCAGCTTGAGGTCATAGCGGTCATAATGTTTTTTCAAAAGATTGATGACGCACTGACTGTTCTTCAGGGTCAAATCCCTTAAGGGCACCCCTTTTTCATCCAGTTGAAATGTCCAGGTCGCCTTGTCGTATTTCTTGATTTTGGAGTCCCAGCCGGAAAACAGACCGTCGTTGAATGAAAAATCCTTGTTTACCAGAAAAGCGGCATTAGTGTAGTTCAGAACATATTCTTCGCCAATCAGCTTGTTATCCAGAATGTATTTGATCATCCCGCCCAGAAAAGCAATATCGGTTCCGGAGCGAAGCGGCGCATAGATATCCGCTTTTGAGGATGTTCTGGTAAACCTGGGGTCAACGTTGATGACCTTGGCGCCGTTTCTCTGGGCTTCAGTCACCCATTTGAAGGATATGGGATGGTTTTCCGCAGCATTGCTTCCCATAATCAGGATGCAGTCGCTGTTTTTAAGGTCAATCCAGTGGTTAGTCATTGCACCGCGTCCGAACGACTCTGCCAGAGCCGCAACAGTTGCGCTATGTCAAATTCGGGCCTGATGCTCGATATAGACCAGCCCCAGGGAACGCAGCATGGCTTGATAAATCCAACATTCCTCATTATCCAAGGCGGCGCTTCCGACAGAGGCTATGGCCGTTGTACGGTTGACAGTCTGCCCTGAGTCGTTGACTTCTGTAAACGATGCATCCCGCGTGGCTTTGACACGTCTGGCAATGCGGTCAATGGCCCATTCCCAGGTAACTTCCTGCCATTTTGTCGCATAAGGCGCACGATACATTGGGTTAAGAAGCCGGTTTTCGTTTTCAACCAACCCGGCCAGCGCAGCCCCTTTGGAGCATAATGCTCCCCGGTTAATGACATGGTCAGGATCACCTTCGATGTTGATGACCCGTCCATCCCCTCTTTTACTGGTATGTACAATGGCCCCGCAACCCACCGCGCAGTAACAACAGATCGTGGTGGTTTCTTTGGCATACTTGGTCTTGAGCATCTGAGCATGAGCTTTGACCGGTGATAGATCAAAACCATGACCACCACTGACTGCAAGACCTGCAGCCGTGGCGCCGGTAATCTTGATAAAATCCCTTCGCGTTACATCCATAGAAATTTCACTCCTTTCTGGGCTTTTAGGTTACGGTAACTTACAATGAAAAATTTCCAGACTTCATCATCCCTTACAATTCATCTTCGACATCAGCAGCATCATCATCGGCAATCTTTATTGAAGAATCAATCTTGATTTCATCGGAGTCATCGCTGTCCCCATCGAAGTCTTCTTCAAGCAGATCATCAATAATTTCAGCATCTTCCTCAATGCCCATGAATGCTTCAGTCAGTATCTCCTTGGATGATGCTGCCGGCTCATCAATGAAAATATTCACGGGTTCGGATTTACTGGCTGTATAAAAATCAATCACCATATCTGCAATCTTTTCGGCATGCCCCCTGGGGGGATACATGTTTTTGGTTCTAAGAACTGAAATGACTTTTTCTCTGTCTGTATCAACGGCATCGGAAACCGCTGCATTATCATAGCTTTCCTCGCAAAGCAGCGACAAGCTATCTTTGTCCAATTCGCCAAATTCGCGAATAATCAACCGGCTATTATCATGATTTTTTAAAATAGTGTATTGCTGTTTCATTCCCACCCATCTCCCCTGACACGGCATTCCCGTGCTGTCATAACTTCAAAAAAGAAAAATACCAATGTTCGCACCATATACTGTTTACTCATTATATTCAAGGCCAAACTCTGTCGCTGACATGGCAGGAAAAGGGGTCAGAGGGGAACTATTAACTGCCAACCAAATTCGCAGGGAATTAATTTGGTTGACATTAATCATGAACATGGCATAATACAGGATGAATGTTTTTTAAATTATCCAATGTTGTTTGGATGGGTGCCATGCAGGCAACACAACGTTGGAAACACCAAAAACAAGGGGAAAATCATGAAAAAAACGCGCATAAGTTTAACGATGGTGGTGCTGGTGGCTATTGGGTTCATGATAGTGGCAGCAGCCGGAGCTCAGGACAAGGGGATGAAAAAAACCAAGCAGAATACTGCTATCGTCAACCTGAACACCGCTACAGCGGAAGAGTTGGAACAGGTAAAGGGAATTGGCCCCAAACTGGCTGAAAAAATTATAGAATACCGAAAAACCAACGGCCCTTTTAAACGAGCGGAAGATATCGTAAAAGTTCAAGGTATCGGCACTAAATTTTGGGATGCCAACAAAAATCGCTTTGTCGTCGAAGCTGCGCCAGCGCCAGCAGTTGTACCAGCACCCGCACCAGCAGTTGTATCAGCGCCTGCACCTGCGCTCGCAGCACCCGCGCCAGTTACAAGCAAAACGCCATAACCCATTGCGGAACAATTTCCTCGCACGATTGAAAGGCCCTGTGCCTGTCATTGGATGGCCTGCATTCAGGGAGCATTCTTTAAGCGGCCATCATCATGGCTTTTCCGCTGGTTTCCAATCTGGCTATTTTGGAAACCAGCGGAATAAGGCAGGATCGCAATGCTGTGCCCTTTTGATTCCCTGCTGCTGCATTCCCCCTGCCAGAGCATTCACCTGCAGCAGAATATCTGAAAATGACGCAAACCACGATAGTCAACTCGTTTTTATGCAGACTTTTGCATGAGACAGCAATGCCTGCACATAACAATATTACAGTTTATTACGGAGAAATCGAATGGTTAAAAAGCATTGTTACATGTTTTGCCTTTGTTATCTGATGATTGTTGCCGCTGCAGGCTGCGATTCCACAAAGGATGTTGACCCACATTACTTACAACTATCCATTACGGTCAGTCCAGTCACCGTGCTTAGCGGCGAATACAGTTTGATTACAGCCACCCTGATTAATACGAAATCAACCACAACCACAACAGGAACTACTGAGACTACAGGAACTGGGTCTAGCCCTGTTTCCGATTATCCAGTGATTTTTACAATCTCGCGAAATATCTCTGGAAGCACACTTACGATTGTGGACAACATAACGAATGTTTCTGGAATAGCAACCGCCATATATAAGTCCGGTTCCACTGCTGGCATGGATATCGTCCAGGTCAGTATTGACAGCGGCGAATCAGCATCAGCAACAATTTTTGTGAATCAGTCTCCTACTCCTACACCAACTCCAACTCCAAAAGCAACCCCGACTCCGACACCAACTTCAACTCCAACACCAACTCCAACACCAACTCCAACTCCAACTCCAACACCAACTCCAACACCTTAAGGCAACTCACATGAAATAAGCTCCCATATCGTGGTATTTTTCAATTACATGGATGGTCAGGCCATTCTTATCTCTTGGCCAGGATAAAGAAGGATTCTTTCCACATTCAGCCGTTTTTTATTACAGGTGTATATCATCATGAGTTCTATAGATGAACATATTTTGAAAACAACAAAGGAAATTGTTGTCAAATTTATTGAAACCGGACGGATTTCTCCCAGCGGATTTTCCGAATCTTTTAAGTCCATTTATCATACCATTGACGAAACTGTGAAAGAGTCAACGGACAAAACCCGAAAAGAAGAACTCCAACATGACGACTGACACTCCCGAAAACATCTACGACACCCCTGAAACAGACCTTGACTGGGAAAACCGAAGGCTTTGCAGTGACGACAGTTGTATCGGCGTTATTGGCGCTGATGGCGGATGCAGGGTTTGCGGGCTGCTTGATACAAGAACTCCTCCGGGTTCAGACCCGTCCAATAGAATGAGTACTGATCAGAAAGAATCCCGGGATTCATTTACAGAAGATCAAGCGGCAGAGTCCAATGACCCAGGATGGGAAGATCGAAAACTCTGCCTTGATGAGAGCTGCGTCGGTGCCA
This sequence comes from Deltaproteobacteria bacterium, assembly GCA_037129415.1. Taxonomy (GTDB): domain Bacteria; phylum Desulfobacterota; class Desulfobacteria; order Desulfobacterales; family Desulfatirhabdiaceae; genus RAAP-1. Next base: position 22,761 of record JBAXVB010000007.1, read on the forward strand.
TTGGCGCGAATGGCCGTTGTAATTTCTGCGGCCTGTCAGGATAGATGCATCCGATTTTTTCACTACTGGTTTCCATAGCCGTTTTGGTCTCCGCAATCCGGACACTGCCAGGTAATGCCATTACAGGACATTCCCCAGAAGTTTTTCTCCATGCAGTTCTGGCAGATGGAGAATCCGCACCGACATCTCCAGCAAAACGGCGGATGCTTGCCGCAGCAGGAGCAGGGACTTTCTTTTGCTATACGACGCTTTTCTTTATACGGAGACAGAATGGTCTTTTCTTTCATATCATCTGATAGCTTCGTTTGATCGTTGTTATAGGAAGAGTGCATTCCAATGGTGCTTTCCCAAGCGCGAAGAACATTTTTTTCGTGTCTTTCGTGTGTTTCGTGGTTTAAAAGTATTTTCACGATAAATTAATATAGGAGCATGATGATGTCAACCCATACCGAACCGGGCATTTCGCGTGAAGATGCTTTTCTGCTGCTGACAACGCACCTGAAAAATGAAAAACTGGTGTTCCACTGCATGGCCGCTGAAGCCATCATGCGGGAGCTGGCTCCAAGATTTGACGAAAACCCGGAAATGTGGGCCATTGCTGGGCTGCTTCATGATGTTGATTATGAAATCACCAATGGTGATCCTTCCAGGCACGGCCGTGAAGGTGCAGAACTTCTTCTGAATCATGGCATATCTCCAGCCATTGCCGATGCCATTAAAAAACACAATGCCGAAGGACTTGGCCTTGAACGCACCACAGTTTTCGACCATGCACTGGCTTGCGCTGAAACCATTACCGGCATGATTGCAGCGACAGCAATGGTGTATCCGGACAAAAAAATCGCCAGCGTCAAGCCACAGTCCGTTACCAAGCGCATGAAAACCCCGCATTTCGCCCGGTCTGTCAGCCGCGATATCATCATGGAATGTGAAACCATCGGGATTCCCCTTTCGGACTTTGTAGTCATAAGCCTGAAGGCCATGTCCGGCATCGCGGAAAGCATCGGACTATAACAATTATTAAGATGCATCAGCTCACCCTGGCGTCTTTTTTGCGTCCATCAGACTTCCATGATTGGAAACCTTCCATGCCCGCCAAACCCGTGTTATACCTGATTGATGCCACCGCCACCATTCACCGGGCCTATCATGCCATTCGGGGGCTATCTACATCCGCAGGACTTCCCACGAACGCCGTATTCGGGTTCACCCGAATGCTGATCAAACTCCTTCATGACTGGTCCCCTGAATACATTGCTCTGTGTTTTGACAGCAAGGGAAAAACCTTCAGGCACGAAATGTACCAGGACTACAAGGCCACTCGCCCACCCATGCCGGAAGACATGCGGCTTCAGCTCCCCTACATTCGGGAAGTGTCTGAAGGCTTCCGGCTTCCAGTCATCGAACTGCCGGGCTTTGAGGCCGATGATCTGATCGGAACCCTGGCTGCCCAGGCAGAAAAGGCCGGCTTTTCGGTGGTCATGGTCACGGGCGATAAGGATTTTGTTCAGCTCGTTACAGATACCGTCTCGATATGGGATCCCATGAAGGATAAGGTCACTAACCTGGAGGAAGTCCGCAAGACATTTACATTGGAACCAGGACAGATCATTGATGTGATGGGGCTTTCGGGAGATACCAGCGACAATGTTCCCGGAGTACCGGGAATCGGCCCCAAAACCGCGCTGTCCCTGATTCAAACTTTTGGAAGTATGGCTCAAGTCTATGAGAGAATTGATGAAGTCGCTTCAAAATCCGTTCGTCAGAAGCTGTCCACCCATAAGGACCAGGCATTTCTCAGCCGGTCCCTGGTAACCATTAAAACCGATGTCCCCCTGTCAGTTCGCCTGGAAGATTTCAAGGCAAGCCCCCCGGACACAGCAGTACTTGCAAAGCTGTTCAAGACCCTGGAATTCCGGCAACTGCAACAGGAGTACCCGGTTCCTGCAGACTTAACCCGGAAACACTACGCCGCTGTGACGTCCATTGAAGAGCTGAATCAACTGGTTTCAAACCTGTCTGCCGCGCCAATACTTTCCCTCGATACCGAAACCACATCCACAGACCCCATGAAGGCCGAACTTGTTGGTCTGTCTTTTTCCGTAAAAGCCGACCACGCATTTTATGTTCCAGTTGGCCATGTTTATCAGGAGGCGCCGGCCCAACTGAATATTGATATAGTTCTGAACGCCATCAAACCCATACTGGAAAATCCCGCAATTCCCAAACTTGGTCAGAATATCAAATATGACGCCATTATACTGGCCCGCTACGGCATTTACCTGCGAGGGGTTGTTTTTGACGATATGGTGGCCTCTTACCTCATCAACCCCTCGCTTCGAGCCCACAGCCTGGACCAGATTGCCCTGGATCACCTCAACCACAAAACCATAACCTTTCAGGAAGTCACCGGCAAAGGCGTTCATGCCGGATTTCAGACAGTTCCCATTGAATCGGCTATACAATATTCTTGTGAAGATGCGGACATTGCCCTGATGGCAAGAGATGTTCTGCTCCCCAAACTGGAATCCCTGGGTCTGACGAATCTACTGGAAAGCGTGGAAATCCCCCTGATCGGGGTACTGATGAGAATGGAGATGCGCGGGGTCTGTGTTGACTGCGATCGGCTGAGGCTTATGTCCAAATCCTTTGAGAGCCAGCTTTCGGACATCGAAACACGGATTTATGCGGCTGCCGGAGAAACCTTCAATATCCAGTCACATCAGCAGCTTGGACACATTCTGTTTGAAAAACTCAAACTTGATACCAAAAAAAAGACGAAGAAGAAAACAGGCTATTCAACGGATGTGGATGTATTGAAACAACTTGCTTTCCACCATGAGCTGCCGGATCTCGTTTTGAGGCATCGAACCCTTTCCAAACTGAAATCCACCTATACAGATGCGCTTCTGGATATGGTTCACACAGATACTGGCAGGATTCACACCTCATACAATCAGACTGTTACCGCCACAGGCAGGCTTAGCAGCTCGGATCCTAATCTTCAGAACATCCCCATTCGCACCGAAGAAGGCCGGCAGATACGCAGCGCCTTTATCCCGCAAAAGGGCTGGGTTATGATATCCGCGGATTATTCCCAGATCGAACTCCGGATTCTGGCGCACTATTCAGAAGATCCCCTGCTGATTGATGCGTTTATAAAAGATGAAGATATTCATTCCAGAACCGCCTCAGAGGTCTTCGGGGGACTTCCAGGCATGATGACACCGGAGCTTCGGCGGCAAGCCAAGATCATCAATTTTGGTATCCTCTACGGCATGGGGGCGTTTAGCCTGTCCAAGGAGCTGGGAATCAGCCAGAAAATGGCCAAAGCTTATATTGATCAGTATTTCAAAAGGTATCAGGGTGTCCGGGACTATAGCGAGCAAACCATTGCACTGGCCAGGCAGACGCAGAAAACCAGCACGATTCTGGGCAGAATTCGTCTGCTTCCGGACATCAACAGCCAGAACGCCAATGTCCGTGGCTTTGCAGAAAGGATTGCCGTCAACACCCCGATTCAGGGAACTGCTGCGGATCTGATCAAACTGGCCATGATTCAGATGGATGCCGATTTTTCCGAAAAAGGCTTCCAGGCCGCCATGCTGATGACGGTTCACGACGAGCTGGTGTTTGAAGTCCCGGAACATGAGATGGAAGCAGTTACAATCCGGATCCGGGACATCATGGAAGGCGTATGGCCAATGAAAGTACCGCTAAAGGTCAATATCGCCTCTGGAAAGAACTGGGCTGAAGCCCATTAAATGCTCATGACTCTACAAATGGATTCAGCCCTGATGTGAAAAATACCTGTTTGGCTTTTCGTGTATTTCGTGGGCGAATAATATTTTTATAAAGTAATCAGCGTATAATCCCTTGAACCCAGACCAATCTTTTCCGCATATTCAAGCTGATAAGGCCAGTCAACTTCTGGATATACACCCCGGAATTTGTCTTCGCCTGCGCCGGTATTTCGGGTTAGACATGACCCTAGGACCGCTGTCTCCTGGTTGACCAGATCAGCAGATGCCTGATCAATAGCAATTGGGTCTATGGATGCAGTAAAACCGATGTCTCTGACGATGGGCGCGTCATTATAGGGATAGCAATCACAGGCTGGGGAAACATTGGTGATAAAATTGACAAACAACGTTTTTCCTGTTTTACCTTTCAAAACCCCCATCGTGTATTCCACCATCTTTTCCATAAAAACCGGAACAGCTTGATTCCACTGAATCTGGATTGCCTCCTGTGCGCAGATCAGAATACATTCGCCACAGCCAATACATTTCTGGGTATCCATGATCGCCTTTTCCTCCACCACGGACAGCGCCTTCTGGGAGCAGTGGGCAACGCAGTCCCCACACCCGATACATTTTTTTTGCTTGATGGCCGGCGACAGATTGGAATGCTGAGCCAGTTTGCCTTTTCGGGAGGCGCACCCCATGCCCAGGTTTTTAATGGTTCCGCCAAAACCAGACAGCTCATGACCTTTAAAATGCGCCATTGAAATAATGGCGTCTGCCTGTGCAATTTCAGCCCCGACATAAACATGCTGAAAATTTTTCTGTGCAATATCAACCATAACTTCGCTTTTTCCCCGAAGCCCATCCGCAATTATGATGGGTGCATCCACAGATGCGTAGGAAAAACCGTTTTGAAGAGCGGTCAACAGATGGGATGGTGCATCGCTCCTGCTTCCGGCATACAGGGTATTAGCATCAGTCAGAAAGGGAATTGCGCCTTCCGCCTTGATCAATTGAACTATTTTTCGAACAAAAACCGACCGAATGAATGCAGTGTTGCCGACTTCTCCGAAATGCAGCTTCACCGCAACCATATCCCTGGGTTTCACTGCAGTGGTAAGTCCCGCAGTTTGAACCAGCCGCCCGACCTTGTTCACCAGGTTTTCCTTGTGAGTGGACCGAAGATCTGCAAAATAGACAGTGCTTTTCATAATTCCTCCTGTAGTAGTAGATGACATATAACGAAAACCGGGAAATACCCATTTTAAAAAGAAGAAAATCCCGTTTTTAAAATGGCTAATGTATATCCGATTTAAGCAGGTTACTTCCATATACTGGATATAAAATACCCATTTTCAATTCACCAAAAAGACACAAAGAAGATAACGCTCTTGTGGCGGCTAATTTCATTGAGTATTTTCTCTATAATTACGCCACCACAGGGCATTCAATGTATTAACGAATAATTACATTACCCAATAATGAATGTTCGTGGCACAATGATTGCTTTGTACCGGACAGAGTCGTGATACTGCGAATGGTCATAACTTGCGATTTCCTTATTCACCCACCCCAGCGGGGGGAGGGTGTAGTGAATCGCTTGATAGTTTGTGACCTTTTATTTACCAAAAACAAGGGAGGTTGTCATGAAAAAACATTTATTTTCCAGAATGGTTGTGGTAGTGGCTGTAGCAGTGCTGATAGGCTCTGGGGTGAACGCCTTTGCTGGAATGGGCAAAGGTGCCGGAAATCCTGGAATGTGCGCCGCCAACGCCAACTTGACCGATGACCAGATAAAAAAAATGGAATCGGAGCGAACTGCTTTCCTGCTGGCCACAAAGGATATCCGCCAGCAGATTAATGAAAAGCGGCAGACATTGCAAGCAGAACTGACCAAGCAGACTCCGGATACATCAACTTGCGCAAGCATTCAAAAGGAAGTCTCCGATCTTCAGTCCCAGTTTGATCAGAAACGTCTGACACATATTCTTGAAATGAAAAAAATTGATCCCAATTTTACTGAAGGCAGAGGCATGGGGCATGGCATGGGACATGGAATGGGTAGCCCCTCCGGTGGCGGACCGCCCAATTAAGGAATTGCGGAACTCAGACGACATCATTTCCGCATGCTGTTCCTCTCAATTTTTGATGTGGGAGGGACAGCACTGGACATCGCCCCAATATCCGCCAAATCTGGAGAAAAGAGAATAACAATGATTTTGTCTTTGGCTCAGAAAGCTGGACAGCGGCTGATGGTAGGTTTTGACGGTAAGGCATTCAACGCCGATCTGGAATTTTTGATCGGAACCCTGAAAGTCGGTGGCATCATTCTTTTTTCCAGAAACCTGGGGCCCCCTGAAGACATTCGGCGATTGTGCAACGATGTTCAGAATTACGCCAAAAGTTCGGGTCAGCCGCCGCTTATTATCGCCATTGACCAGGAAGGCGGACAGGTAGCCCGACTGAAAGCCCCTTTTTTTTCGGAATTCCCCGGAAATCCGGCCATAAAAACCAGGGATCATGCCCTCAATTTGGCCCGTGTTACAGCATCGGAACTCCGGTCGATAGGTGTCAACATGAATTACGCCCCAGTGCTGGATGTAACGCGTCCAAATATCAAGGGCATCATGGATGGAAGGTCATTTGGAAGTGATCCGCATCGCGTGGCGGCAATTGGAGCCGCCGTCATTGAAACGCTTGAAGAAAACAGCATCCTGTCCGTGGCCAAACATTTTCCCGGCATCGGACGAACCGTTCTGGATTCGCACATAGATATTCCTGTAATCAAAGAAGATATGGCGGATCTGGATTCCTGCGATCTTATCCCCTTTAAGGCAGCCATAAAAAGTGGGGTCAGCGGCATCATGTTGTCCCACATTCTCTACAAAAAACTGGACCCTATTTGGCCTGCCAGCCTTTCCGTTTTCATTGCAAGAGATCTGCTGCGCTCCCGAATGCGATACACGGGTCTGGTTATGACCGATGATCTGGATATGGGAGCCATTACTAGGCACTATGCGCTGGATGCCGCCTTAGATCAGGCCCTTTCATCTGAAATCGACCAGATACTGATCTGCCACAAGAGTACGGCCATCGAATCCGCCTTCGAACAGATTCAGAAACGCATTCGGGACAGCAAATCCCTTGATGCCCTCTGCGATCAATCCATACAACGGATCATGGCTGCAAAAGACAGGATCAGACCCTACGACGGACTATGATGTCAACCGATTTGGCTCCTGAACCTTTTTGGGCATTTCATGGAGTTATCAGGCATTCATTCCAGTCCAAGCGCCTCCTTGATTTCTTTTTCCTTGAACCCGACAATTACAGTATTTCCGATGATAACGGTCGGGAACGAACATTTTGGATTGAATTTTTTTACATCTTCCAGAATTGCGGCCCTTTCCTCACCCTCAAAGGTATCCACATCCACAAAGTCATATTGGATGGTACAGTCTGAAAGCATTTTTTTGGTGGATTTGCAATGGCTGCAGGTGCTGAGTGAATAAATCTTTACTGTAGGTACTGACATGGGTTTTCCTTTCATGAATTCGCCCCCCGTTAGCCATGAGGGAAATGTGATATATAGCCGTTCATTTGTTATATATTCAACTACTTACCATTACGAACCATTTAATCACTGCTGTTGACATATTTGTCTTAATGTTTCTTCCAGAACAGAAAGCCGTTGTCTGTCTTTGGGATTACTGGACATCCGTTTCAGTTCAATCAGCATCTTAAGGTCCAGAACTCGAATGATATGACCTCTGAACGGAATTTCCACCGTATGTTCAAGCAGGTCTTCATAGACTTTTCTCTCTTCGATAAACGCCAGAACATCAACAGGTCCCAATCTGGTCGTAAAAAGATTATGCCCCATCTCCGATAAATCGGTTTCCGTTGGCTTGATAACTTTATCATCTGGCCGACGGTAAATTGCGCCAATTGATTTGAGAAACCCTGCCAACCGGGTGATGTTATCGGAAGAGCGGCTGTGAACAATATCCACATCCATCGTTGTAACCGGAGAGCCCTGCACAACCGCAGCCAAACCGCCAACAAGAATGAATTCAACGCCTGTCTCCGCCAGTCCCTCAAGTAGTGTACTGAGATCTGCACCTGCTGATTTTTTGACTCCTGAAGGCACTTCTTAACTCCAGAATTGCGCGCACTGCATTATCGTTGGATCGCAACCGTTCCTCTGGCGACATTTTAAGAAACATCGCGACCAATCCCTTGTCAACGCCAGATAAATCCTCGGTCTCTATTTTCTGAGCCATAATATCCATCATTGCCAGATTCCCTTCGAAAAAAGATGGTATGCTGCCTCTTTTGTTGAAGGTAACCTGCAAAAACCTGCAAAACAATTAAAAACTCACAACGATATCCATATATGACTTACGCCATTTTGGCGGCATCAGCTCCTTATCCTTGCGGAAATATCCGACTGCCAGGAGCAGGGGTATCCAGAAATTGTCCGGAATCTGAAATGCTTTTCTCACCCCCTCCATATCAAACCCATCCATGGGGTGAGTGTCGAGACCCAGATTTTTGGCCGACAGCATAAGGGACATGGCAAAGAACCCCGTGTTCTTACAGGCAAATGCCTGCTGCCGTTCTTCACTTGCGCCGTACAGGCTGCCACATGCTCCGAGGAACCATTCCCGCTGCTCGACAGTCATGGAGCCGGACCGAACCATTTCCTGAAAATTTCGTTCAACTACCGAATGGCCTTCCTTCCACCCACTGCGATCAGCAAGCACAATCAACACCACCGGCGCTTCACTGATCTTGGACTGGTTCCATGCCAGCTTTTCCAAACGGCCTTTGCTTTCTGGCTCCCTTAACACGATCAGATTCCAGGGCTGAAGATTAAAGCTCGATGGAGTATTAGCTGCGGTTTCAACAAGCTCCCGGAGCAACGCATCTGAAACAGGCTGTTCAGGATCAAAAAAATTGACTGCCCGGCGCTGGTATATAACATCCTTGAAATCCATAACTGCCTCCTCTGGTTAATGGTTGGCATTCCTGTATTTCTCTCGTATCAATCCATGCTTTACATGCTTTCCGTAACATGAATATGGAAGCTGCTGCAAGATATACCTTGAACTGCACCGACTTTCTATCCTGTATTTTCCATTATCCTGTCCATCCTGTATATCCTGGCCCAAAGATAAGACTGGCAATGTTAAATTTTTTCAATATTAAAACATTTTCTCTACGGGTCTGCGTTCCGGAATATATTCACGGGAGATTTTGCCCTCATTCCATTCCATAGACACATAAAGATTGCAGTAACAGCTCCCATAAGCCGCAACATCTTCGCTGCGGTAAACACAGGGACAGATGATGTCCCTGTCCTTTTCAATGTTTCCCGAAGACAGGCGGCAGGGGCAGACCATGTAGCCATACCGCTCCTTATTGACCAGGAGGGCCTTCATCAGATCCATCACCCTTTCGTTGTCATCGTTGAAATAATAGCCTTTTGGCTCCTGGACCTTTTTGAGCATTTCATAGAGTTTTTCGGTATTCATTCGAGCCCAATCGCCTCCTTGTTTTGGGTGGATTTACAGTAGTTACAGGTGCTAAGTGAATAAATCTTTACTGGAGGTACTGACATTGATTTTTCCTTCCATTGATTTTCCCCCATTATCAATATATCATCCGTCTGTCTGGGTGATTTTGGAAAGGATTTCCTCCTGAAACAGTCGGTCCGATTCCGTGGCGATGCGCCGGTGAACATCCCTGAAAATTTCCAGCAGATTTATTGCAAAAGGGGTTAACTGAGAGCCACCACCCGATGCACCGCCAATATTCCGGGTCAAAAGCTGCCGGCCCATCCGGTTTTCCGTAGCCGTTATTCTTCCCCATAAGGCTCGATAACTCATTTTCAGCTCTTTTGCAGCCGCCTGAATCGAGCCATGTCGCTCAATGGCTTCCAACATTTTAAGACGTCCCAGACCAAAGATCACCTCTCCCGAACCGTCTTCAAACCATATTTTCGAGCGGATAAAAAATGGACATTTCTTACTTTGTGTCATGACAGCCTGGTAAATTCATTGTTTGAAAGTCGTTGATCTATTTTTACTGTGAGTAAGGGCGACCGGCCGGTCGCCCTTACTTTTAAACCACGAAACACACGAAATACACGAAAAAATGTTCTTTGACAGGTAAGATTTGTCCGGAAAAGCTTTCATGGCAATGGTCTTCTCGCATGACTGTCGTGGGCCAGTGATAGCAATAATCGGGAATTCATTGACCAGACGATTGAGGGTATCATATACTGTTCGTTCAATCATGACAGGATGTTAAGGCAATTCACATTATTTGTCAATTCAATTTATAATTTGTACAAAAGCATTTCAACTTGTTCCCAAACTGAAGCTTGGGAACAAACGACCCGTGTATTTTCATCCGCGGAGGCATCCACACACTCTGTCAGATACCCCGCCAAGTAGGGGCGACCGGCCGGTCGCCCCTACTCCAGCCAGACCGATGCCGTCATCTTTTCAATCTTTCATGGCAAGTGATCCGATCTGCCAGGGAACAGTCTGTCAATTTGACAGTTGACGGAAGACCATTTTCCGGCTATGGAACAACCGATGATTCGATATGAAAATCAACAATCAGCGCTGCCCCCCTTCGCGTCGGTCCACGGCGGCCACAGCGGTGACTACTGCCAGCACGCACGGGATTCCCTGGATGATATCGTAAAAGCATATCACAACCAAGAGTTTGCATGGGTCGGCATTACCGAGCATATCCCACCAACTTGTGATAGCTTTCTCTATCCGGATGAACGCTCGGCAGGGTTGACCGCAAGCGCCATGCTGGAGCGATTTGCCAGGTATATGGCGCACTGCCGGAGCTTGCAGGCAGCGTATAGTGGCAAACTGACCATTTTTGTAGGCATGGAAACCGAGGCATATAAGGGCGCTGTTGACTATGCCATCCAGCTTCGGGATCGGTTTCATCCGGATTATGTCGTGGGATCGGTACACCATGTTGCGGATATTCCCATCGACATGAATCCATCCGAGTATGCCAGGGCTATATCGGCATGCGGCGGCATCGTTGATATGTATGCAGCCTATTTCGATTTGCAGTATGATATGATTCAGAAGTTAAAACCTTCTGTGGTGGGGCATTTTGACCTGATCCGGATATTTGATCCGGATTACCATTCCCGCCTGAAAACACCGGCACTATGGGAACGCATCTGCCGCAATCTAAAAGCTGTTGAATCACTTGGGCTGATGCTGGATTTAAATGTTCGGGCGCTGCTGAAAGGCGCCATGGAGCCATATCTCTGCCGTCCCATTCTGGAAAAAATCCGCGAAATGGCAATTCCCGTCGCTCCAGGGGATGATTCCCATGGCGTGGACACCGTGGGCCGACATGTCGCAGAAGGCATCAGGTACCTTCAGTCTGTGGGTATTTCCACCGCATGGACCATACCAGGTATCTATAAATATTAAGTTTGACCCTTAACACTTGGTTTATACATGAAAAAGTCAGCACTATTAGTATTCGCAGGTTTGATGTTTGTTACTGTTTTTACCGGGTGCAGCAAGACTGAAAACGCAATAACGAGTTTTGATGATGCGAAAAATGCAAAAATCGGCGTGCTGACCGGTTCAACAGGTGAAGCTATTGCAGCAGCAAAGTTTCCGAATGCCCAGGTCAAAAGCTTCGATGATGTCATGGACAGTGTTGCAGCCATGAAATCAGGGCAACTGGATGCAGTCATTGTCGCATTCCCCACCGCAATTCAGATATCAAAGCTGAATCCGGAATTCTGGTATCTTCCAGAACATCTTCAAAATGAGGATACCGCCATTGCGCTAAAAAAAGGTAATGATGACCTGCTGGCAACGTTGAACAATATTATTGACGAACTGAAGGTGGATGGCACTCTGGAATCCATGAAGAATCGTTGGTTCAAGGCGGATTTGTCCCCATATAAAGGAATGAACATCACCCTTCCCACAGAAGGCAAACTTCTAAAAATAGGAGTGAGCGCTACACGGGAGCCGTTCAGTTTTGTGGACAAAAACGGCAGCGTGACCGGTCATGACACAGAGCTTGCCAAAATCATCGGCGCCAAACTCCAGAGACCTGTCGAATTTTCAGATATGAAATTCATGGCTCTGATACCTGCGCTGCAATCAGGCAAAGTGGATATGATCGTCTCCGGAATGACCGCAACCAACGAACGCAGAAAATCGGTAGATTTCACGCAGCCGTATTTTGCCAATGCTCAGGTTCTTTTTGTCAAAAAAGCCACCGCGGGAAGCACCGTGTCATTGCCTTTCTTCAAAAGCATCGCCAACAGCTTTCACAGCAACATAATCCATGAAGAACGTTATGTACTCATTTTGAACGGACTCAAAACCACAGTTGTCATTTCCGTATTGGCCACCGTTTTTGGCACACTGCTGGGTGCGCTTGTCTGCTTTATGAGAATGTCGAAGAAATCAGTGCTGAATTTGCCCGCCAAAATCTATATCTCCATTTTACGAGGTACTCCTGTACTGGTAGTTCTGATGCTGATATTCTATGTCGTATTTGCTTCGGTAAATATTGACCCGGTACTTGTAGCGATTATTGCCTTCGGGATGAATTTTGCCGCTTATGTAGCCGAAATATTCAGAACCGGTATAGATGGTGTGGAAAAAGGTCAAACCGAAGCAGGCATCGCCATGGGGTTTAGCGGGGTCAGAACATTTTTCTACATTGTCCTGCCTCAGACTGTGCGGCGGATTCTGCCGGTCTATAAGGGCGAATTCATTTCCCTGGTGAAGATGACCTCAATAGTCGGCTACATCGCGGTACAGGATCTGACAAAGGCAAGTGACATCGTACGCAGCCGCACCTTTGATGCGTTCTTTCCTTTGGTTATGGTAGCGATTCTATACTTTTTGATATCCTGGTTTCTCATGCAGTCACTTGAATATGTGGAACGGATAACCGATCCTAAATTCAAAAGAAGAAAGATGAGTAACGCATGATAAAGGTAGAACATCTTTCCAAGAAGTTTGGTGATCTTGTCGTTCTTAGAGACATCACTATTGAAATCAGAAAAGGTGAGGTGATTTCCATCATCGGCCCTTCCGGTACCGGCAAGAGTACCTTTTTGCGCTGTCTTAACCTGCTTGATCGCCCGAGCAGCGGCTCAATTTATATCGACGGAATCGATATTCTGGATACAAAGGTAAATGTGCCCAAAATCCGGCAGAAAATGAACATGGTATTTCAATCGTTTAATCTTTTCTCTCATCTTACCTCGCTGGAAAACCTGACCATCGGACAGACCAAGCTGCTGAGGATGAGCAAGAAGGATGCGAAAGACAAATCCATGGAGCTTCTAAAACTGGTAGGACTTGCAGAGAAAGCAGACAGCTTTCCTGATGAGCTTTCCGGAGGACAAAAACAGCGCGTAGCCATTGCACGTTGCCTGGCGATGGACCCTGAGATCATTCTTTTTGACGAGCCGACCTCAGCGCTTGATCCGACCATGGTAAGCGAAGTACTGTCTGTTATACGCCGCCTTGCCAAAGATGGCATGACCATGGCGATTGTTACCCATGAAATGGATTTTGCGCGTGATGTATCAAACCGGGTGTTGTATATGGACGAGGGACTAATCTATGAAGAAGGTACGCCGCAACAGATATTCGAAAGTCCTCAAAAAGAAAAGACCATGGCTTTTATCAACAGGATACGCAGTCTCAACTATCATATCAACTCTCCCGATTATGATTTGTATGCCCTGAATGCCGCAATAGAAATCTTTTGTGAAAAACAGATACTACCCAGAAAAACCAGACACAATGTATTGCTGCTTGTTGAGGAGATGCTCCAGATTTACAATCCATTCCTGCACTCAACAATTCTTGATATGAAACTTGCGTACTCTGAAAAGAAAGAGAGCCTGGAGCTTGTATTTAAAAACACGGGAAATGTAGTAAACCCGCTTGACAAAAAATATTTACCCGATGAACTGGGGCTGAGAATCATCAACAATCTGGCGGAATCCATTATCTACCAGCGGGAAGACAACAAAAACAAGTTAACGTTGATAATGAGATTGTGACCGTTTAAAGAATGTTTAAGCAATCAACATAATGACCAAGGAGAACTGTCTGAAATTGAAAAGACCTATAGTTACCCCCGAAAACTGGACAGTCTGCCAAGCTATAATGTATAGAAGCAAGACAACCCAAAAGGGCATAATCCGTACTTTCCTTATGCTCCCTCTCCCAGCGGGGGAGAGTTGGATCTCTCCGGCAAGCTCAGGATGAGGGTGCCCCTTTCCGGATCGCATTAATCGACATAATTAAAGAACGCGTTGTCTCAGGCTCTATCTGGACAGGGCGCGGATCAGCCTCAATCTATCGAAACACGTCATTCAGCCCACGATGGCTTGTTTGCTGGAAGCAAGCAACGAGGAGAATTAGAAATTACGAATTACGAATGATGTTTCTGGCGTTAAGTTTCAGGCCCATACCACCAAGGGTGCATCAGCCAATGTTGGCGGAGAACGGTTGTGTGATGTGGCGTCCGAGATGGAGAAAACAGCCACTGCTAAGGATTTGACTGCCGCCGGTGCATTCCTGACTGAACTGGAAAGGCAGTTTGACCGGTTGAAGGAAGCGATGCAAATGGGTGATATTCATAACAACCACCGCATGGGCAGGTGAATAATAATGGATAAAAAAGATCATAATAGATATCCCAAAGGAAAACCTCCGATTGGAGTATCTGATTTCAAAAAATTGAGAGAAGAAGAGCGTTACTATGTAGATAAAAGTCTGCTAATTCAAAAAGTTTGGGAATCCGGAGCGGATATATTGTTATTGCCAAGACCCAGACGTTTTGGCAAGACCCTCAATTTATCAATGCTGCGTTACTTCTTTGAAAAAACCGAAGATTCCAACGCATATCTCTTTGACTTGCTCTTTATCTCCGGACAACCTGAAATCATGGCGCATCAGGGGCGATATCCTTTGATTTATCTTACATTCAAAGATGTTAAAGAAAGCACATGGGAAGATTGTCTGGAAAAACTCAAACTTCTGATTTCCATGGAACTGCGGCGACACACGCATCTGTTCCATACAAGTCTGCATGATGAAGAAGTGAGACAACATGCATTGCTGCTGAATCAGGAGGCGGGAAAAAGTCTTTCTGAACAAGCCCTGTTTCTTTTCATGCAATGGATTAATCGTGCGACAGGCCAGAAAATCATTGTTCTGATTGATGAATACGACACCCCGATTCATGCAGGACACCAGTACGGGTATTACGACGAAGTGATTCTGTTCATGCGGAATCTTTTAAGCGGTGCTTTCAAAGACAATTCCTGTCTCAAAAAAGGGGTAATCACCGGAGTTCTGAGGATTTCAAAGGAGTCCATTTTTACAGGTTTAAACAACATTGAAGTTCATAGCATTTTAAGCTCGAATTTTGATCAAGAGTTCGGTTTTACTGAACCTGAAATGGAACAGATTTTAACGGATTTTGAAGTCGAGCATTCACAGGAAGTTAAGGACTGGTACAATGGGTATATGTTTGGAAAACAGATCATATACAATCCCTGGTCGATTCTGAGTTTTTTAAATCGGAAAGAACGTATATTTCAGCCATTCTGGATCGACTCCAGCAGTAATGATTTGGTGTGCGACCTGATTTTAAATGGTCCGATCTCTTTGCGTGAAAGTGTGGAAACATTATTGCGGGGTGAGTCCATAAGCTCAGCTCTGCCTGAAAATATCGTCCTTAGGGACATTGCAGCAACTGAAGAAAACATCTGGAGCTTGCTAACTTTCAGCGGTTATCTGAAATCGTTGAATCCAAGACAGGAGCACACCCGCATTTTATACGATCTGTCGATTCCAAACATGGAAGTACTTAGTTTTTATGAAGATACAATTCAGGTATGGCTCAGGCGGCAAATCGGAGATCACCGTCTTCAACAACTGCTGAAAGCTCTCATGCAGGAAGACATTGCAGGTTTTGAACAATACCTTGCAGAGATGGTGCAGACAGTCCTGAGTTATCATGACACGTCCGGAGATGAGCCGGAAAGGGTGTATCATGCATTTGTGCTGGGACTATTGGTGAATCTTGGTTTTCAATATCAGGTACGTTCAAATCGGGAATCCGGTTATGGACGTTATGACGTGATGCTGATTCCAAAGGATCCCCGGCAGACCGGATTTGTCTTTGAATTCAAAAAAGTAAATGTAAAGTATGATAAGACACCCAAAACCGCCATGAAAAGCGCACTCAAACAAATTAAGGACAGGCAATACGCTTTGGAATTAAGACAGGCAGGAGTCCAGAAAATTCTTGGCATCGGCGTGGTTGTTCATAAAAAAAAGGTTTGGGTTGAATCCGTGGTGTTATGAAGTATTCATGACTGAGAGAGACAGAAAAAAAATTCATTGAAGGTGAATAGTAATGGATAAAAATTATAAATCTCTAAAAGGAAAACCGCCGGTAGGATATTCAGATTTTAAAAATTTGCGGGAACAAGAATTATACTATGTAGATAAAACTCTGCTGATCAAAAAAATCTGGGAAAACCCCTCTCAGGTGTTGCTTTTTCCACGTCCCAGACGTTTTGGCAAGACCCTCAATTTATCAATGCTGCGTTACTTCTTTGAAAAAACCGAAGATTCCAATGCAGATCTCTTTGAGGGGCTTTTTATCTCCGGACAACCTGAAATCATGGCGCATCAGGGGCGATATCCTTTGATTTATCTTACATTCAAAGATGTTAAAGAAAGCACATGGGAAGATTGTCTGGAAAAACTCAAACTTCTGATTTCCATGGAACTGCGGCGACACACGCATCTGTTCCATACAAGTCTGCATGATGAAGAAGTGAGACAACATGCATTGCTGCTGAATCAGGAGGCGGGAAAAAGTCTTTCTGAACAAGCCCTGTTTCTTTTCATGCAATGGATTAATCGTGCGACAGGCCAGAAAATCATTGTTCTGATTGATGAATACGACACCCCGATTCATGCAGGACACCAGTACGGGTATTACGACGAAGTGATTCTGTTCATGCGGAATCTTTTAAGCGGTGCTTTCAAAGACAATTCCTGTCTTAAAAAAGGGGTAATCACCGGAGTTCTGAGAATTTCAAAGGAGTCCATCTTTACAGGCTTGAACAATATCTCGGTCAGTTCCATCACCCGTCCGGAATTCAGTAGTTATTTTGGTTTTACTGAACCAGAAGTAGAAAATATGTTGAAAGAATTTTCCGTAGAGAATCCTGATGAAGTGAAAAACTGGTATAATGGTTATGTATTTGGCAATCAGGTAATTTACAATCCATGGTCTATTCTGAATTTTTTAAATAGTGAAGACCGTCAGTTACAGCCGTTCTGGATCGACTCCAGCAGCAATGATCTGGTGCGCGACCTGATTTTAAATGGTCCGATTTCTTTGCGTGAAAGTGTGGAAACTTTATTGCGGGGTGAGTCCATAAGCTCGGCTCTGCCTGAAAATATTGTCATTAGGGATATTGCAGCAACTGAAGAAAACATCTGGAGCTTACTGACTTTCAGCGGTTATCTGAAAGCTTTGAATCCAAGACAGGTGCATACCCGCATTTTATACGATCTGTCGATTCCAAACATGGAAGTACTTAGTTTTTATGAAGATACAATTCAGGTATGGCTCAGGCGGCAAATCGGAGATCACCGTCTTCAACAACTGCTGAAAGCTCTCATGCAGGAAGACATTGCAGGTTTTGAACAATACCTTGCAGAGATGGTGCAGACAGTCCTGAGTTATCATGACACGTCCGGAGATGAGCCGGAAAGGGTGTATCATGCATTTGTGCTGGGACTATTGGTCAATCTTGGTTCTCAATATCATGTAAGCTCAAATCGGGAATCCGGTTATGGACGTTATGACGTGATGCTGATTCCAAAGGATCCCCGGCAGACCGGATTTGTCTTTGAATTCAAAAAAGTAAATGTAAAGTATGATAAGACACCCAAAACCGCCATGAAAAGCGCACTCAAACAAATTAAGGACAGGCAATACGCTTTGGAATTAAGACAGGCAGGAGTCCAGAAAATTCTTGGCATCGGCGTGGTTGTTCATAAAAAAAAGGTTTGGGTTGAATCAGTGAGGTTATGAAATAAAATTGTTTGTTAGTGTGTTAAAATGCGAAAATTGTTTCTCAATAGAAGGCGTGTAGAATATTTTTTCGTGGGTTAAAAGTATTTTCTCGGTAACCCTAAATAATCGGAGCCATATTATGCCTGCTCGACACACCACGGAGCCTGTTTAC
Source organism: Deltaproteobacteria bacterium (assembly GCA_037129415.1). Taxonomy (GTDB): domain Bacteria; phylum Desulfobacterota; class Desulfobacteria; order Desulfobacterales; family Desulfatirhabdiaceae; genus RAAP-1. The sequence continues at coordinate 40,827 of JBAXVB010000007.1, forward strand.
CACTCAATGCGAACCCTTAACTGGGCTGTAAGCATTTTGGCGTTGCTCCTGACCATTTATGCTTCTGTTTTTTCCTGGCAGTTCTGGCAAGAAGTAAAAGCAGACCGATTACACGATTTGCAGAACATCATGGAGTTGGAGGCAAAGGCCATTGATGCCTACTTTACGCAACTTGAAAACGGTATGCTCGTGCTACGCCATGAAATAATTGGAACTGATGACCAGATCGATATTGATCATGCTTTTACTCTTGTCAAACGATTCAGTGAAAGCCACCTTGAATTGTTTGACGTCAGTGTCATTCGGGATGACGGCCAAATACTGTTTGCAGCGACAGCACCGTTCGGCCAGACGTTGCCGACGTTTGCTCTGGAGCCATCGTTTCAAAAATTTCGCAATGAAATCCAGGAAGGTCAACCCGTCAGTATAGGTCAACCGTATGTATGTCCTATCCACAATCAGTGGACTATTCCGCTTCGATATGTGATCAGCAACAAAGAAGGCAAAGAGAAATATATTATCAGCGTTAACTTGCCTGTCGAAATATTGCAAAGTTACTGGAAGGAAGCGCCGTTTACAAAGAAAGCCGCACTCGGTCTCATGCGCGACGACGGTTTTCTGGTCAGTCGTTACCCCGTACCCGACAAACTGGAAATGGAGAAAATCTATGGAA
>JBAXVB010000070.1:0-15102 GCA_037129415.1 Deltaproteobacteria bacterium
CTATGAAACTATTTTCCTTGAGAACAAGAGTATTCCAGTCAATCCGTGCTGTCAGAGAATTCGGCAGATATGCCTGAAAGAAACTCACGGCTTCCACCGGATCGGAAAACACTGTCTCAAAAAGTTTGGCATGCGGCTGATGAACAGAGTGTTCCTGAGTTTTCAATTATTTTATTCCTGATACTCTCGCACGGTAAGTGCCCGATGCCTGGGAGCCATCCCGGGATCGCCGCACCCCAGTGCGGCTTGTTCTATATTGTCGTCATAATTGCCGCACTGGGGTGCGGCGATCCCAGAGGCGATTCGCCACTAATCCATCATTATGGCGAAGACAAGATTAGCCCCTACGAAATAAACCCGAATGGTCGAAACAATGATCAATGCTTTCAATTAGGAACAACTCCATATTTTGTAACAACAAAGCAGGTATTTACATCGGTGGAAAGAGCCTTGCTGTATTCCATATCAACCGATAAACGAGTGATTCCATCGGCGAGCACAAGACCTGGAATATGGATTTTAAAATCGTCGGAATATGTTGATTCTTCTTTTTCGCACTCAGGTCTATAAGTGGTTCGCATGGTGATGTTGGCCATTTTAAAAATTATCAAGGCCGGATACGTCGGATTGTACTCATAAACAAAATCCGCCGAATACGCTGGAGCATACCACCAGTCCATAAGAGAGGCAAGAATGGGTACATTGAGCATTAAATTTCCATCTAAGGTCGCCGTACATCCTGTTGGGGCCTGGATCACCGTTACATCCACCGGACTACCGGTCGCACCGGTTGCTGTTACATGTATGGTGGCGGTTCGTGCTGTGCTACTGGCATTCGCCGTGAAGCTGCATGTAATCGTTCCGGAATCGGTGCCGCTGGCACCAGATGATATCAAGAGCCAGCTATCGCCTGAAGTCACTGTGGCTGTCCAGGGCATGGTTCCGACTCCGGTATTTGAAACGCTGATGATGTTTGCAGGATTTATGGCTTACGTTGTATTCTTTTTTATTGCACTATTAATGAAGATGTCGGCGACGAAGGTTCACATTTCTGAATTGGTGTAATTACGCCACGACCAATTCTTCCAAATCAACTTTCAGTTTTTGTAACAATGATAATTAAAACCAAAACATTTATTCTACCATCATATATCAACGAGATGTCATTTTCAATACTAATTTTAATGATGCCCCCCCCGATCATTCCGAAACCAGCACCTTTTCTGTTGTCATCTTCCCTCCTGAGAGCGTGACAACGACAAAATGATAAGAAGCATCCCCGAAATACAAACGGGAAAGCGGCGCTCCAGCCCCGCCGGTAATGATGTGTCGCGTTCCTGAGAGTATATCTTCATCATAAAGATGGTAATGTCCGTAAAAAACTCCAGCAATGTTCTGACCGGAAAGCGTCTGCAAAAAAGCGTCGCCCCCTTTTTTAAACGTGTGACTGTCTATCCACTTAGGGGTCTGCGGCGGAATGTGCATGAGAACAAATTTCAGGGATTGTTCCATACTCAACTGGGTTTTAAGATAGTCAATCTGGTTTGATTCCAGAGAATATCCGGAATTGTCCAGAACAATAAACATGGAATTGATTTCGGGAATATCAATGACATAGTCCAGGGGACCGATCAGTTGCTGAAACAACGCTTTCCCCTTTTCACTTTTATCTTTATGCGTCAGTTCATGATTGCCAGCAGCAACAAAAACGGGAATGTCCGGAATGGTTTTCTGAAGAAGCGCCAGAAAATTCAGAAACCGTTCTTCACTTCCGGTGGACACGGCATCACCCGTATGCAGAATAAACAGCGGATGGTAACTGGCTGCAGTTAGCAGGCATTTTACGAAGACTTCATCGTTGTCGCGGCTGTCTCCCATGACCACAAATGTATAAGGCTCTTTTTGAATCCCGGCCAACCTGGATTTCAGCTTCTGCCAAGACTGCTCATAAAGCGTGGCGGATTGAGCGCCTCCACAAAGCAGAACAAAAATCAGAATCCATCCAATACAGTAAAGACAAAAACGTTTTCCATTTCCAGCCCTCTGATACATCACCCACCTCCTCTAACTTCCGTTTTAATACAATTGTCATCATCGTCCAGCTTTACCCTGAAAATAACTTCTTGACAAGAGGATATTGTTACTGGTATTCAATTTCAATCTTTGACCTTGAGACAAACACAATTTTCAACCCTCAGACAAGCTTTGATTTTAAATATAATGATACCAACTGCAATCATCGTCTTTATTATCCTTATTATCGTCCTCGTTGGGATTATCCTTCCCTACGAGGTTCCGGGTTGATAATGGCCTGATTTTTTCTTAATTGTAATTTTAAAAAATCCGTTATCAGCCCTCAAAAGCTGATAACGGATTTTTTTTGCTCAAAAACCAATTTCGACAGGAAACCAATGAAAAGCAATATAGTCAAAAACGGCATTGAAAGATCTCCCCAGCGGTCGCTCTTCAAGGCCATGGGCTACACGGACACCGAAATTCACAGACCGCTTATCGGCATCGCCAATGCCGCCAACGACATCATTCCCGGCCATATCCAACTGAACACCATCATGGAAGCGGTTAAAGCAGGTGTTTACATGGCAGGTGGAACGCCCGTTGAATTCGGCGTAATTGGTGTCTGCGACGGCATTGCCATGAACCATGTCGGCATGAAATATTCTCTGGCCAGCCGGGAGCTTATCGCCGATTCCGTAGAAATCATGGCCACCGCCCATGCCTTTGACGCACTGGTGATGATCAGCAGTTGCGATAAGATCGTTCCCGGAATGCTGATGGCTGCGGCCCGGCTGAACATTCCGGCAATTTTCATCTGCGGCGGCCCGATGCTGGCTGGAATTCATCCGGATAGCCATTCCGCCCCGGAAAAAATCGATCTCATTTCGGTATTTGAGTCAGTCGGCGCTGTAAAATCCGGGAAAATGACAGAAGATGAACTTTCCCGGATCGAAGATGCAGCCTGTCCCACCTGCGGTTCCTGCGCCGGCATGTTTACTGCCAATTCCATGAACTGCCTGACAGAAGCTATCGGCATGGGACTTCCGGGAAATGGCACCATTCCCTCTGTCATGTCCGCCCGAATCCGTCTGGCCAAGGAAACCGGAATGAAGATCGTGGAACTTCTGGAAAAAGGCGTTACCCCTGGCAGGATTCTGACAAAAGAAGCTTTCAGCAATGCCCTCACTGTGGATATGGCGCTTGGCTGCTCAACCAACACCGTGCTGCATCTTGCAGCTATTGCACGGGAAGCCGGGGTGGACTTTGATCTGAACCTGATCAACCACATCAGCCAATCAACACCCCATTTGTGTTCTCTAAGCCCCGGCGGAAAACACCATGTTGAAGACCTGTACCGGGCAGGCGGAATACCGGCCGTAATGCACGAGCTTTTCCGCGCCGGACTTATAAGCGGTGATTGCCTTACCGTAACCGGAAAAACCATGGCGGAAACCTTCAGCCACGCTGCAATTTTAAACTCTGATGTCATTCGCACCATCGATAACCCATACCACAAACAAGGCGGTCTGGCGGTTCTCTTTGGAAATTTGGCTCCGGATGGCTGTGTGGTCAAGCAATCGGCCGTACGAGACGAAATGCTCCGGCATCAGGGCCCGGCCCGCGTGTTCGATTCGGAAACCAGCGCCTGTGAGGCTATTTTATCAGGCCGAATCCAAAAAGGTGATGTTGTCGTCATCCGTTACGAAGGCCCAAAAGGCGGGCCTGGAATGCAGGAAATGCTTTCCCCGACATCCGCCATTGCCGGCATGGGGCTGGACGCTTATGTTGCATTGATCACGGACGGCAGATTTTCGGGCGGAACACGCGGGGCCGCCATCGGCCACATTTCGCCGGAAGCCGCCTCGGGAGGCATCATTGCCATCGTTTGCGAAGGTGACATGATTTCCATAGACATTCCCGATAAAACCATCACCCTTAATGTTAAAGAGGCTGTTATTCAGGACAGGCTTTCCGCCTGGAAGCCGCCCAAGCCCAAAATCACTTCCGGATATCTGGCAAGATACTCGCGAAATGTCTCGTCCGCCAGCACAGGTGCTGTTGTGGAATAGGAGTAGATATGAAACCAATTGAAAACACTTTGACCGGAGCGCAAATCCTGATGACAATTCTTCAGGAAGAAGGTGTGGACACCTTGTTCGGTTTTCCCGGAGGCGCTGTAATAGACATCTATGACGAACTGGCCAGAACGCCCATTCAGCATATCCTGGTGCGACACGAACAGGGCGCGGTTCATGCTGCGGACGGATATGCGCGTGCAAGCGGAAAAGTGGGAGTCTGTCTGGTGACTTCCGGCCCTGGAGCCACCAATACCGTAACCGGCATTGCCTCCGCCTATATGGATTCCATCCCTATAGTGATCATTACCGGACAGGTCCCAACACAATTGATTGGCAATGATGCATTTCAGGAAGTGGATATTGTCGGCATCACCAGGCCTTGCACCAAGCACAATTACCTGGTGAAAAGAATTGAGGATCTGGCGCAAATACTGAAGGAAGCCTTCTATATCGCCCGATCCGGCAGGCCCGGCCCGGTATTGGTGGATATTCCCAAAGACATCACCAAAAAACGGATTGCCTATACTCCAGTAGAACCGGTTCGGCTGAAATCCTACAACCCAACCTATCAGCCCAACTTATGGCAACTGGAAAAAGTGATCACCCTGATTCGGGAAGCACAGCGTCCAATGATTTTTGCCGGCGGCGGTGTCATACTGTCAAAAGGTTCATCGGAGCTTACTGCCTTCGCCCGCAAAACCCTGATGCCGGTTACCACATCACTCATGGGCATGGGTGCATTTCCTGGAACAGATCCACTCTGCCTGGGAATGATTGGAATGCACGGAACCTACCGGGCCAACATGGCCACCGGCGCTTGCGATCTTCTGATTGCGGTCGGGGTGCGCTTTGATGACCGGGTTACCGGCAGAACAGATGCCTTTGCGGCCCAGGCAAAGATTGTCCACATTGACATTGATCCGACATCGATACGCAAGAATGTCCAGGTATCGCTTCCGCTTGTTGGCGATTGCCGAATCACTCTGTCAGAGTTGAACCGGTTGATCGAGGCCATTGATTTTGGCGATCTGGCGGAACAACGGCGCAGTTGGCTGGATCAACTCAATCAGTGGAAGCAGACTGGCGCCCTGAATTATGATCAGACCACCGTGATCAAGCCCCAATATGTGGTTGAAACGCTATACCGCCTGACACAGGGCCAGGCGATCATAACCACTGAGGTGGGTCAGAATCAGATGTGGGCCGCCCAGTATTATCACTTTGACCACCCGGATCATTTCATAACCTCGGGCGGCCTTGGTGTCATGGGTTTTGGCCTTCCAGCGGCTATCGGCGCTCAGGTGGCGCAACCCGGAAAGCTGGTGGTGGATATTGCCGGAGACGGCAGCATTCAGATGAATATTCAGGAAATGGCAACCGCTATTCAGTATGGCCTTCCGGTTAAAGTGGTGATTCTGAACAACCGATACCTGGGTATGGTCCGACAATGGCAGGAATTGTTTTACGACAAGCGCTATGCGTGCACCAACATGGAGTATGCCCCGGACTTTGTGAAACTGGCAGAGGCTTACGGTGCTCTTGGTCTGAGGGCGACCACCCCGGATCAAGTTGAATCGGTGCTAGAGCAGGGTCTGTCCTCACCTCAGGCGGCTATCATGGATTTCTGGGTGGAGCGGGAAGAATGTGTGTATCCGATGGTTCCTGCCGGAGCAACTCTCACCGAAATGCTGCTGATTTAACACCGGAAGAGCCGAATGGCTGAAAAGTTGAAGAGCAGTAGCTCTACAGAGTACGGGCGAATAATTATTAGCCCGTACTCTCCTTACGCATGTATGGAGGATTTTAAAAGTGACGGAAGCAAAACATGTCATTACCATGCTGGTGGATAACCAGCCAGGAGTTCTGGCCCGGGTTGTCGGGCTTTTTAGTGGAAGAGGCTTTAATATTGAAAGCCTCTGTGTGGCTGAAACCGTCAACCCGGAAATATCCCGGATTACTCTGGTAACCCGTGCTGACCCCCTGGTGATGGAACAGATTCAAAAACAGCTTAGAAAACTGATCAATGTCATCAAGGTTCGGGACATGGACAAGTCCAAGGCTGTGCAGCGGGAAATGGCGCTGATTTGCGTCAAGGCCAAACCCGAACACCGGGCTGAAGTCCTTAGAATCGTGGATATTTTTCGATGCAAGGTCGTGGATACGGGTATCGAGCATTTTATCATTGAGGTCACTGGCGACGAAGGCAAACTTGCTGCAATTATCAATCTACTGAAGCCTATCGGCATCAAAAAAATTGCCCGAACCGGCATTGTAGCGCTGTTCAGGGAACCTAAATAGCATAGGAGCGAATAATTATTCGCTCCTATCAACTAAAATTTTTAACCAATCACCCAATAACAAGGAGATATAAATCACAATGGCACAAATCAATTTTGGCGGCATCATGGAAGAAGTAATTACCGCTTCGGAATTTACCCTGGAGCATGCAAAAGCAGTACTGAAGAATGAAACCATTGCCATTCTGGGATATGGCGTTCAGGGGCCAGGACAAGCCCTGAATATGAAAGATAACGGATTGCAGGTAATTGTCGGCCAACGAGAAAACAGCGATTCCTGGGACAAGGCCGTTGCTGACGGCTTTATTCCTGGAGAGACGCTCTTTCCCCTGGAAGCAGCAGCCAAGAAAGGAACTATTATCCAGTATTTGCTTTCCGATGCCGGCCAGATGGTGACATGGCCTAAGATCAAACCCTACCTGGATCCCGGAAACGCCCTGTATTTTTCTCATGGGTTCGGCATTGTCTTCAGTGATCAGACTGGCATTATTCCGCCGAATTTTGTGGATGTAATTCTGGCGGCGCCAAAAGGCTCCGGCAGAACGGTACGAACCAATTTTCTGGCGGGAAGCGGCATCAACTCCAGCTTTGCCGTTCATCAGGACTACACGGGCAAAGCCAGGGAACGCGCCATTGCCCTTGGCATCGCCATCGGGTCCGGCTATTTGTTTCCTACTACATTTGAAAAAGAAGTTCACAGCGACCTTACCGGAGAGCGAGGCGTTCTAATGGGATGTCTGGCGGGGGTTATGGAGGCTCAGTACACCCTTCTTAGGAAACACGGTCACAGCCCCAGCGAGGCATTTAATGAAACCGTTGAAGAACTTACCCAGAGTCTGATTCGCCTTGTCGCTGAAAACGGCATGGACTGGATGTTCGCCAATTGCAGCACCACCGCGCAAAGGGGAGCGCTGGACTGGTCGCCACGCTTCAGGGATGCGGTCAAGCCGGTTTTTGATCAACTCTATGAAAGTGTGTTATCCGGAGAAGAAACCCGCAGAACCCTGGAGAGAAACAGCGCTCCGGATTATCGTGAAAAACTCCATGAAGAGCTTGAAGTTATTCGCTTGTCTGAAATGTGGCAGGCAGGCGCTGCAGTCCGCTCACTGCGACCGGAAAACCGGAAATAGGTATTTATGGCGTAAGCATTCAGCCTCTCCTCCCGGCGGGGGGAGGTTGGGAGGGGGGAAAATGCTCCTATGCCAACCACTTGCCATCCCCACTGCTCCTCCCGCTGAGAGGGGAGTGACGGTTACGTTTAGTCTGAGGCCTTACACCTTCAGCCTGTTTTCACGAAAGGATTTTTCCTTATGGAACCAATTCACCTTTACGACACCACCCTGAGAGACGGAACACAAGGGGAAGATGTCAATTTTTCGGCTGAAGAAAAAATCATGATCGCCCAGCGACTGGATGACTTTGGCATTCACTATATTGAAGGCGGATGGCCGGGGTCCAATCCCAGGGATATGCAGTTTTTCGAGCTGGCTCAGCAGATTGATTTCAAGCACGCAAAGCTTGCTGCTTTTGGTTCCACCCGAAAACCAGGTTTCGCTACTGGCGATGACCCCAATGTCAAGGCTCTTCTGGCGGCCCGGACCCCTGTTGTCACCATTTTTGGAAAAAGCTGGGATCTTCATGTCGGAAAAATCATGGGCAATACCCTGGAAGAAAATCTGGCCATGATCCACGACACTGTGGCATATCTGAAATACCATTCGCGTGAAGTGATTTATGACGCAGAGCATTTTTTTGACGGCTACAAATCCAATCCGGATTATGCCCTTTACACCCTGGCGGCGGCTTTAAGAGGTGGAGCAGACTGCATAGTACTCTGCGATACCAATGGCGGAACACTGACACATGAAATCGAGCCGATAATCGCCAAAGTGCACCAGTTGATAGCAGAAAAAGCGAATCCATCAAAATCTGCTGTCAGAATCGGTATTCATACTCACAATGACTCCGGCCTTGCCGTAGCCAACAGCATCAGTGCGATAAACGCCGGTGCGGTTCTGGTTCAGGGGACCATCAACGGATACGGGGAGCGATGCGGCAATGCGGACCTTACCAGCATCATTCCCATATTATGCCTGAAAATGAATCGGCCCTGCGTATCTACCGAGAACCTTTCGAGGCTGAAGAAACTATCCCGGTTCGTCAGCGAAATCGCTAACATGATTCCACAGAACACCATGCCTTTTGTGGGAAAAAGCGCCTTTGCCCATAAGGGCGGGGTTCATGTTAGCGCTATCATGAAACTTCCCATGGCGTATGAACACCTTGACCCTGGCCTGGTCGGAAACAAGCGCAAGGTGCTGGTTTCCGATCTTTCCGGCAAAAGCAATGTGGAATACAAGGCCAGAGAACTCGGAGTGGAGCTGAATGGGTCTGATCGGCAGAAAGTCGTCTCTGAAATCAAGCGCATGGAACAGGAGGGCTATCAGTTTGATGTGGCCGACGGATCTTTCAAGATTCTGCTGGAGAAACTGACAGATCAGTTCAAACCACTGTTCGAGCTGGAGTCGTTCCGGGTAACCATTGAAAAAGACAAAAACCAGCCCTGTTCCGCCCATGCAACCATAAAAATATCGGTTGACGGCAAACAGGAAATAACGGCAGCCGAAGGAAGCGGCCCGGTAAGCGCCCTGGATAACGCGCTTCGAAAAGCACTGGACAATTTTTTCCCGAATATGGATCACATGCGGTTGGTGGATTTCAAGGTCCGCGTAATTGACGGCCGGGCGGGAACTGCAGCCAGAGTGCGCGTTTTTATCGAATCCAGGGATGAAGACCATGTCTGGAGTACCATCGGCGTGTCCGAAGATATCATTGAAGCCAGTTGGCATGCACTTGCAGACAGTTTTCAGTATAAATTATCGCGGTAAGTACTCAGGCAAAAAGGAGCAATATCATGACCGAGCGAGTAATTATTTTTGACACCACTTTACGAGACGGCGAGCAGTCCCCCGGCGCCAGCATGAATACCGGCGAAAAACTGCGTCTGGCCACCCAACTGGAAAAACTGGGTGTGGATGTGCTGGAAGCCGGATTTCCAGCAGCCTCGGATGGCGATTTCGAGGCTGTATCCCGAATCTCCGGGCAGTTAAAACGCACAGAGGTTGCAGCTCTGGCTCGTACCTCCAAAAAAGACATCGACAGGGCCTGGGGCGCCATTCAGCATGCCGCCTTTCCCCGTATCCACACCTTTATCGCCACATCCGACATCCACCTGACCTACAAACTGCGTATGACCCGCGATGAAGTGGTGGCAGCCGCAGTAGAGGCCGTGAAATATGCCAGTTCTTTAACCGAACGGGTTGAGTTTTCAGCCGAAGACGGATCTCGAAGCGACCGGGATTTTTTATGCCGGGTCTTTGAAGCCGCCATTGAAGCTGGCGCAACCACCGTCAATTTGCCTGATACCGTTGGATACGCCATTCCGCAGGAATACGCCGAACTGGTTAAATATGTCATGTCCCATACGCCCAACATCCACAAGGCCATATTAAGCGTCCACTGTCATAACGATCTGGGACTGGCGACTGCCAATACCCTGGCTGCCATCAGCGCAGGGGCAAGGCAGGCGGAGGTCACCATCAACGGCATCGGCGAGCGGGCCGGCAACACCTCTCTTGAGGAAGTCGTAATGTCGCTTCACACCCGGCCCAATTATTTTGCATTCACATCTGGTGTCAAGACTGAATTCATCTATCCCACCAGTCGCCTGGTCAGTATGATTACAGGCATTCCGGTTCAGCCAAACAAGGCTATTGTCGGGGCCAACGCCTTTGCCCATGAAGCCGGAATTCACCAGGACGGGGTTTTGAAAAACCCTATGACTTATGAAATCATGAAACCCGAAGACATCGGTCTGAATACCAACAAACTGGTTCTGGGAAAGCATTCTGGACGCCACGCCCTTAGAACGCATTTAAAGGACATGGGATATGATTTGTCGGATGAAGAACTTCAACTGGTTTTTACCAAGTTCAAGGAACTGGCCGACAAGAAAAAGCATGTGGTGGATGAGGATCTGGAAGTTCTGATCACCGAGGGACTTCTGCAAAGTCATGATGTCTTTACACTGGATTATCTTCATGTAATCAGCGGCACAACGGTTCTTCCCATGGCCAGCGTGCGGATGATGATCAACGGAAGACCGGTGCAGGGTGCGGAGTATGGCAACGGCCCCATTGACGCCGTTTATAAAACTCTTGCAAGTCTTACCGGAACCGGATCAGAGCTGCTGCGTTTTTCGATTAACGCCCTTACCGGCGGCACAGATGCTCAGGGCGAGGTAACTGTACGGCTTCGGGAAAACGGCCTTGAGGCCATGGGAAGAGGCGCGGACCCTGATGTAATCACGGCCAGCGCCAAAGCTTACGTCAATGGCCTGAACCGTCTGGAGTATTTAAAGGCGCATCCGGTAACGCAGATGGAATAAAACAGAGAACAGGGGCAGGGGCCGGGGGCGATAAGCAGATATTTTGTTCTTGTCTTACGACTGAAACCTGCCCCTGATTCCCTTTTTTATTATTCTTTCTGCAGATCAATAGCCATCTGGACGATAGACGCTACTTCGCTTTGCCGAACTTTTCCACGGACGATCATCCGGACAGTCCGGTTTTTGTCCAGAAGAATGGCATTGGCAGTGTCAACCTCCAGGCCCCAGGCATTTCGGAGTGTTGCATCATAATCAAACAGAATGACCGTGTTGAATTTTTTGGCTTTTTTTCCGGCGATCGTCCTTATGAGGGCATCGGGTTTCCATGTGGCCTTACAATCTGCGATCCCGATTCCCTTGTAGGTTTCTTCCTTCAGAAGTCCCTGGTCTTTGGCCTTTTTCATGGCATCGGTAAAATGATCGTTCAGGTCGGATTCGTCCGGATCAACATAATTGACAAGCAGCACCTTTCCAGCCCAGGATGCCATCGAAAATACATTTCCTTCTGAATCCTTGAATGACCAGTCCGATGCCTTCATGCCGGCCATAAGCACTTCTGCGCTCCCCATGGAACTCCACAACAGCACAACCCCCATCAAACCCAAGACCATAATCAACTTTCGACTCATACCCAAAATTCCTTTCTGTTAGGTTGTTATTAGCAAATAAATTGCGATGACTTTGTAAACAGCCCCTCCATCAATCCCCCATTTGCGCCATATACTCATCATAAAGCGTTTCCAGCCCCAGCTTATGCCGAGCTTCTTCCTGGCAGAGAATTTTAAAGATATTTTTGGCGGTTTCGGTTTCAGACTGCTGACGCAGTTCGTTATAAAGCACCAAGGCCTTTTCTTCCCGTTTCATGGCAAGGAGAAGAATATCCCGTTAGAGCATCCCTTTCCGCCAGACAATATCCACCATCAGATCGCTGCGTTTGATATCTCCGATCCATTTGAATTTGTAATCCTGTGTGACCAGGCTGCATTCGCCTTTGCAGTCAAGGTTTTCCAGAAGATATTGATGCTTTCGCTCCTCCTTGGCGAAGTCGAGAAACATTTTCCGGGTTTCCTTCTGTACTTCAGTCCCGGCTACTTCCTCATAAAAAGAGGCTGCTTCAATTTCCTTTTCAATGGCAAAATCTATAATAGCCTGATAGCTCTTGAATTCCATAACCCTATCCTTTCTTGATAAAGGCCCGTTATCCGGTTTTCAGGGTACCGGTGATATCGGACAGTTTTTCTATATGGTGCTGAACCATAAACGCCTCAATACCTTCGATGATATCCAGAGTAGCTCGAGGATTGACAAAATTGGCGGTTCCCACCTGAACGGCCGAAGCGCCGGCAATGATAAATTCCAGAGCATCGGAGGCCGTCATTATGCCGCCAATGCCAATAATCGGAACAGATACAGCCTGTGCAACCTGCCAGACCATTCGAACCGCCACCGGTCGAATGGCAGGGCCAGATAATCCGCCGGTGATATTCGCCAGCTTTGGGCGCCTGGTTTCGATATCAATGACCATGCCGGTCAAGGTATTGATCAGGGACAGGCAATCCGCTCCAGCATCCACAACGCTTCGAGCGATCTGGGTGATATCTGTGACATTCGGGGAAAGCTTGACAATCATGGTTTTTGAAATGCAATTTCGAACGGCGCTGATCACATCAAAAGCGGCCTGCTGATCCACACCAAAGGCAATGCCGCCTGATTTGACATTGGGGCAGGAAATATTGACCTCAATTGCTGAAATGCCTTCAACATCCTCAATGCGCCGCGCAAGTTCATAATATTCTTCAATGCATTTTCCGTAAATATTGACGATCAGCGGCGGAGACAGGCTCCGCAAAAATGGAAGCTTTTCGTTGATAAATGCCTTGATTCCCACATTCTCAAGGCCAATGGCATTTAACATCCCGCACGGGGTTTCCACGATTCGGGGTGGCGGGTTGCCGATGGAAGGCTCAAGGGAAAGGCCCTTCACCACAATGGCTCCGAGACGGTTCAGATCCACCAGATCGACAAATTCGCCGGCATAACCGAAGGTTCCTGACGCAGTCATGACCGGATTTTTCAGGCTAAGTCCGGCAATTGACACCTGAAGATCAACAGTTGATTTTTTCATCTAAATGCGCCTTGCGTTTACCCACGGCATTGATGCGGGCTTCAAGATTGAGAAGGTATGCAGGTTCCGGCTGCTTTGGCTCCTGCTTGAGGTCATACTCAACAGCCCTGATCCTTGTCATGACACGCGGAATATCGCCATGTTCCTCCGCCAGACAAGTTTCTACCAGATTTCTGAATTCATCGCAATATTTCAGGGATCGGGGTATGTAGTTTCTTGCATCCTGACCGGTAAAGGCATACCGGTGCGCCAGACATATCGCTTCCGAATCCAGAAGCTCCAGTTTTTTCATGGAATCAACATACTGATCATAATCCACCAGACAGTCGGAAACAATATATCCGGTGGAATCTGCAATTCCGGCGGCTTCCGAACAAATTAGTGTTCTAATCTCCGGAACGTAATAACTTAAACAGTCCCTTGTATGGCCTGGAGTTTCAATAACCTGAAGGGTTCGATCCGGGGATATCTTTAACAGGTCGCCTTCTTTCACTGTCATGTCGATTTCAAAAGGGGTAAACTCTATCGAGGCATCACCTATAAAACCATTTCTCTGGAACACTTTCACCGACGCGCGGTTCAGCTCTCGAATCAGCTCAATAGCGTTCGGCCTGGCCAATGTAGTCTTGGCCTGTTCGGAGGAGACAATCTTCATTTCCGGAAAATGTGATTTCAGCACCGAAACAGATCCGCAATGGTCAAAGTGCGAATGGGTCAACAGACAATAGGCAGGGGTCCGGCTTCCCAACACCTCAGAAATGGCGGAAGCATAATGGTGTCCCAAAAATGAGAACCCAGCATCTATAACGGCTGGATGTTCGCCATCCAGCAGATAAACCGGGACAGCAGGGTTTCCAAGCATATAAATTCTGTCAACAACACGTCCGGTTTGCTGGATAATCAAATTAATTTCCTTTGTTTGCTTATATTCCTGTGGTTATTTTCAATAAATAACTGTATATTAATCGCCATGATAAGGGGTGAATGTCCGGATGATTAATGGCCATTTTCTTTGTTTTTATAGACTATATGGCGCTTTTGATCAAGGTGATATCTCATCATACGAAAATCAAATGCAACCCGTTCATGAGGAAAACCTTTGAATGCCTGCAAGACTCAACTTAAATTAGCCCAAGATGCTTTAAAGGCCAGTGAGGAACGATTTCGGCTGATGTACGAAAAAGCCCCGGTACCTTACCTGACGCTGGATGAAAACAGATGTATTCTGTTGATAAATCCGGCATGTGAGAGACTTTTGGGTTATGTGAAGGCGGATGTTCTGGGTACGCCAATTTATGATATGCTGCCGCCTTCAGAAGCGGAAAAACTCCGATCCTATTTTTCATACATCAACGCCCCTGAACAAATCCAGGATGTTGGGCTGAATGTTCGCCGAAAAAACGGATCCCTATCCCGGGTTTTGTTTAACTGCTTTCAGGAAACTGACACCCGCAACAATGCCCTTGCAACGTTTTGTATCATGTATGATATAACTGAAAGATTAAAAACCCAGAAAAGTTTTTTACAAGCTCAGCAACTTGAGTTCACGTCCACTCTTGCTGGCGGAATCGCCCACGATTTTAACAACCTGTTGATGGCTATCATGGGCAACATTTCTCTGGCCCAACTTTTCCTAAACCCCGAAGAAAAAGCCAACAAGATTCTTGAAAGGGCTGAATCAACCTGTAACCAGGCCAAAGAGCTTACCCAGCAATTCATCATCCTGTCCAAATCCGGATATCCTTCAAAAAAACCATCTTCAATCACAAAGCTGCTCAAGGAGTCCTCAGCCATTGTGGTTTCCGACCCAAGGGTTGATGTTGACTTTGATTTGCCAGATGACATCTGGAAGATTGAAGTGGATGAGCAACAGATGCTGTATGCCCTCACCCATCTGATGACCAATGCGGTTGAAGCCATGCCAGACGGAGGAAAGGTTCAAGTAAAAATCAGAAATACAGTGGCTTCCAGCGACTCACCTCTTCCCGCCCACCCTATTTCTTCGGGCCATTATCTGCACATAATAATCAAGGACCAAGGCAAGGGAATTTCTTCCGAGCATCTTCCCCGAATATTTGAACCCTACTACACCACCAAAGAGCTGGGGCCTAAAAAAGGCATGGGACTGGGACTGACCAC
>JBAXVB010000700.1:0-2368 GCA_037129415.1 Deltaproteobacteria bacterium
ATTGTTCTCGCCTGGGAACAAAAGAAGATGGCAGTGGTGCATGAGTCTGCCCACCAGAGCGGCGGTCATCTGCTCATCGTAGAGTACATTGACCCAGCGGGAGAACTCCAGGTTCGTGTTGAGTATGACGGATTTGCTCTCATGTATCTCGGAGAGATAGTCAAACAGCAACTGGGCGCCGGTGCGGTCGTAAGGCACATATCCCCATTCGTCAAGGATAATGAGGGATGCCTGATTGAGTTTTTTCAGCAGCATCCCCAAAGCGCCGGCTTTTTTGGCTTCCGAAAGCTGGTTGATCAACGCCGCTGTACGGTAGAATTTAACGGGAATGCCTTTCTGACAGGCGCTAACCCCCAGCGCAATGGAGAGCATGGTTTTCCCCGTTCCTGTTCTGCCGTACATGATGATGTTTTTCTTTTCCCTGACGAAATCAAGGGATTTCAGTCCCTCTTGTGTCAAACCGGAAGGCAGGGAGATTTCATCAAAGCAGAATCCGTCAAATGTCTTGATGCTGTAAAAACCGGCGTTGTTTATCATTGTGGCTGCTCGTCCCAGTTCACGGTTTTTCATTTCCGCAGATAATAATTTGTACAGGTATTCCTGATGTGATTCACCCGTTGTCGTCTGCGCCATATCGGCAATATTGCGACTCAGCCTCAGTTTCTTGCAGCAGTCTGTAATTTCTTCTTCAAGCATTTGCGGCACCCCCCTTCATCAGGAAGATGTCGTAATCGCCAAGAGAGCTTTTCATCTGGCCGACATCCGGTATTTGCGCGCCAAGGGGCATCGGCGGTAGTTCTGGCACATCAGCGTAAAGGCGACGGTAGAGGTTCTTGAGACTCTCCGCATCAGATGCGCCGTAAGACAGCGCCTGCTTTATGGTATTGAGCGCACTGTCAAAACCTGTTTGGTCCGTCAGTTCCGCCAGAACTTTTAGAACTTTTCCTGTTTCCGTATTGGATAGGCCATCAATGAACTGTTTCATATCAGACGGCATCAGCTCATAGATGCCGGAATACTTTAATGCGCGTGGGCGTATGGAAAGCTGCTTCAGATACGGAAGCCAGTCCATGCTCTGCTGTTTTGTGTCACCGTAAAGGCGGCGGTGTCTCACAATTTCGCGATAGTTTTCGTCCAGCACGATGAGAAGCGATGAGGTCTTTCTCAGGTTAACTGCTGTATTTGCGTATTTCGGCGAAACCGAATACTCATGCATGCCTTTATGCAGATAAAACTTGCCCCAGTTATTGGTGACAACACTCCCGCCACCGCTCAGATCAAATTTGATCTCAGGAAGCTTATGAGAGTGTTTCAGATCTTCAGCAAAGAGTTCCTCGAGTGTCTCGTTATGGCGGTAATGCTCCTGTCTGCATCATTGTCGCACATCTCAAGAAGCTGCCGGTTGAAATCTGAAAGCGAAAGAAAGCGCGGCATGGGAACCAGAAAGTTACGTCGGTGGTAGCCAACCTTGTTTTCAACATTGCCCTTCTCATGCCCTTCGCCTGGATTCATAAATACGGCATGGAAACGGTTGTGTTCCCTGAAACGGTTAAAGCGATCTGTGATCTCGCGCAGGCCTCCCCGGATAACTTTGGTTACGATAGTCTTGGTGTTGTCAAACCACAATTCGCAGGGAACAGCGCCGATGTGCCGAAAGATGACATCCAGCCCTTCCAGAAGGCATTCCGTGTTCTCCCCGTAGAACAATTGCAGGTAGCCTTTGTTGCTGTACGGAAATGAGACATCAAGGTATTTCCCGGTAATCCGCCGACCGTTTTCATAAAAATCCGCCGTGCCAAAATCCACTTGCGCCTCACCCGGACGATGTTCCAGCGGAAGGAAACCAACCCTGGAACCGCTGAAAACTTCCTTGTGCTTAACGGCATAGTAGGCTGCAACTGTCCTGTAGGAACAGTCAAAATCAGAAAACTCTTCCTTAAGGCGCTTAAATACCCTCCTTGCTGTATGCCTTTGCTTGCGTGGCGCATCCCTATCTGTTTCAAGCCACTTGTCAATGCCCGCCTTGTAAGGATCCAGACTGGGACAAAAACGCTTCTCCGATGCCGCTTTGGGAACCGGCTCGTTGAAGTCAGTCATGTCAACATACTTCTGCACCGTCTTCCAGTCCAACTTAAGCTCCATTGCAATTTTGGAAATCTTGACCCCTTTTACATAATACCGAAATCTGACATCCTGTATCTTGTCCATTGTAAGCATGCTCCTTTCCTCCTTGCCTTTTTTGTTTAGTGCAAGGAACTATAGGTGATTGTTTATGCCTGCAACAGATTTTGCAACTTTATGGAATTTCCAATTGCAACTTTCGGAATTTTAACTTGCAACTTTCTCCATTTTTATCTTGCAACAAACA
>JBAXVB010000701.1:0-2361 GCA_037129415.1 Deltaproteobacteria bacterium
ACGGAGGAACGGTTTACACTGGGCTTTAAGGGATACAGCCATCCCTGACTGAAAGCGCCGAATCCATCGCCGTGGCTGGACAGATGCAGCGAAAGCGACACCATAAGCTCCCGGCTTTTTATCAGGGATCTGAAGTCTAGTGCATTGTCAAGAAGCTTGGTCTGACTGGAGGTATCCCGAAGAATGGCTTTTTGGCGCAGAATGACGGAAGGCATGAGCTGATCAAGGACTGTCTGGTCTTCAGCGGAGAGGCCCTTGAAAGAGGATTTCCAGCCCAGTTGCCGAAGCAGAAGCCTGTCTTTGGCAAGGTTCTGAATTTTTTCCTGCCGCAATAAGTTTTGGTCTGGATCATGCTGCTCAAGCCGCAACCGCATCAATTCCCGTGATATTTCATCGACTCTGGTCTTGATTTCATCACTGATGGCTTTTTTTACCAGCGTTTCAAGCGGCGAGTTTTCAGAATCGGAAGTCCCAGGAGAACTTTCAGAATCGGCAGCCTCAACAGCCCCTTGCCGTGATTTTGGATCCAGCGCACTAAGAACTTTGCGCGTATCTTTAACCATATCCCTAAGATGCTTTTTTTGCTTGCGAAGATCCTTGGGAGAAACCCGGAGGCTCCAGACCAAATCCCTGAGACCGGCCAAGCTTTGGGCATGGCCGCTGGTGGCTACCAGCAGAACAGAGCGATCCGGCGGTGTTTCCTTGAACTTGCGGGCAAGCTCAAGCAGAGTGGCGATGCTAACGGCCTCGTCCGCGCCCGGAGACAGTTCCGGTATATAGGCGGTACTGTCGTAAAATGCCTCAATCATCATCAGTTCTTCCTGAAGATTGGCATTGCGGCCTGGAATCAAACAGTAGATATTCTCACCGACAATATCTTTCCAACTGACTTCGGAATTCAACTGGATTTCAGGGAAAACGAGACCCTTGGGAGCGGTTTCAAACTCTCCGTAATATTTTCGGGCATCCTCCAGGGAAATCCGGAAACGTGGAAACTGTATGGGAGAAAGCTCGTGCTTGTCTTCAAACAAAGCTCTTGAAGACTGGCCCCTGTCCACATAAACCAGTGCTTTGGCGCCGAGCGATGCTGCCTGAATCCAGTTTTTTCCTGAATCCAGCTCCATCAGTAAAATGGCGCCCTCAATGGATTTGCCGTTAAATTCGGTCAAAGCGCCGGCCCCTACATAAATGAGCTGGCCCTTCAGCCCCTGGGGATCAATGGCCTGGGGGGAAATGGCATTTCCCAGAAGCGGGTGAAGGGGAATCGCCATGCTGCGATCCGGAACCGCCATAAGACTTTTTCCCTGCTGAAGGATCGGAAGTGAATACCGATGCACGCCAACGTCGGAAAAGCCGGCTTCCTGAAACTGCTCCTTGATGTATTCAGCGGCGGACCGGCAGCCTGAAGTCCCAGTGCTTCTGTCTCCGAATGCAGACAAGGTCCGGATGTCCCTTTCAAAATCGCCGGCTCCGGCACTGGACATCCATATCAGCGCAATGGCCGTCATCAGCATCAGCCATTTAAACAATGGCCGAAATTCGAGGGGTGAACACATAACACAACAATGCCCGATATTATCTTTCAGGATTTTGTGCGATTCAAAAACATCGGATTTTTTTGGGAGATGTTTCATACATGACTTTCGTGAAAAAATAGATGGGGGACGGGTATTGATATATTGATTGCCATGATTTTTATTTGTCTGTTATTCAGAGCTAATCAACATATTGATTGAAAGTCCAATCAACATATCAATGCCCGTCCCCTATTTTCCGTCCGATCTGGCCGATCGAAATGGATAGCTCTTCCCGGTTTTCAATTTTGTCAATCCGGCCATCCCGAATCCAGACGACCTGATCCGATACGTTTAACATCTTGATGTCATGGGTCGCCGAGATGATGGTGACTCCACGCTCACGGCTGAGCTGCTTCAGAAGGTAAATAATTTCCTCACCCGTATTCAGATCCAGATTTCCTGTCGGTTCATCAGCCAGAATAATGGCAGGGTCATTGGCCAGGGCGCGCGCAATGGCTACCCGCTGCTGTTGTCCTCCGGACAGTTCAAAGGGCTTGTGCTGAAAGCGATCCCCCAGACCCACCATCTCCAGGAGTTTGATGCCTTTTTCCGCAGCAGCATCATCGGCCATTCCGGCGAATGTCATGGGAAGGGTGACATTTTCAAGGGCGGTCATGACCTGAATGATGTTGAAGGTTTGAAAGATATAGCCGATTTTCCGGCATCGCAACCAAGCCAGTTCATAGGCATCCAACTGGGCGATATCCACTTCGTCAATAAATACTTTTCCGGTTGTGGGTTTGTCCAATCCGCCGATCATGTTAAAGAGAGTGCTTTTACCGGA
>JBAXVB010000702.1:0-2360 GCA_037129415.1 Deltaproteobacteria bacterium
TATCGTGGCTTGTAAACTGTCTGCACGATAAACCAGTGATCGGGTTGATCGTTGTCCCGAAATCCTTGGTGAACCTCAGATACCAGCACATTCAGATCGCTGATAACTATATCCTGATAACCCATATCGTTCAGAGTTTTATGAAATTGGGATGAACGATCAGGGTATGGGAACGGCGAGAATAACCGTTTACCCAATTTTTCTTCGACCCGACAGTTCAATATGTCGATTCGTGCATTCGACCAGTAATCAAAAATTACAGTGCTTCCTGGCGCCAGATCCAGTGTTCGGGGGTTAATCAACTGCTCAGTATTCTCGGAAGGCAGAAAAAACAAGAGCCCTTCCATGATTACCAGCGTCGGTTCCGAGGGTCGAAACCCCATGGAACACAGGTGATGCAGAAGCCCTGACTGTGATAAATTCATTGGTACAAATCGAAGATATGAAGGAAGCTCAACACCTGCCTGCATCAGAATTTGTTGTTTGCTGGTCAGCTTCTCAGGGTAGTCCACTTCAAACACCTCAACTGGATTACCGCCGAATTCCGGCATAGAGATAGCACGGGTGTCATACCCGGCTCCAAGAAACAATATCTGATGATAACGAGTAATCGCATCTCGAATCCGCTCAGTAATATGTCGGTAACGAACGAGGTTGAAAGCCACATAACATGTATCCACTGATATGGCCATTGATGCCATTCTTTTGCCGGCTTCCGTGACAAACAATTGAGCAAATGGATCATCAACCCCAAAAGGTTTGGCTAAAGTCGTGTCTGCTCGGATGATGACGAGTGAATCAGCAGTTTCCTGAATACTCGTTGCGTCGCAAATAGAACTCATCTGTTGTATATTGCGTGAACAGTTCGGCATTCATTACCACCTATTTCTGGTCTACAAAAATGATTTTTGATGTTTGAAACCCCAATTGATACGCCTTTTGAATGAATCGGAAGCGTAACTCATTGTCAATGGTCGGTGTCCGTGTATCGTTTCTCTTTTCATAACAGCGGTCAAGCTTTACTTCAATCCATCAAGAATCTGGAACAGCTTTCTATTCTCAGGGATGTCAGCCATATTATTTGCGTACTGTGCAAAAGCAATGGTGCCTTTCTGGTCAATGATAAACATCGCAGGCATTCTTCCCAGTTTTATCAGGTTCCATTCCTGACCATAGAGTTTACCAATTTTTCCATCAGGATCAGGGATACCAACATAAGGAATGTTTTCTTTCTCCCAATATGCCTTGACCTTCTCTGTTTCATGAGGCGCAATCACAACAATCTTCGCTTTCCTGTCCGTAAATTGCTTGATATCCTTTTTCATCTGGCCCAGATGCTTTCTGGCAAATGGTCAACTGAATCCTCTCAGAAAAACAAGTATGATGGGTCCATGTTTAATCAGGTCGGCGAGGCTGATTTTGGTGCCGCTGTAATCACTTGCGGCAAACTCCGGGGCAATAGATCCAATATTCAGTTTCATGTGTTGGCCTTTGCAATTCACTCAATTTTATTGTTTTTCTTTCAATGCAGTCATGAGAAAGACGGGATATGGCTTTTCATCACATTGTATGTTCTTTCGCCGGATTGTGTGGACTGTGTTTACATGTACGGAAGAGAAACCGAGCCTTTCGAGATTCCTGGCAAGCTCTTTCCGGTTAAAACCATGGTGCATGACTCCTTCGGGGTTGTCCTGATGAAAGGAGCCGTCTTCTTCATCAAGATCAGCCAGAGCGATGATGCCGCCAGGTTTCAGGCAATGAAAGAGTTTCGCCAATATGCAGTCTATATCTGCAAGGTGATGTAGGGTCATGGCCGAGAAAATCAGGTCGAAGTCCTGCTCGCAATCATCATGATGCAGATCAAGGTGCTGGGGAAAAACGTTTTTGATCCCTTGTGTACTGATCTTGGCTTTGAGTATCTCCAGCATACCAGGGGAAGAATCGGCGGCGACAAGGGAGGCCAGGCGATTGGCCAGACCCAGTCCCACAAGTCCGGTGCCACAACCGTATTCCATGGCTCGCATGTCATCATGCAGAGGAAGAAGAGCAATTTGGCTGGAAATTGCCTTTGCCAGTTCAATACGCAGGTTTTCTTTATCCCAGTCAGTGGCGGCAGTGTCAAATCGGTTTTCAGTCACGATATAAAAGTATCCTTTCGACAGAGGTGCTTAACAAACGCCCCATCAATCGTTTATGTTGGGGCCATCTTATCACACATAGGGGTATGGACAATGAAAAAATTCAACTCCAGCAAAGTGTTCGTGATTATTGCGGTAATGTCAATAAAAATAAAACATTATATTGATTTATTACTTATTGTTCGCCCAATCAGCGATGCAGTTCCAGGAATTTCGACAGAG
>JBAXVB010000703.1:0-2349 GCA_037129415.1 Deltaproteobacteria bacterium
ACCATCATGTTGGCTTTTGACCAATCTCCGCTGCCTGCGCTGGTGTAAATCGCCAGTGGCATGGTATTGGTTTTACCAGGAATGTTTCCCGCAATCATCAGCGTTGCGCCGAATTCGCCCAGCGCGCGGGCAAATGATAGAATGACGCCGGCCAAGATACCTTTTCTGGCCAGCGGCAGGACGATATACACGGCGGTTTGAAATTCGGAAAGCCCCAGAGCAAAAGATGCCTGGATCATGTTATTGTCCACGGATTCAATGGCGGCTCTGGCGGTTTTGATCAGCAGCGGTATCGCCACGACAAATGCCGCCAGTGCCGCGGCATACCAGGTAAACATGATGCTCCATCCGGTCCACTGATAGATAAGCTTTCCGATATATCCGCTGCGGCCGAAAAGGATAATCAGATAATAGCCGGTAACCGTGGGCGGCAGAACCAGCGGCAGTGTCAGGAGCATGTCGATGACCTCCCTGCCCCAGAAGCTTTTTCTGGCCAGAAGATAGGAAATGGGAATGCCGCAGAATACCATCAATATCGTGGCAGTCGCCGCTACCTGAAGGGAAAGCCTTAGTGAAAACAAGGTTGAGCTGTCCATGAGGGATATGCCTATTGGGCGCCTTCAAACCCGTATTTCTTCAGGATATTCATCCCTTCATCAGCTTTGAGCATCGTGATGAAAGCCTTTGCCAGAGCCTTATTTTTCGATCCTTTTACCATCGCAACCGGATAAACAACGGGTTTATGGCTTTCTGAAGGCGCTGTCGCCACAATTTTAATCTTGCTGGCCTGGACAGCGGCATCCGTAGCATACACCACGCCGGCATCCACTTCGTTTTTGGTCACATAGTCCAGAACCTGTCGAACATTTTCCGCAAGAACCAGTTTCTTGCTGATGTCTTCCCATACCTTAAAATGCGTGAAGACTTCCTGTGCGTATTTTCCCGCGGGGACGGTCTGTGGATTGCCGATTGAAATCATTTTGACTTCAGGTTTCAGCAAGTCCTCGAATCCCTTGATCTCAAGGGTTGAAGCCGCGGATTGAATCAGAGCAACCGTATTTTTAACAAAATTTGCCCGTGTGGCGCTGTCTATTAATCCCTTCGTGTCTATCTGGTCCATGTCCTTCTGGGCCGCTGAGGCAAAAACATCAACCGGGGCTCCGCCCTCAATCTGTCTGGATAGATCTCCGGATGCGCCAAAATTGAAAACAACTTTTGTGTCCGCATTCTGAGATTCAAACAGCTTTCCGATTTCCTCAAACGCATTCTTTAAACTGATGGCTGCAGAGACCGTGATTTCTTTTGAAGGTTGCGCGATAACGATTCCTGCAGCAGCCAGAACCATCATACATCCTGTAATCCATAACAATGTTTTTTTGAGCATTTTTTCTCCTTTCATGTCAAATTGATATTTATGGTACACTCAAGCTTAATGTCGTCTATAAAACCATGTTGTAAGTTTTACAACCATGAATTTATCACTTGCGAGGCCTTATGGATGCTTTAAGCATAATGAAAAGGGAAGGCCAACGGCCTGATCCATGAGAGCCACAGGACATCGCCTATGTACACGGTATGATTTTTTAATTTTCAGCCCTGAAGGGGGAGGATTTTTCCATGCACATGACAGACGCACTGATTTCTCCGGTGGCTTGGAGCGCTTCAGAAAAAAACCGCTTTTTGCCTGATTACAGTTTCAAGAAAGTGGAAGAAAAGCAAGGAGTTGTCAAATCACACGAAGGGGATGAAGCTGCCAAATCAGAAGAGGGTAAGGAGGAAGGATGGCCTAACGTCAGTGCCGGGAGATCCTTTTCAGGTATCATTCTTAAATTTAATCGAACAATCTAAAATACTAAAATCAAAAGGATTCCCCCCCTTTGAAAAAGGGGGGCCAGGGGGGATTTAGGAGCTATCCACCTGGAAAATCCCCCTCGATCCCCCTTTTTCAAAGGGGGAAGTATCATTTTCATATATGGAGTGATCGAATTTAAGAAAGATACCAATCATTGATATTCTATTTGCAAACAAAATTTTCACTTTCCACAACATTTAAGAATGATACGGAAAAACGCCATATCCAAACTGGGAAAGCGGCGAGGGGTCCATCAGATCAAACCCGGTTGCCAGAATCACGGTTCCCACCTTAGTAATTGGAAATAAATAACTCATTGGTTTTGTGAAGATAGGCTATGGTAAAATACTAAATTCAACGTATCTTTCTTAAATTTGTCTGATGTCCGACAGCGCTCATAATGTGAATTTGGTGGCCTTGCTCGTCGATAGCGTTGCGCATGGTCTTGCCATCTATAGCCAGAGATTGGTCCTGCTTGCCATATGTTTCGTTCCAGC
>JBAXVB010000704.1:0-2349 GCA_037129415.1 Deltaproteobacteria bacterium
GGCGACTGCATCACTGGCCATGAGAATTTTTCCTTTCCTTAAAAATTGGTTTTATATGTTGTTGGCGTCAATTTTTCTTATGGGCAAATGCATCGCGGCATCTTGCAAGATCATCAAAATATCTTTTGCAAGGGGCATCATTTTTTTTTGGCAACTCGCTCAAGATAAGCTGGCGCGGATGCCTTGGATATTTTGGAAAGCCTCTGCATCAGATCAAAGGGGACTTGCCGGAGATGATAGACTGCCTTTAGTTCGTTGATCATGCCAATCCACAGACGGGCTGTCATTTCCGCGTCGGCAAGCGCCCGGTGAAAGGCACCGTCCGTGGTGATTTTAGTATAACGGACAAGCGATTCCAGATTATGGCTGGGGGCATCAGGGTAAATGCGGCGTGACGCCAGCAGCGAGCAGGCGAATTCCTGAGTTCGGCGTTTTCCTATGCGAAGGAGTTCGGCATCCAGGAACCGCTTGTCAAAACCGGCATTGTGGGCCACCAGATGGTGCCCTCCCATAAAGACTGAGAATTCATGCATGGCTTTATCTATTGGCGGGGCCTTTTTCAGCATCGCATTGGTGATGCCCGTATAGTCCTGAATAAAACTGTTGACGCGCTTTCCGGGATTCATCAGACGCTGAAAGCGATCCACAATCTGGTTGTTTTGGACAAGGACAGCCCCGATCTCAATAGCCCGATCCCCATTGTCCGGGGAAAGACCGGTCGTCTCAAAGTCCAGAACTATAACACTGTAATCACCCAAATTTCACCTCACAATCAATCAGAATGGCCATAGCCATCTGAACGGCATCCCCATTGCTTTCTCCCCCCGTCCAGAATGGCTTTTTCATCATCCTTAAGTGTACTCAGGATTTGTCCAACCCGAACTCTGAGTGCAGCGCCCGAACCGCCAGTTCTGCGTATTTTTCTGAAATAACGCATGAGATGCGGATTTCCGATGTGCTGATCATAAGAATGTTGATGTTTTCAGCGGCAAGTGTGCTAAACATGCGGGAAGCCACTCCCGAATGGTTCTTCATGCCGACGCCGATGACCGATACCTTGGCGATGTGGGTGTCTCCCAAGACATCTTCCGCACCGATTTGCACGGCAATCCCGCGCGCCAGCTCCATGGCCTGTTCAAAATCGGACGTGGGAACCGTGAACGTTAAATCATTGAATTTTCCGGAGTGCCGGTTCTGAATGATCATGTCCACATTGACGCCGGCTTCGGAAATGGGCAAAAAAATCTTTGCTGCAATTCCAGGCTGATCCGGCACCTTGATCAGGGTAATGCGGGCTTCTTTCTTGTTGACGGCAATGCTGGATACCACCAGACGCTCCATGCTTTTATCTTCATTCACCACCATGGTTCCTTCCTCCTCTGAAAATGACGATCTAACGTGAACCGGGACATTGTATTTTTTTGCGAACTCAACCGAACGGATTTGGAGAACCTTGGCGCCGAGGCTGGCCATTTCCAGCATTTCCTCGTAAGAAATCCGGTCAATTTTCCGTGCATCGCTGCAGATATTGGGATCTGTGGTATAAACGCCTTTGACATCGGTGTAGATTTCGCAGATATCGGCTTTGATTGCGGCGGCAATGGCGACGGCAGAGGTGTCTGATCCGCCGCGGCCCAGGGTCGTGATGTTTCCGTTGATGTCGCACCCTTGAAAACCGGCCACCACCACGATGCTGCCGTTTGCCAGAAACTCCTTGATGCGGCTGGCCCCGATATCCATGATCCTGGCATTTCCAAATGTGCAGTCCGTTACCACTTCCGCCTGATGCCCCAGAAGCGACTGGGCCGGATAATGCAGAGCGTTCAGGGTCATAGCCAGGAGCGCGGCAGTGGTCTGCTCTCCGGTCGCCAGCAGCACGTCCAGCTCGCGTTTTTCAGGGTAATGGGTGATCTGCTGCGCCAGATCAATGAGGCTGTCGGTAATTCCGGCCATTGCCGAGAGAATCACCACCACGTCATTTCCCTGGTCGAATGTTTTTATCACCCGGTTGGCGACATTTCGAATGCGGTCAATATCCGCAACAGAAGTTCCGCCGTATTTTTGGACGATTAATGCCATTGGTTCTCCTTTACCGTGAAAATACTTTTAAACCACGAAATACACGAATCAAGTAGGGGCGACCGGCTGGTCGCCCCTACCGCCTTTGCGTGAGAAATGCTCTTGTGTCGGCTACCAGTTTTATACATTTTGGTCATTCATGGGTGGTGGCATAGACCATACCATGTGCGTTTATACGACTTTCTATTCGGGTCAGCAAATGAATGTGCCTGTCTCCGACGGCAGTAAAAACAATGTTTCGCGTGTTCTCCCCGGTTATCTCCATCTGGA
>JBAXVB010000705.1:0-2337 GCA_037129415.1 Deltaproteobacteria bacterium
AGGTTGGAACATAAATAATTGATCTCCATTTTTTTCTTGTCATGCCGCCAAATTATTTATATGAGATAAAACAGAGTTCAGAATTCAGTTTTTTGGGGAATTATGAATATCGTAAATCTTCGTGAACAAAAATAAAGCCAGGATGTATTTTTACGGCAAAAAGTCAGGCAAGGATTTGATATATGGACAGGCTCGATCACTCATTTGATAAATTTATTCAGGAAATTGTGGAAAAATGGGAGAATACGCCGAATGCAGGCAGAAACGGCGATGCCTCCCGCATAACGGTGGTAACGGTTTCATCGGAGCCTGGCAGTGGCGGTCAGGTGATCGCCAAAGGTATTGCCGACCGAATGGGATACGATTTGTTTCAGCGTGACATTATCCGGGAGATAGCAGATCGGGCGGATATCGGTGCATCTGTGATTGAATCCATTGAAAAAGAGCATCTTTCAGGGATTGAGGATTTTATTGCAACCCTTGTCAGCAGGCGTTACCTGTGGCCGGAAATTTATCTGGAACAGCTCATGAAGGTCGTCAGCGTCATCGGCAAGCACGGCATGGCGGTGATTATCGGGCGAGGCGCCAATTTTATACTTCCTCCTAATGAAAGACTCAGCATCCGGATTGTGGCGCCCATGGATCTTCGCGTACTGAACTTTTCCAGACTGTTTAACATTTCTGAAGAAGAGGCCAGAAAACGGGTGATCGTGAAAGAAGCCAAGCGCAGGGCCTTTGTTCGTAAATCTTTTAATGCGGATATTGCGGACCCTATCAACTATGATCTGACGTTTAATACCGAATTCATTCGCTATGAGGCTTCAATGGAGGCTGTTCAGCAAATACTGGAAGGCGGCGGGAAGTCAGGGTGATGTCGCACATCAGACATCCGCCTCAAAGTGGTGGAATTCGCCGTTAAAATCATTGCAAGATGAGGATATTATGTTTAGGATGAAGGGTTTTAAAAGGTAAATACTTAAGTTTTGAAAAACACTCTCACCTTGCCCGTTGTGGTTCAATAATCAATCGGAAAACCATATATGAAACCCGTTGTAGCGCTTGTTGGCCGACCCAATGTCGGAAAATCAACCTTGTTCAACCGTATCACCCGGACCAAAAACGCCCTGGTGGACAATATGCCCGGCATCACCCGGGACCGCCATTATGGAGACGCCACCTGGGAAGAAGTGGCGTTTTCGGTTGTGGATACCGGCGGTTTTTTAACCAGCGACGGAGATGAATTTTCGCCTCTGGTTCGCAGCCAGGTCATGCAGGCCATTCAGGATGCCACGGTCATTGTCATGGTTCTGGATGGAAAGACCGGTGTTTCTCCCTATGACCGGGATGTTATAGAACTCCTGCGCGATGTTTCCCAACCGGTTTTTTATGTGGTTAATAAAATCGACGGGTTGGAGCGCGAGGTGAACCTTTTTGAATTTTATTCCCTTGGAATCGAACAATTGTATCCGGTTTCAGCCGAACACAATTATGGGGTTCCGGATTTCCTGGATGAGCTGATCCGGGCTTTTCCAGCAGACATTGAGGATCGTTCCGGCCAACTGGCCGATGAAATAATTAAAATAGCGGTAGTCGGAAGGCCAAATGTGGGGAAATCTTCCCTGATCAATCGCCTTCTCGGAGAAGATCGGCTGGTCGTGAGCGAAATCCCAGGAACTACGCGCGATGCCATCGACACCTTATGCCATCGCGGCGATAAATCCTATCTTTTGATTGATACTGCCGGGATACGCCGTAAATCCAAGGTCGAAGTAAAAATTGAAAAGTTTTCCATCATCAAATCCCTGAAAAGCATGGACAGATGCGACGTCGCCCTGATTGTTCTGGATGTTGAAGAAGGCATCACCGAGCAGGACATCCATGTAGCTGGATATGCCTTTGAAAGGGGATGCGGCTGCATCTTTCTTCTAAACAAATGGGACCGGGTTGAAAAAGGCAAGCAAACAGTTAAACGCTATGTTGATGATCTGCGGTATAAAGCCAAATTCCTGAATTTTGCGCCGGCCATTACCATTTCCGCACTTACAGGTCTGAGGGTGGCTTCGATCTTCGATCAGGTGGACGATGTATATGGTCAGTACGCCACCCGGATAGGAACAGGTCAGCTAAACAATCTCTTTGAGCAGGCGACAGGAGATAAAGAGCCTTCGATCTACAAGGGAAAACGCCTGAAGTTTTATTACGCAACTCAGGTTTCCGTCAAACCCCCGACGTTTGTGGCCTTTGTCAACGTCCCTGAAGGGATTCACTTTTCCTACGAGCGCTACCTGATAAATCAGATCCGCGGGGCGTTCGGGCTGAAAAATACTCCGATCCGCA
>JBAXVB010000706.1:0-2336 GCA_037129415.1 Deltaproteobacteria bacterium
GATGTCTTCAGCATCATCGAATTTATTACAATGTGTCATGGTAACCTTTCTAATCCTGTGTGACTCAAATAATCCTCGTTTGTTTCGTCTTGAACGAAAGAAGGGAAAAGGGGCAGGCACAATACATGTATCATAGAGCAGGAAAAAACCTGCGATCTGATACCTGCCCCCTTTTTATGCAATACTGTCCTCGTCAGAAAAAAATATACCAAGCAGACGATTCCCGCGTTGAACGACGTGGTGGGGACGATGGGGGGCACTATCCGAGGTAATATGCGCCATTATCCGCGGACTTGTACAATTCCTTTTATTTCTTGTCAACTATAATTGCTTCTACTCAGTGCTGATGCGTGAAATAATGGACTTAAGTCCATTATTTAAATGTATTAGCTGTTTTTGTGTATGAATTCCTTGCGACAAAGTTTTTTTTGAACACCTTGCAAACTGCCTGTTTAACTGCCTTTGAAAAGTCGTGCGTCAGCACTGGCTTCTACTCGATGAATCCTCACAACGGCCCTCCGGCATGGAGAGCTGAGCATTGCAGGTATCTTAGCGCGAGGTGCTTCTTGCAGTGGGATGCCAACTCGGAATTGCTCTGGAAAATGGTTAATCGCAGCCTTATGGTATTAATTTTAATAGTTATATGGGGTGGCCCTGTCTCCGGGTATAACGATTGGCGATTGTTTGATAGAACACAGTCTCATCTACCTTATCTCGCCTGATACACCCGTCGGCGTATATTCGACATTTCTCTCTCAGAACATCGACAGCAGCCTGATAGCACGGTGTCGTCAACGTATGGTTTTCAAGAATATTCACGATGGACAGAATCCTGTATCTGTCCAGTCCAGGATTTCGTGACAATTGATCGTCATGGCCGCCGCGTTTCACAACAAGCTGCCTGTCAATCAGATAAATCGGATAATGAAGCCCGATCCTTAACCACAAATCATAATCTTCGCAGGCAGGGAATGACTCATTAAACAAACCCACTGAATCAAAAAGACTTTTTTTGATCATCACCGCCGATGGGCTTACCAGACAAAGCTGAAGAGATGGCTCAAATATCATGCCAGATGGCTTTTTATGCCGGTTTTTGGGGTTTACCCGGACCCCGTTTCGAATCCATATCTCGTCGGTCTGGCAAATAAACGCTTCTGGATGAGACTGAAAAAAATCATGCTGGCAGAAAAGTTTCTCTGGAAGCCACATATCATCCGAATCCAGAAACGCGATATAATCGCCTCTTGCAAAAGATATCCCTGCATTTCTGGCGGCGCTGACCCCTTTATTTTGCTGACTGATTGTGGTGATCTGATCACCGTATGTTGACAATAACTCATTGGTGGCATCCGTTGAACCATCATCAACCACGATAATCTCGAAATCCGAAAATTTCTGGGACAGAACTGAAGCGATCGCTTCTTTCAGTATCCAGCAACGGTTGTAAGTGGGAATAATAACACTGATGCACGGATTTGAACTTGTTTTCATCTTTTAATCAGGAACCTTATTATTTCTTTAAATAGAAAACTTGACAAACTGAACGATTATTGATAAACACCCAACGATAATTCATGCTGCTTCTCAGCGGGCCGTTAGCTCAATTGGTAGAGCA
The DNA here is from genome assembly GCA_037129415.1 of Deltaproteobacteria bacterium. Classification (GTDB taxonomy): domain Bacteria; phylum Desulfobacterota; class Desulfobacteria; order Desulfobacterales; family Desulfatirhabdiaceae; genus RAAP-1. The sequence continues at coordinate 1,619 of JBAXVB010000706.1, forward strand.
ACTGACTCTTAATCAGTAGGTTGTTGGTTCGATTCCAACACGGCCCACCAATAAAATCAAGGGTTTACAGCTAAAAGCTGTAAACCATTTTTTTGTTTATGGTGGTTTTTTACATCGCCTTTACATCGGTTTTGGCTGCCGTGTAATTTTTCCTGTCAAAAAAACATGGCGAAGAAAAAAAGTTTGCCGCCTATTTTTATTCAAATTATCTTTCTGCATACCCCTCCGAATGCCCCTATATGCGCTTCAAAATTCTGAATGTATCTGTCCGCCGTGTTTTACTGCCTTTCAGGATCAGTAAAGTTTCCTCGGCAACTTTGCTGAAGTTGAAACTCCTGGTGATCAGTGTATTCCGATCAATGATCATAATTTTATCGTGGGCGATCTTATGTTTTAAGCTGAGTTCAGGTTTCCTGCCCATATAACACCGTGAGGTGTCCGCCCGAAAACATACTGATCCCTTCACACATCCTTCACGTTCCTCCACATCCAAACGACCCTGCCCACACAAAGCCGGTTCCAGTCCAAAGGCGATAAGTCCGGCGGGTATTTGGGATTGTCGCTTAGCAGGACAAATCCCTTTTCCCATTTACGGACTCTTTTAATCGATGCCATATCAAGACTGCTTTCCGGGGTGTTCACAACAAACACCTTTCCCTCAATATAACGCGAACCACGATTTCCTTCTTTTCCCATTTTGTACGGCCTGTGTTAGAAT
>JBAXVB010000707.1:0-2334 GCA_037129415.1 Deltaproteobacteria bacterium
CCGCAACCGTCACGGAAACCGATTGCCCTGCCGTAACTGTCACCGGGCCGTCCGAACCATTGGCCTTGATGTTCACAACGCCCGCCCAGGCCGATGCCGGATACTGAAAGGTGCTGACACCGCTGTAATCAATGTCCTCCACGCATAGGTCCACAAGTGTTGGTATTTTATCGTAACCTATTGAATTTGAGACTTTTATTTAAAAATCAGAAAAAATTGAAATTATCTTTTGTTTTCAAATGGTTATACATATCAGAACTGAAGATGCCAAAACTTATAGACCTATGCGAAAGAAAAATTTAAATATATGATCAGTTTTTCTTCGGGTTTCAATGGATTCAAAATATTTGTTGCCATATCCACCGGATTGAGTCTATATCTGATAAATTGTAGTCTGACATCTGATATTGGGCATTTGACTTTCATAATTATGTATCAATCACCATTGACAGGCAACGTTTTTTTCGAATCAGCCATTATATGTGACGGGGTGACCATGTATTTGGGTCAGCGCCCGATACTTCAAGATATCCATTTCGCCATTGCCAGGGGTACGCTGGCCAGCCTGGAAGGGGCGAACGGCGCAGGAAAAACAACGCTGCTTAAAGTTCTTTCCACCCTTTTCATACCGGAATCAGGTGATGTCCTCATCAATGGATTCAGCGTCATTCAAGCTCCCGAACGGGTCCGACCCCAGATTGGTTTTGTTCCGTCAGATGAGCGCAGTTTTTACTGGCGATTGACCGGCCGGCAGAATCTTAGGTTTTTTGCCGCGCTTCAGGGGTGTTACGGTCGTCAGGCCAATGAGCGGATTAATGAATTGTTAGCATCTGTGGGATTGGACTTACAGGCGGATCAGCCCTTTAACCTGTATTCCACCGGCATGAAGCAACTGCTGGGAATTATTCGGACGCTGCTGCATAAGCCGTCTGTGCTGCTGATGGACGAGCCCACGCGAAGCCTGAGTCCGCAATACACCAAACGGATTCACGATCTGTTCCGGGAATTGACTTGTTGTCAGGGTCATACCATCCTGATGGTTTCCCACAATCCAGCGGAGCTGCATGGATTGTCGAATTTGCGTCTTATCCTGGAAAACGGCCAAATCGCAATCCGATGACACTGCCAAAGCCACTTCATGCCGCCATGAATCTGATCTGGGCGTTCCTGCAACGGGATATCTACAAAGAAATCAGCTACCGCCTCTCCTTTTTGCTTCAATTGATCGGGATCTTTCCGGCTGTGCTGATGTTTCATTTTTTATCCCGTTTGGTGGACAGCGGTTTGGCAGGCCCTTTGGGCGGATACGGCGGCGCCTATTTCCCATTCGTGTTGATCGGCATCGCAGTTCAAAACTATCTTACCCAGTCCCTTAGCGCCTTTTCCAGCAGTCTGCGGGAAGCCCAGCTTACCGGCACGATAGAAGTCGTGTTGAGTACGCCGATCAGCCTGCCCCTCTGGCTTGCCGGTGAGGCGGCCTATAGCTTTGTTCTGTCCACGCTGCGCATTTTTATCTACTTGCTTGCAGGGCAGTTTTTGTTCGGCGTCAGCCTGCACTGGGAGCATCTGCCGCAGGTCATGCTGACCTTGTTTCTCACCATTTGCGCCATTACCAGTATTGGTTTTGTTTCTGCCGCATTTATTTTGGTTTTCAAAAAAGGCGATCCCCTAAACTGGGGTTTTTCGGTGCTGTCCTGGCTTTTGGGCGGGGTATATTATCCCATTACCGTTCTGCCGGAATGGCTTCAGCACCTGGCGCTCAGCCTACCCATCTGCCACAGCCTGGAAGCGCTGCGGATATGTTTGCTGGGTGGTCAGGGTTACTGGTCCCTGGAATCTCACCTGATGGCGCTGGCGTTGTGGGCTACGATCGGACTTCCGATAGGATATCTGTGCGTCCGCTGGGCGATTCAGCGATGTCGCAGGCGGGGAACCCTGGGGCACTATTAGAGCCTGTTTGAAAACGCTGGATCAAACTGTTCGACCGGCATTCCAATGCCGTAGATTTCGTGAAGGTTTATAATTATGCATCAATCACTATTGACAGGCAACGTTTTTGCGAATCAGCCATTGGGACAAAACTCGCCTTTCATGCCACGAAGTTTCAGCAACTGTCATCCGAAGGATACTGCTGCCATGGCATTTGCAGTTTTCCATGAACTGTTGAATCTCGAAGTCCATATCCAATAGGCAGCGGTTCTCAGTGTACCGTTTTCATCTTCAGCTTTTTCAGATAAGCCTCTATTTCCTTTGGCGCAAGGCCCTTCAGCCTGTCCTCCGGCGCGAGACCCTCCAGCCTATCCTCCGGTGCAAGGCCCTTCAGCCTGTCCTTTG
>JBAXVB010000708.1:0-2332 GCA_037129415.1 Deltaproteobacteria bacterium
CCGACTGCATCACACAAGGACTTTCTCTGCCTTGGACCGTTTGGAGGCGTGAGTCTAAAATCCCCAGGGTTCCTTTTGTGTTCGGGATTGCCACCATACCGTACCTGTTCGGCAAGCTCAGAGCAATGCCGTAACTCGCCCTCTGTCAACTTTTTAATTCTGCGCTTTGAGTTGAACTGATTATACTTTCTTAACATTTTTTCCTGAGCAATCGGTTGCAGCAAATTATGCTCCATGAATATTAAAAAACATATTTTTATTCTGTATGAATTTGGCGATGTTAAGTCAACAACAAAATCTTCTTTCGGAAGACATGCAGCAGATCATGGCGCTGAGACAATCAGAATTCCGGATGATCGGGAACCACCACACCCTCTCGTGTCGAGAACTCGAAGAACTCCCGCTCAAGGTCGTTGAGCAATTTCAGTGTGATGCGGGCCGCCTCTTTAAGCTGTGGATTTTTCCTTTTTAGTCTTCATTTTAGATTTCGGCAGCAGTTCCAACTTAACTTTGGTTTGCGGCGTCGACATCCGGTCGGGGACGTTGCGACGCACACTGGCGACAATAAGGAAATAATTTTCAAGTAACACCTATCGTTGATGTCGTCAACGACATTTACGCGCCGATTTCTTGGCAATTGATGACAAGATTCCTTGGCTTTGCTGAGAAGGCGATGATGCACCGATGCAGCGATGTTCTTGATGCTTTTTTCCATTACAGTAGCGCCTCAAGATAGGGGCGGATGATCTTTGTCACCCGGCAAATCGTCGCAAAACGCATGAGGTCTTCCACCTTGACGTGTTTACGTTCGCGATAGAAGCGAACCGCCTCCATCACCGTATCAAGGCCGACTTTATTGCGGAACTTGAAGCAGTCTGCGAGTGTCTTCTCCGGGCTGTAGATGCGCGCGATTACGCCGTCGAGTTCATGGGGTTCCACACCCTCCGTATAGGCCTTACCGGTAAACCGGTAGGTTTTGATCGGTGGGTAGTTCAGTCGGCGGGGTTCCTCCGCTCCGCGCGGCAGGGCCATATAAACCGCGTGGGGTATCATGGTGGCGATCTCGTGAAACTCCAGTGCGGAGATAGGCAGATCACACCGCCGGGGAGTTTGATCAACCGAAAGCAGTAATGGGTGAAGGTGATGGAATTTCAAGATGATCCATTTTCGCAACCGCAAGCCACAATTCAACAGCCGTTTCCAGCTCTTTCAATGCCTGTTCCGGTGTTTCTCCGAAAGCTGAACAACCTTTCAGGTCAACAGCTTTGGCAATGTATCCCTGATCTTCAGCACTGTAAAACACTATTGCCGGATAGAATTGTTTATTCATGGCATCACCCAGTCTGGCATATTGGAATGACTTTGCTCTGGCTCCTCGCCGATTCCAATGAGTTGAAGGCTTTTCGTAGCGTGTCCGGCGATAAGTGGCTGTATCTTTCCGTCATTGCAATCGACTTGTGGCCCAGCAGTTCCCGTACCGTGAACAAGTCCGTTCCATCGGCAACCAACCATGAAGCGAACGAATGGCGGCATGTATGAAAAACCACTTTCAGCCTTGAATCGACAATTGAATCATTTAATCCAATTTTATTGACGACCCTCTTGAAGGTGTCTGATATCTCGCTTATACGCCCATTCTTCCCGGTACTCTGAAAAACAAAATCCCCGGCCTTGCCTGGTTCCACTTCAAGGAACGCTGCCTTGACTGCTCCTGACATAAAGGTAACCCGTGTCCGCCCGTTTTTCGGGTTTCGGATTAAAATGGTGTCATTTTGAAAATTCAAATCTTGCCACATCAACCCTGCAATTTCCCCAAAACGTAAGCCACAATGAAGACTGATTAGTGTGACCCGGTAAGTCAAGACAGAATGAACCTGGATTTCATCAAGCAATCTTTGTGCTTCCTCATGCGTTAAGAATCGCATACGGCGGTTATCGACAACTGGCATTTTTACTTTGCAGACTGGATTATCACCAAAATAATGATCCTGCTTCTTGCCATAGTTGAAAACCTGTCTGCAAACGGCAAGGCAATAATGGATAGTTCTTGGTGCAAGCCCGCCCCGGTTTTCCCGTTTACTACTGGCCTTCATGTTTGACTTGATGCGCTCAAAATGAATCGGCGCAATGTCAATCAATCGCAATTTCCCAATTACAGGCTGAATCCAGCATTTGAATAGTTCTTGTTCTCTCGTCCAAGTTTTTTTTCCATCGGCTTTTTGCTGCGCAAGATAGATTTCAAACAAACTGGAAAACGTCATACTTTCCTTGTCAAGCTTTTCTGCCTTGATTCGCTCGTTTTCTTTGCGCGCCTGTTCTATTTCTCTTTTTT
>JBAXVB010000709.1:0-2326 GCA_037129415.1 Deltaproteobacteria bacterium
TACTGTTTGTTGATGATGAACAGGACGCGCTGAGCGCTATTGAGCGCCAGTTACGCAAGGAGATTTATGCGGTGCATTTTGTCACAAACGGCGCGGAAGCTTTAGCCGTAATGGCGAAAAAACCGATTCATATTATCGTGACCGATATGAAAATGCCTGGAATGGACGGATTGACCCTGCTCAGACAGGTCAAGGGACTCTACCCGAATACGGTACGGCTGGCATTAAGCGCCTATTTGCAGGTCGGTCATTTGCTGCCCTGTATCAACACCGGTGAAATTTTTCGATATATCACCAAGCCTGTGAACCTGGAAGATCTGAAGCAGGCGCTTCAGGATGCCATCGACTATTTCCTGGTTCTAAAAGATCGAATGTCCCTTGTCCTTGAGCTGAAAGAAAAAGATGGAGAGGTTCGACTGGCTACGGAGCGGCAAAAGGAAGTTGAAATACAACTACAGCGGCTTGCCATCATTGACGACGTGACCGAGCTTTATACCCGGCGGTTTCTGCCGTATTTCCTGGAACATCAGTTTGAACAGTGCAAGCGCTACGGAAATGATATGTCTTGCATCATGATTACTCTGGATCATTTTAAACGAATTGATGAAGCTCATGGCCATGAATTTGGAGATTTTATTCTGAAGGAATTCTCTGTCCGGCTGAAAATGACGATCAGCAGCGCGGACCTCGGATTCCGATATAGCGGAGGGCAGTTCCTGATCCTGTGTCCAAACACTGCGCTTGTAAAAGCGGCTATCCTTGGCCGTAAAATAGAGCAGTTTTGCAGGTGCAGGCCGTTTATATGTGACGGTCGATCCGCAACAGTTATCGTAAGTATCGGTGTGGCCTCTTATAAACGCCACCAGCCACAAACAGCCGAACAACTGGTCTCCATGGCCATTGATCATTCCACCGTCACCCAACAATCTGAATCTATTATGTATGAATGTGAAAAGGAAGGGGAAACATAAACGTTTACGACCTCCTGCTTGCAAGAAAAATCTGGCGGCGGACAGAGGCGACTATTTCCGATGGAGTTACATTTGTGCGGATTCCAGGGCAGAATCCCGCCATGATGAGCCAGTTTTGCGGGTCTTTCAGAACGTTTGGTATAAAAGGCCAAGCCTTGCACATTCGTGGTTTGACGGGATGAATCGTGCAGATTTTGTCTTTCCAGAAAACGCAGTATCCGTTTTCGGCCTGAGCCAGAACGTGTTTGCTGCCGGAAAGCTGACAGTATTTTTCCAGAAACAGTTGCGGATCGAAATGAATGAAGGCGGCTATTGCCTGAACATCCTCCGGGGAAACGTAGGTTCCGCCGAATCCATTGCAGCAGTCGCCGCATTGCTGACAGTCGAAAATATCTTGTGGTATCGAAAGATCACATTGCATGGCGGGTCTCCATTGCTCTTTTCAGGGTAACCTGATCAATGTATTTCAAATCTCCGCCAATAGGCACTCCAGATGCAATGCGGGTGACCTTGACCGGAAATTTCTCCAGAAGACCCAGTAGATAGGATGCCGTAGCCTCGCCTTCAACTTGAGTGCCTGTGGCCAGAACGACTTCCTGAATCCCGCCTTCTACAATCCTTGCAATCAATTCCTTGATGCGGATGGCATCTGGCCCTATGCCATCCATGGGGGACAGCGCGCCTTGAAGGACATGGTACCGTCCATTATATGCGCCTGATTTTTCGATCGACACCATATCCGCAGGCTGTTCGACCACGCAGATCAACTGCTGATCCCGGGAGGGATTGCTGCAGATGCTGCAATGTTCCTCTTCGCTGAGCGAAAAACATAGGGAACACCATCTGACCTTGTCCTTCAGCTCTGCGATGCTTCGCGCGAGCTGTTCCGCATCGCTGCGCGAAGACCGAAGGATATACATGGTTAGACGTTCTGCGGTTTTTTCGCCGATGCCCGGAAGCTTGCTGAGCTGTCGAATGACCTGTCGAATGGATGTGGGGTAATGGTTCATGGCAGTTACATCAGTCCTGGGATACTAAGGCCCCCGGTTAGTTTGCTCATTTCACCGGAAACCATTTCCTGGGATTTGGCAAGGGCATCATTGACTGCCGCAAGAATAAGATCCTGCAGCATTTCAACATCCTCCGGATCCACCACTTCTTTTTCGATCTGAATGGAAATTATATGCTGTTTGCCGTTGGCAACGACTTTGATCATGCCGCCGCCGGAAGCGGTTTCAACTGTTTTGTCAGACAGTTCTTCCTGAAGTTTCGCCATTTTGGCCTGAAGCTTCTGAGCCTCTTTCATCATTTGTCCTATATTTCCCATATTTTTCATCATTCGGGTCTCTCCTTTG
>JBAXVB010000071.1:0-15009 GCA_037129415.1 Deltaproteobacteria bacterium
TTTGAACTTGGGTATTGCCGCTCAGAAATCAGGACGAGAAGATGGATACTGGCGGCTTGATCATCCAGCCTTTGAAAAAATCAAGGCATTTCTTAAAATGTTATAAAAACCGTATCACAGAGTACCCTTACCTTTTGAAGCGGAGGCTATTGTTTAATGGGTTTTTCCCATATGGTTATGATCATTCTTCAAAGCGCCAACCTGTTTCAACCGGGTATGCATGATTTCAGGCAATGAAACCACGAAACACAAGAAAATTAATCAAACCATTCCACTATTTCGTTATTACATTCCTTCTCTTTGGTTGACAAACTTTTCAATATAGTGATAATTGTCAACCAAAGGAGGTGAGGTTATGATTACCAATTTTGGTGAACGGCTGAATGCCGCAAGGAAAATGGCTGGCATGAGCCTGGATGCTCTTGCGCTCAAAACCGGTTCCATTGTCAGCAAACAAGCCCTCAGTAAGTACGAAAAAGGGCGGATCAATCCCGGCAGTGAGGTTTTGCTCGCCCTGGCCAAGGCCCTTGATGTGAAGGTGGATTATTTCTTCCGCTCCTCAAAGGTTTGCATCGCGGGAATTGAATTTCGAAAACGCGCCCGTCTGTCAAAAAAAGAAGAAGACCGGATCAAATATCAAACCATTGACTTTATTCAAAAATATCTTGAGATAGAGAAAATTCTCAATATTGAGCCGTCGTTTAAGAATCCGGTAATTGATATCCGGATTACCAGCTACGACGATATTGAACGCGCCACCAGGGATATCCGGGAAAAATGGCAACTGGGCAATGGCCCCATTCCCCATTTAATAGAGATTCTGGAAGATAAAGGGGTTAAAATATTTGACGTGGCATCCGACCATCTGTTTGACGGGCTTTCCGGATTCGTTGAGAATTTAAAAATACCTGTGATTACCATTTTGGAAAATGCCGACCTGGTCCGCAAGCGATTCACCGTAGCCCATGAACTGGGCCATCTGATGCTTGACTTTTCGGATGCAACTGAGGCGAAGCCGGAAAAACTTTGCCATACGTTTGCCGGGGCGCTGCTGCTGCCCAAGGAGATCATGATAGAGGAACTGGGGCGACAGCGCAGTAAAATCACCGAATGGGAATTGAAAAGACTCAAAGGGATATACGGGATGTCCATACAGGCGATTATGGCCAGAGCCTCTCATTTAAAAATTATTTCGGAAAATACCTATCGTCGCTTTAATATCTTTGTGGGTATGCAAGGTTGGAAAAAATCAGAACCCGGATCGTATGAAGGCAAGGAAAAGGCAAACCGCTTTAAACAGATGGTCCTGCATGCCGCAGCCGAGCAGATCATCAGTTTCAGCAAGGCGGCTGAACTCCTGAACTTATCGCTGGATGAGTTTGAAAAGGAGGCTCAGATCGCTTCATGATCCTTCTTGTGAATGATGCAGGCATCCTGATTGATCTTTTGAAAATCGATTTGATTGAGCCATTTTTCCAGTTGGAAAATGAATTTTATATAACCGATTTTGTCAGAGCAGAAATCCATGAGATTAATGCTGGTCATCTGGATACCTTCATTCAATACGGAAAGCTTATCAAAAAGACATTCAGCTTCGATGAACTGGGACAAATCCAGCGTCTGGAAGTGAAACACCGCGCGCTTTCCATTCCCGATTGCTCCTGCCTTTACCTTGCCGAATTACTTTCTGCGACGCTGTTGACCGGGGACGGCGCACTCCGAAGAATTGCCAAACAAAACAACATCCCGGTTCATGGCATCCTCTGGATATTCGATGAATTGGTGAGACATGACCTGATTTCCACCAAGACAGCTTACGAAAAATTGAAAAAGATAATGTCCATCAATCCAAGGTTGCCAATTGATGAATGCAATAAAAGACTGATCAAATGGAAGAAAGGTCGATGACATAATGATCCCATCCGTCCTGGCCGGGCACGTTGAACAAGGAATCAAGGATTTTCTGCGCACCACCTTTCCAATAACAACGCCGTTTTTCTCCAACATCCTTGAGGATTTTCTTGCTGAACCCGGCAATGTCTTCAAAGGCCCGTTTCTTGACATCCAGCTTCCATTCCAACACGGCAACGGAGAGGCCGACTATTTCCCGGACCTGCCCATGCCGTTTTCGACTTATCTGCACCAGGAAAAATCCTTTGATCGCCTGTCCGGCCCAAACCCGCAATCCACCATTGTCGCCACAGGCACCGGGTCCGGAAAGACGGAATGCTTCATCTATCCCATCCTTGACTATTGCTACCGGCACAGGGGAGAGCCGGGAATAAAATCAATTCTCATCTATCCTATGAACGCCCTTGCCACGGATCAGGCCAGCCGGCTGGCTAAACGGATCCATAACAGCAACCTCAAAGGACATGTCAGGCGGGAATCTATATCGGCCAACAGGAAAAAGACCCGTCCATGTTCATGACCAAGGAACGGTTGATTTCCGATAAGCATACCATTCGGCTTTCGCCACCGGATATCCTGCTTACCAACTACAAGATGCTGGACTATCTGCTGATCCGACCAGACGACCGTCCCCTCTGGCTGCACAACAGTCCGGACACTCTGCGTTTCCTGGTGGTGGATGAACTCCATACATTTGACGGGGCGCAGGGTTCTGACCTGGGCTGCCTGATCCGGCGACTGAAGGCCCGCCTTGCCACATCAAAGGATTATCTCTGCTGCGTGGGAACATCGGCTACGTTGGGAAACCAGGAAGAGCAGAGAGACCTTCTGGAATATGCATCCACCGTATTCGGCGAAAAGTTCGCCAACGGCTCGATTATTTCCGAGTCACGCCAGAGCGCATGCTTGAAGCGCTCCAAAACGAGATCGGATTGTTAAGAAGAGTCGAACGGAACCTGCTGATCCGCTTTCTGCTTGGCCTTATTGTTCACCTGAAAAATCAGGGCGGGATATATCTGCCAGCGCTGGATTCGTTTATTGAAAGCTACGGCACGCCTTTTGTGATCAACCAAAAAATATTGATGCCGAATTTTGGCCCTAATTCCAGAACCCCCTCTTTTTTGACTACCCGGAGAGGCGGCCGCTTTGATCAGATATTCAGCGCCACATCATCCCGCAACACCTGGTATCAGAGCTGGGTGGATAAATGCTTTTACACCATTTCACCGATTGTCATGACCGTATCAAAAGATGTTTACGACATTGTTCTGAAAGTATTGGTTTCCCAGGGAGTGCTGACAGAAAAATCGGTAAGAGGCGATATGGTGTGGGGGATACGGCCGGAAGCTCTCAGGGTATCATCCAGAGTCAGGCAGTTTCGCTGCCGGATCTGCGGGCATAATATTTCCGTGGCGGAAGAAGAAAGCATTCACTTTGAAAATTCTCCCTGCCAGCGTTTTTACTGTCCCGGTAATTATGAAGCCTTTCAAGCCGGGAGGGATTATTATGGGAAACTGTATGCAACGGGTGATGTTGAGAGAATATTCGCCAGGGAACATACCGGCCTATTGAAAAGGACTGAACGTGAAGCGCTTGAGAAGGAGTTCAAAGCAGATGAAGCCGTTCGTAAGCCCTGGTACCCAAACCTCTTGTCCTGCACCCCCACACTTGAAATGGGCATTGATATTGGCGATCTCTCCTCACTGGTTTTGTGTTCCGTACCACCGGCGCAGGCCAATTACATGCAGAGAATCGGGCGAGCTGGAAGGCGGGACGGAAATGCGCTGAACCTGACCGTCGCCAATGCAAGGCCCCATGATCTGTATTTTTATGCCGAGCCCGAAGTGATGCTGGCCGGACATATCGACTCTCCTGGTATTTTTCTGGATGCCTCTGCTATACTGGAGCGACAGTTTACCGCCTTTTGTTTTGACAAATGGATAGCAAACGATTCAAGCGCATCCCTGCCCAAGCAATTGGGACAGGTGTTAAGCAATCTGGGAGCGCCCAATCAAAAAATTGATCGGAAAAAGTTTCCCCACAGCCTGATTCATTACATTGAAACAAACCAGACGGACTTTTTTGATCAGTTCGTTGATCTTTTCAAAAACAGCGGGTCCGGATTGAGCCCGGAATCCGAGGCCCAGTTGAAGGTGTTTGTTAAAGGCGACCGTGACTGGCAGGGCAGCCATCATTACCGCATCATGAACGGACTTCATGGCCGCAGTCTGGAGCGGGATTCCTTGCGGAAAAAAGTCCGTATATTGAACACAAAAATCAAAAAGAAAATGACAGGTCCGAAAGATAAAAATTATGACATCGAACTCCGGGAATTAAATATTGAAAAATCGGCTCTTCAGGCGCTGGTAAAAAACATCAGCGACCGCAACACCTTTAATTTCTTCACGGATGAAGGACTGCTCCCAAACTATGCTTTTCCGGAAGCCGGGGTAATGCTCCATTCCCTGATCTACAGAAAAAAACTGAGAGTTCAGGAAGGGGAAAGTTCCTACGACACCTGGAATTATGAGTATGAACGCCCAGCGGTAAGCGCTCTTGCGGAACTTGCTCCTGCCAATACATTTTACGCCGAAGGCAGAAAGGTAAAAATCGACCAGGTGGACATGGCTGTATCCGAAATTGAAACCTGGCGATTCTGCAACAACTGCTCCCATAAAGAACTGCTTGGCGTGCAGGAGGACAAGCAGGTTTGTGTCAAGTGCGGAAGCCCCTTATGGGCGGATGCCGGCCAGAAACGCTTGATGCTCCGTATGCGGCAGGTTTTTGCCGCCACTTCCGACAGGGAGAGCCGGATCACGGATGACTCCGATGATCGCGAGCCTGTGTTTTATAATAAACAGATGCTGGTGGAATTTGACGACAAGCACAAGGTCGATGCATACAAAGTGGATGCGGACTTTCCTTTTGGTTTCGAGTTTCTGTCCAAGGTGGATTTTTGTGAAATCAATTTTGGCGAAAAGGCGGAGATTGGAGACAAGGTTTCCATTGCAGGCGAGGAAATGCCCCGGAAGGGTTTTTCTCTCTGCCGGGTCTGCGGCAAGGTTCAGGAAGACAGCAATGAACCCTCTCATGCCTATACCTGTACCTCCAGAGACCAGGAGAGCGACAAGAGCCTGATTGACTGCATATACCTGTATCGCCAGTTTATGTCCGAGGCGATCCGGATTTTGCTCCCGGTTGACATCATATCTGAATCAAACCGAAAGCTTCAGTCTTTCATTGCCGCCATACAGCTTGGACTTAAAAAAAGATTCAAGGGAAAAATAGACCACCTGCAAACCACTGTCCATGAAGAACCGATGCCAGATTCCTCATTCAAGCGGAAATATCTGGTCCTGTATGATACGGTTCCGGGCGGAACGGGTTATCTTAAACAGCTCATGCAAACGGAAAACCAGTTGATGGATGTACTGGAAATGTCACTCGAAGCATTAAAGTCCTGCGCCTGTAATCAGGATGAGGAAAAAGATGGTTGCTATCGCTGCCTTTTTGCATACCGTAACAGTTACAATATGCCGGAAACATCCCGAGAGACAGCCGTTGCGCTGCTTGCAGAAATCTTGAGCTACCGTGAAAAACTGGTCAAGACAGAAAATATCAGTGATATCCCCTTTAATACGTTTATTGAGAGCGAGCTCGAAGTTAGATTTCTTGGCGCGCTCAAATTATACCGTTCACCAGCGTTGCCGCTAATACTCAAAAATGATCTGGTGAACGGCAAACCGGGATATTTTTTAAAAGTCGGTGACAAGGCTTATTATATAGAGCCTCAGGTGGAACTGGGAGAATCAAATGGGATCAGCGTCCCGTCAAGAGCTGATTTTTTAATCAAGTCCGCCCGTTTTAATGACGGCATCAAACCGATTGCTGTATTTCTGGACGGGTTTACCTACCACCATAATCGTATTGGCCAGGACATGGCTCAAAGAATGGCGATTGTCCAGACCGGAAAGTATCATATCTGGTCGCTATCCTGGCATGACGTGGAAAATAAGTTTAAAACCCAAAAGAGTTTTTTTGAGGATTATCTGGACCCGGCTGGATTGCCATCCGGAGGCAATTTCAAGCCGCTATTGGAGGGATATGATCTGGCTCGTTTTAAAAATCACATCAAATACAACAGCTTTGATCTGCTTATACATTTCCTTGAAAATCCTGATGAAGAAAAATGGCGGCAGCTCATGTTTGTTGCCGCTTTAATGCATGTTGATCCCAAACGCTACGGAGATGGAGATGCAGTAAGGAAGTGGACGGATGATGTTGAAACCTTGATGCCGGAGGCAATGGCTGAAAAAATGAAAGAATCGGACTGCCCCGGTTTGAGCGAAAGCTGTCTCTATGGCAATTATGATCAGAGAAGCCTGGCTGGAGATACGTTTTTAAAGCAGTTTGTCGTGGTTGAAAAAAAAGCCTTGTCGCCTCCAGGTGAACCTTACGGAGTCAGCATTGGCTGTTTTTTTGATGATGAAAAAACGAAAAAAGACAAACCCGGTTTTCAGTCAAGCTGGAATGGCTTTTTGAGACTTTATAATTTTTATCAATTTCTGCCATATACTTTTTTTGTGACATCCGAGGGCAATAAGGCAAAAGCCTATGACACCATAACGATTTTCAAGGAGCCGGATGATGACAGGATGTCAGAGACCAAGGATGAGACAGCGCCAGACAACTGGGATGCAGTCATGGAAATGACTGATGATCGATACCACGGCCTTCTTGCTCTACTGCGAGACAATGGCTGGCCCATGCCTGAAGCCGGTTATGAGCTTGAAGGTGGCAATGGTGAAATCCTGGCCTGTGCTGAACTTGGCTGGGAATCGCTAAGAATCGCCTTCCTGACAGATCAAGAAATTGAATATCAGAATCATTTCGTGGCTTTTGGCTGGAAGACGGTTCCGATTTCAGAAGTTCTTGCAGATGCACAGCTATTCATGTCCATAAAAGATTGGTGGAAAAAGATGTTCAAATAAATTTTTTTTCTTAGGGAGTATAGAACCAATGAATGATATAAAAGTGGCGATCTCCTCGGAGTTCTTAGGCGCATTTGCAGCTATCCCCAAAAAAATGCAGGGAAAGGTTTTCGAATTCATCACCAAATTCAGGAATAACCCAACGATGCCCAGTATTAATTATGAAAAACACAGCGAGTTTAAAGATCCGACGCTGCGCTCAGTAAGAATCGATCAGACCTACCGGGGGATCGTTAAAAAACCGGATAAAGGAAACGTCTATGTGCTCCTGTGGGTGGACCACCATGACAAGGCGTATGAATGGGCGAAAAACAAAAAATGCACGATAAACCCTGAAACCGGAAGCCTTCAGATATATGATGTTGACGATACCCGAATTGCTCCCGCTGAAACAGACGCATCGCCCCTGAAAAACGGTCATGAATGCCTATTTGCATCCATTCATGACCGTCATCTTTTAAAAATCGGTGTTCCAGCCGAACTTATTCCCCTGGTCCGCCTTATCTGTTCGGAAGCGCAGCTCGATCAGGCGGCAGCCCAAATCCCCACGGAAGCCCATGAAGCGCTTACCGCTCTCGCCGCAGGATATTCCCTGGAGGAAGTATTCAGGGAATTTGACAAATCACCTGAAGTGAAAATAGATACCGAGAACTATGATGCAGCCCTTGAAAATCCGGATACCAAGCACTGCTTCTTTGTCGCGGATGATGATCTGATCCTGCAAGAAATTTTGATGGCGCCGTTGGAAAAGTGGCGCGTGTTCCTCCATCCGTCTCAGCGCAGTCTGGTGGAAAGAAACTGGAACGGACCTGTTCGGGTTCTGGGAGGAGCCGGTACAGGCAAGACCATTGTCGCCATCCACCGGGCAAAATGGCTGGTTGAAAACGCCTTCACAGATGAGAACGACAAAATTCTTTTTACAACATTTACCCGAAATCTGGCTGCAGATATCAAGGAGAATCTATCAAAAATATGTACTGATAAACTCATGCGCCGGATTGAAGTGGTGAACCTGGATCGCTGGGTATCCGGTTTTTTGCGAAGAAGCGGCTATACATACAATATCGATTACGGGGAACGAACCTGGCCATTATGGGAAAAAGCGCTGACCCTTGCGCCCGATGATCTGGGTTATGATGATGGTTTTTACCGGGAAGAATGGGAGCGGATTATCCAACCGCAGGCCATATTCTCATTTAATGACTATTTGAAAGCACCCCGTGTGGGAAGAGGCATACGATTAAGCCGGCAGAACAGAAAAGCCATCTGGCCCTTATTTGAAGAATACAGGGTTCTCTTGAATGAAAACAACTTAAGGGAAGTGGACGATGCCATGAGTGATGCATGCGCTCTTATCCGCGAGAAAGGCGATGTCCTCCCATACAAGGCTGTTATTGTTGACGAAGCACAGGATATGAGCGCTTCGGCATTCAGACTCATCCGGCAGATGATCCCTGGGCCTGAGAAGAAAAATGATTTGTTCATTGTGGGAGATGCGCATCAACGAATTTATCGCCATAAGGTCATATTGGAGAAATGCGGAATCAATATCCGCGGCAGGGGAAAGCGATTAAAGATCAACTATCGGACCACGGAAGAAAACAGGCGATGGGCTGTGGGGTTGCTGGAAGGCATCCGGTTCGATGATCTTGATGGTGGCGTGGATGATCAGAAGGGATATAAATCACTCACCCACGGCGTAATGCCCAAGGTTGAAAACATGGCATCTTTCCAGAGCGAAATTGAATTCATTTTGCGATACCTGAATCAAGTCGAGCAGGAAGGCGGAGCGCTTAATGAAGTTTGCCTGTTAGCCAGGACCCATGATCTTTTAAAACAGTATGAAGGCGCACTCAAGGCCAAAGGAAAAGAAATCTATTTTGTAAAACGCAGTGAAGCAGAAGACAGAAGAAAACAAGGGCTCCGGCTGGCGACAATGCATCGGGTCAAAGGCCTTGAATTTGATCGGGTCATTATCGCCGGTGTCAACGATGGCATTGTTCCACTTGAAGGCGAATGGACTAAAACAAGTGATTCCGTGATTCAAAATGAGGGGGAAACCCATGAGAGAGCGCTGTTATATGTCGCTGCAACTCGCGCCAAGAAAGATGTTGTTGTAACAAGCTTTGGGAAACCCAGCAGGTTTTTGGTAGATAGAAGTGCTGTGTGGAGGGGATAGCTGAAATCTGACATACAGGATTCCCACCGCGACAAACGTTTGCACGCAAATCGACGATGACGACTTTCATTTCAGCGTGAAACATGATAATTTTCCATTTTCTGGATGGTTTCCATGAAGCTTTTCATTATTCAAAGGGCTGGAATTTCCCGACCTCAACTACAGGATACGATCATGAAATGGCTTAACTGCCGATTTCCCAATTTTGACTATCGGATAGCAATTCTGTTTTGCATTGCTTTTCTCAGCCTCTTTCCCCTGCTGGGGGCGGCTCCACTTTTTGACGAGGACGAAGGGTTTTACGCGGAGGCCAGCCGGGAAATGCTTGAAAACGGAAACTACCTCACCGCTCATATCAATGGCTCACCGCAATATGATAAACCAATTCTGATATACTGGCTTCAGGTGATCAGCTTCAAAATTTTAGGCCAGAATGAATTTGCAGCCCGCTTCCCATCCGCCCTGGCGACTTTTTTGTGGATGTTGGCGATTTTCAAATTTACCCGTCGCCATGTAGGGCTTCAAAGCGGTTTTCTGTCAGCCTTGTTTTTCATCAGCGCTATTCAGATTACCATTACCGGCAAGGCTGCGATTGTTGATTCCATCCTGAATCTTTTCCTGACTCAATGTCTCTTTCATCTATATGAATACACAAAAAACCAGAAAAAACGGATTTATACCGCCGCTATTTATGCAGGGCTTGGTTTTCTGGCCAAAGGCCCGGTAGCAGTTGTAATTCCTTTTGGTGTCAGCCTGATTTATTGCTTAACGCAAAGGCAGTTCCGGCTCTGGCTGAAGATGGTTTTTAACTTTCCAGCGATTCTGATCTTTATTGCTATAGCCCTTCCCTGGTATGTGCTGGAATACTTGGATCAGGGCATGATCTTTATAC
Source organism: Deltaproteobacteria bacterium (assembly GCA_037129415.1). GTDB lineage: Bacteria > Desulfobacterota > Desulfobacteria > Desulfobacterales > Desulfatirhabdiaceae > RAAP-1. The sequence goes on from JBAXVB010000071.1 coordinate 9,974, forward strand.
AGGATTTCTTTCTAAAACACAATTTGGAACGATTTTCCCGGACATTTGAAGGACACTCCGGATCACTTTTCTATTATGTTCCAGTGATCATTGTTGGAACGCTTCCACATTGCGGCCTGCTGTTCGCCCTTATTCGCCATGCCAAATCGCTCCTGAAGCAGGACGTATATCGTTTCTGTTTTATCTGGGTTGGGTTTGTTCTGATCCTGTTCTCCTTTGGGAGTACCAAACTCCCCCATTATATTCTCAGCGCATTCCCGCCGCTTTTTATCCTGTATGGGGGCGTTTATGAGAAATTAGCGGATCTGCGATCCTATCTTGCGCCAGCAGCCGCTTTTCTATGGCTATTTTTGATTCTTCCGCTGACCATTCCGCTCTTGTCGCCATACATCCGTGATGATTTCGCCGTCTGCATGGTCGGGGCCGGCCAGCCGCTTTTTGGTGCGAGCTATTATGCTTTCTGCGGCCTTCTGGCCGTTTCCGTGATGCTTCTTTTCCCTGTCAAACAATCCGGATATCTAAGGCCTGCCATCGTGGTTTCCGTAGCCTATCTGCTTCTGATCAATATAGTCCTGATGCCGCGCATCGGAGAGTTGATGCAGTCTCCGGCCCGGGAAGCGGCGCTGATCGCCTCCCGGCTTCCCGAACGTGCGGTGATGTGGGGACATACCCTGCCCAGCTTCATGTTTTATACCCAAAAATTTGTTCAGATGCGTAAGCCGGTTCCAGGGGATTTACTGATCACCAAAAAGACCCGTTTGGCGGAAGTTGGCGCACACGAAATTCTTTATGAAAAAAACTGCATCATTCTGGCGCGGATACTCAGTAGTGAATAGGGACGCTGTCAACATCATTGATGCAAAAAGAGTTTGTGATCATTGCGGTAATGAAATATGTCAATAGAAATGAAACATTATATTGATTTATTAATTTAAACTCTTATAATACTACCTAAACTTCCATTCGAGAGTTTGTAACTACAAAAAATAAAAGGGAATATCTTACCATGTCAATCACACTTGATGATAATGCCGTGAATGTATTTAAATTTTATGATGAGATGGCCATTGCTTATTCAAATGACATTGAGGAGTATAAGGCAATTCTCAAGGCTGTCGAGACTATGATAGCAGAGAAACAAAGAAATCTTCAGAACATTAAGGATAAAAGCATTGATTTAATAGCAACATCTCTTGAGATTACAACCTCTCAGGATATCCCTTTACATCATCCGGTCAGGAAATTCAATTATGCCGGAGTAGATGAGGAATCTCTGTCGCCAGGCAAAGAAATTGAATCAGAAGAATCTGTGGAGGAACAATCTCAGATGATAACTCCAACCATTCAGGTTCAAATGCCCAGGTCCTCTCAGCAAAAGAAAACTGCTGGAATAGGCAAGGTCAAGAGGACTGACAAACCCAAAAAGCCTGCCGTTCGGTCGCGGGAAATTACTCAAGATAAACATACCGACGCGATCATGGTACTCAAATGCCTGCACCACCCTGAATCCCCAGCAATAGATCAGGCCAGGCAACTTTGCTCTTCTTGCAAATGGAAACTTATCACAAATGGTCTGAGAGGATATGACAAAGATCCAGCAGTGATTTCGTTTTTAAAGGGAGAGACCAAAGTTATCCCGGTTTTAGGTCAGCCCATGTGTCCGGTTCATCCTGCAGTTCCATCTTACAACCAGAAAACTGGTTTATGTAAAGCCTGTCAAAAGAAAGCTAAAGTAATTGGGGTTGAAGATCGCCATCTTACGAAAAAAGAGCTGAAGGCATTGCAGAATCTTTCTTTGTAATAGTTGAATGTTGTGATGAAAAGAGTGTTTTGTGGTTTTCATACTACAAGCCGGTGAAAATTGCGTTTTTGCAGCACTGTTACAATAAAAGGTGCCTTATACTTGCAAATATCGTGCAATTCTATTGCGCGATTCAATTTTTCAACAGACTCCATAACACTCTCGTTGCTGTATCCGCACCCAACCACATAATCCGGTAGAATCAGCTTCATTGGCATAAAAAAACAGTCTCCATCCGAATATCTGTATCACTGTGGGCATAATTTCTCTCTGAAACCAAAGGCGGACACCGTAAATCTCATTCTGTGTCCGCCTCTTTTCATATTTTATGGATGCGTTTTGTTTATACCCATTCCATGTGTCAACCACTGCCTTATGTTGCAGTGAGGCATTCATCTCAAACGCATAAAACGAGTTCACCGGGAGGCGAGCGTCTTTCCTTGCCGATTCGGTGGAACGCTTCGTTCAGTGTCTTTCATTTATTGAAAAACAGGCATTCCTGATTCCAATTAATATGCATCCTCGTAAGCAAGGTCTTCCAACGTTGTTTTGGACTTGAACAGGTTGTATGCCCAAGCTTGATAGGCCAAGACAATCGGAATGAAGACAATGACAACGCCCAGCATGATGGTAAGGGTCAAGGGACTCGAAGAGGCGTTGAAAGCCGTCAGGCTGAACGATGGATCAATGCTTGACGGAAACAGGCTGGGAAAAAGGCCGATCACGCCAAAAAAAGTTGCGCCGACAATGGTTATTGCCGATGCGATCCACGCCATGCCATATCGCTGTTTTTTGAGAAAATATTTAATACCAAGAAGGGCAAGGACGGTTATCAGGATTACCAGAAACAGCGCCGGGTGTTCCAGATAATTGTCGTAGAGATGGGTGGCGAATTTGCTGAAAACCAAAAACACAACCGCAGCAAATAGCACGATCGGCCACAACCGGTTTGCCGTCTGAATCGCACGCTGCTGAAGACCATTTCCAGTTCTGATACTCAGCCACAGCGCGCCGTGCTGCAGAAACAGAAGCAGAAACAATATGCCGCCGCATAGTCCATAAGGATTAAGTAAGGTAAGAAGATTGCCCTGATAAATGCCATCTTGATCAATGGGAATTCCTTTGAAAATATTGGCGAAGGCAACCCCAAACAAAATCGCCGGGACAGCACTTCCAACAAAGCTGCATCCATCCCAGAATCTGCGCCAGATGGGTGATTCCACCTTACTGCGGAACTCAAAGGAAACCCCTCGCAGAATCAATGCAAACAGAATCAGCATCAGCGCTGAATAAAGTGATGAAAACATGACAGCATAGACTTTTGGAAACGCCGCAAAGGTGACTCCGCCCGCGGTGATCAGCCATACCTCGTTACCGTTCCATGTCGGACCGATGGTATTTATCATGATGCGCTTCTCGTCATCTGTTTTTCCGATAAATGGCAACAGGGTCCCCACGCCAAAATCAAATCCATCCATCATAAAAAAAATCGCCCATAACAGGCCCCAAAGAAAAAACCAGGTGGTTTGCAATGTCATGATCGTCCTCCGTTATATTGTCTGAAGTAGCAGACACGTTGATGTGAAAGGCTGTTCGGTCGTACCGGTTTTTGTTAAACCGGATTCAGGCCAGATTCAGGCCGGATTCAGGGTTCGTGATGACATGGCCATCACAATTCCGCCGGACCTTTTTTAACATGAGCTGAAATCAGATAGACTCCAACAGCACCAAGAAGTCCATAAACCAGTAAAAAAGCAATCAGGGATGTCAGCACCTGAGAACCAGCAATGGGGGATGCGGCATCCGATGTCTTCATCAGGCCATAGACGATCCAGGGCTGGCGTCCAACCTCTGCGAGCATCCAGCCCAATTCATTGGCGATATAGGGAAGTGGAATGGAAAACAGCATCAGCTTCAGATATAGCGGACTCTGCATCAGACGGTTGCGTTTGAACCATCCCAGAATCGTCATCAGGGCGAAATACATGCTTAGCCCCACCATGGCCTTAAAGGCAATTGAGGTCAGCAGAACCGGAGGCCGCTCATCCATGGGGATATCCTTCAGCCCCTTGACAACGGCATTGGTATCCCGAAACGCCAGAAAACTGAGCAGTCCGGGTACTGCGCCGATTTGAACGGAATTCTTCTCGTTCTTTTCATCCGGAATGGCGAAAAGATACAGTGGCGCATTTGCGGTGGTCTCCCAATGCGATTCCATGGCAGCCAGCTTGGCAGGCTGTTTTAAAGCTAGGTCAACGGCGTGAAGATCGCCTTCAACGATGATGAACAGCGAACACACCAGCCCGAATACCAGCGACATGTTAAATGACCGGGTGAAAAAGTCAATGTGCTGTTTTTTCAAAAGGTGATAGGCGCTGATACCCATTACAAAAAATGCACTCAGGATATACGCTCCGCTGATGGTGTGGAAGAATTGCATAATGGCGAATTTCTGGAAAATCACAGCGGCGAAATCAACCAGCTCCGCCCGGCCATCGCGAATGGTATAACCGACCGGATGCTGCATCCAGGCGTTTGCGGTGATGATCCAGACAGCGGACAAGGAGGATGCAAAGGCAATCAACCACATAACCGTTGCATGGGCTTTGGCGGATAGTTTTTTCCACCCGAAAACCCATACTCCTATGAGCGTGGACTCCAGAAAAAAGGCTGCTGTTGCTTCAATGGCCAAAAGCGATCCGAAAATATCCCCCACAAAGGCGGAATAGCGGGACCAGTTGGTGCCAAACTGGAATTCCAGTGTGATCCCGGTGACAATGCCGAGGGCAAAATTGATGAGGAAAATCCTGCCCCAAAATTTTGTCATCCGCAGATAGGTTTCATCCCCGGTTCGTACATAGCGGGTTTCCATCCAGGCCAATATAATCGAAAGGCCCAAAGTCAGTGGGACAAAGAGAAAATGAAACATGGTTGCCGCTGCAAACTGCAATCGGGATAGCCATACAACATCCATAAGACGCTCCTTTTTTTTGTTAATTGGGTTAAGAAAATAAGGTTTGCCAGAATGCTAATCCTGTGGCAAAGCCGGGGTTTCTGTTATTAATGTAGCAAATTATTTTTCTGCTGCTTGTTAATTGCCCGGTCTTGACTGTACAAACCAAGACGTATGTGATACTGGAACGACATTGAACGACAGTTTCCTTATCCATTTAGCAAGGAATTTTTAGAGATGCAAGAGTACCAACAAAAAGATCAGCATAAATCCGAATCTTCT